>CAZQJI010000162.1:0-1000 GCA_964593475.1 uncultured Bacteroidota bacterium | reverse complement strand
CTTTCTCACAAACCCCCCTCTGGCGGCGGCGTCCAGGACGGGGTTCTTAGGGGGGGTGCCGTTGCAAAGGATTGAGCCCCGTAAGGGGATTGATACCCTTGCGGACCGCCTGGCGAAGGAGGGAGCGCCAGTTGAGTTGCAAAGGATTGAGCCCCGTAAGGGGATTGATACGCCTGCAAGCACATCACCATGGCGGTAGAAGCTTTGAAGTTGCAAAGGATTGAGCCCCGTAAGGGGATTGATACCAATTAAAAAGAGGCCTATAACATAAACTCCCCACGCCAGTTGCAAAGGATTGAGCCCCGTAAGGGGATTGATACTCTCTATCTAGAGAGGCCTTTTACTACGGCTTGAACCTGAAGTTGCAAAGGATTGAGCCCCGTAAGGGGATTGATACTGTCTTGCCTGTCAAGCGACCCCTTTGTCGTGGGTGAAGGCCTGTACCCCTCGCGCTAGGAGGCTTCCACGCAGGCCCCGGCGCGCCTTCCCACCCACTTTCCGGGCCCTTTCCGAATAGGGGGAAGGGCTTAAAAGGGGCCCGGGCGCACCTCACGAGAGGGGCTGGGCGGCCCGGCGCCCGGCCCTTCGTGCGGTTCCAAATCTGGGGCCCTGGTTAGAGGACCAGGGTGCCCGCCCCCACGGCGCTTAGGGTGGGGGCCTCGAGGTCCAGGCGGTGGGCCAGGACCTTCCCCTTCCGTCCCCGGAGGAGGGGGAGGAGGCTTGCCACCACCTCCACCCCGTCTATGCGGGTGGGGTTTGCCCCGAGGAGGGCGAGGGCGGCCTCCGGCTCCCCTTCCGCGAGCCTTTCCAGAAAGCCCAGGTCTCGCCTCCTCGCCTCCTCCGCCAGGGTGCGGGTGAGGGGGGTGTCCCCGAAGCGGGGCCCCACGTGGGAGAGGTCCACGGCGAGGACGAGAAGGCCCGGGAAGTCCCGCAGGACCACCTTCAGGGCCTCCCCGAGCTCCGGGCTTCGCCGCCCCACGAGGAGGGGGAGGACCCGGGC
>CAZQJI010000161.1:0-1021 GCA_964593475.1 uncultured Bacteroidota bacterium | reverse complement strand
TCCGCAGGCGCTCAATCGCTACGCCTATGTCCAGAATAATCCCCTGCGGTATACCGATCCGACGGGGCATTTTGCTACTGCGGGACTGCTGTATTTCGTCCCGGGTGTCGGACAAGTGCTCTTGGTAGCAACTGGTGTAGCGATCTTGGCATACAGTGGATATCTGCTGGTTGATGCTGGTGTCAAGATTTACAACAATCATTATCAGGCAAATTCTAAAGGTAAAGGAAGCTCTATCACCCCACCCCCAGGCCTTGTACAGAATCCGCATAGGCCTGGGAGTTGGGGCAAATACGACGGTCCAGGCGGGAAATTTAGAGAGTATTGGAGGCATGATAAGGCGGAGCCTGGTAATCCTGGATGGAGAGGAAAAGATCATGTACACCACTATGGTGGGAAGGAACATCTCGATCCTGATACACCTTTTGATTCTGATGCTCCCCATCCAGATGACACTAAGGAAGAGTAGGCAACGAATTGTGGTTTTACAGTATAATAGACGAGCATAATCCAAACTTGTACCTATCGTGCCTAGAAGAGAGTTAACCCATGCTTATTCGATTAGACGATATGAATCTTACATCTTGGCTCTGGCATGATGCTGAGATTCATTTTTTGGCTTTGCATTGGAAGAGAAATGGCGAAGTGTCACTCCGTTTACGAACGGAGATTAATCCAGAAGAAGACCGAAGTGCATTGATCGATCGGGGAATTAATTCGTCTATAGTAGATGTTGAATTCCGGAGAGTCTTCAGGGCGAAAATAGACATTAACGCAGACTACTCTCCTCGAGAGGTTATACTTGATTGGACTGAAATCCAAGGTTCTTCCATGATTGTAAGACCAGCACAAAACAAACTGTTTCATCACAGGATTAGTTGTTCCGGAGGAAGTGTGTTCGACATAGTATTTGAACAAATATGGATTGCAGAAGCAAAAAACGATGACGAATGATTCAAACTCGTTTGGGAAAGATTATCGCTGCCAACCTACCGGATCAACACACAGATCTCCCTCCACG
>CAZQJI010000160.1:0-1038 GCA_964593475.1 uncultured Bacteroidota bacterium | reverse complement strand
TCAGGCCGAAAATATCGTCCCTTATGTTGCGAGCCTACCTATAAGGAATTGAAACCATCCTTTAAGATAAGGAGCTACTATACATCTCCAGTTGCGAGCCTACCTATAAGGAATTGAAACTTGTTCCGATGGTGGAGGTTGCTATTGAGGTTAACAGTTGCGAGCCTACCTATAAGGAATTGAAACAGCATCACAGGTCTTGGACTGCTCATCCTTCTTATGTTGCGAGCCTACCTATAAGGAATTGAAACCCACATGGTCAAACTTGGGAAGTATAAGGTTATCAAAAGTTGCGAGCCTACCTATAAGGAATTGAAACTGTACGAAGTATTTCCAGCTCCACTACAGCTTATCATTCGTTGCGAGCCTACCTATAAGGAATTGAAACCAACCACAAAATCTGATCCTGTCGAAAACTCAGTTGTTGCGAGCCTACCTATAAGGAATTGAAACTTTCCTTTAGAGAAGGATAGTTTGTTGTGGCTTAGGAGTTGCGAGCCTACCTATAAGGAATTGAAACACTTTGAAGACATTGTAGTGGAGGTTTTTCCAGAGGGTTGCGAGCCTACCTATAAGGAATTGAAACTTTTAATAGCCATAGAAAAATATCATCCCTTATACATTGTTGCGAGCCTACCTATAAGGAATTGAAACTGATGAAGAGGAATTGAAAAGTTTTCAGGAGAGATGGGTTGCGAGCCTACCTATAAGGAATTGAAACCTTGACAAAAATAAAAAGTTTGTTAAAAGTAAATAAGTTGCGAGCCTACCTATAAGGAATTGAAACTAGACAACCGGAGGCCCACCAACTGGCACCGGAAGTGTTGCGAGCCTACCTATAAGGAATTGAAACATCCTTATAAAAATTGTCCTACTCTCTACATTATAATGTTGCGAGCCTACCTATGAGGGATTGAAACAGAATTGAAAGATAAGTGGATTGGTTAGAACGAACAACATAAAAAAAATAAAATAAAAAAACAAAAAAAAGGAGTCAACTATTAGGAAATAGGGAGCAAAAAGGTTAGGCATGAGAAA
>CAZQJI010000159.1:0-1044 GCA_964593475.1 uncultured Bacteroidota bacterium | reverse complement strand
TTGTGATTGAAGGAAGATCAGAAGTTAATGAAAGTATGATTACTGGTGAAAGTAAACCTGTTTTAAAAGAAGTCGGCTCTGAAGTTATTGCTGGAACAATTAATGGCGATGGAATTTTAAAAATTAAAGTGACTAAAATTGGTGAAGAAACATTTTTAGCAGGAATAAAAAGACTGATTCAAGAAGCCCAAAAATCAAAATCAAAGCTCCAGGTTTTAGCTGATGTTTTTGCAAAATATTTGACTTTTATTGCTCTTAGCGTTAGTTCTTTAAGTTTTATTATTTGGTTAATTTTACAAAAAGATATTGCTTTTGCCTTAGAAAGATTAGTCACAGTTTTAGTTATTGCTTGCCCACATGCTTTAGGGCTTGCTGTTCCTTTAGTAGTTGCTATTTCAACATCTTTAGCAGTTCATAATGGTTTTTTAATTCGTAATCGTTTGCAATTGGAATTAGCAAGAAAAGTAAATATAGTTCTTTTTGACAAAACTGGCACTCTTACAACAGGAAAATTTAAAATCAAGGAAGTAATAACTCAAAACGATAAAGATTTCATTTTACAAGTTGCTGCCTCTCTTTCGCAATATTCTTCTCATTTTATTTCTCAAGGAATTCTAGAAAAGGCAAAAGAAGAAAATATTAAAATTTTAAAAGTTGAAGATTTTGAAAACTTGTCAGGGAGAGGAATAAAAGGAAAAATTAATGACAAAGTCTATTATTTAGGTGGAGATAATTTATTGAAAGAATTAAATATTAAACCTCCTCAAATAGAAACAATTGGTACAATTAGTTATTTAATTGATCTGGAGAAAAATATTATAGGAGTAATTATTTTAGAAGATGAAATCAGAGAAGAATCTAAAAAAGCAATTGAAGAATTACATAAACTCGGAATTAAAGTTATGATGATAACTGGAGATAAAAAAGAAGTTGCTGAAAAAGTTGCTAAAGAATTGAAAGTTGATGAATATTTTGCTGAAGTTTTACCACAAGAAAAAGTTGACAAAGTAAAAGAACTTCAACAGAGTGGATTAAAGGTTATGG
>CAZQJI010000158.1:0-1094 GCA_964593475.1 uncultured Bacteroidota bacterium | reverse complement strand
GAAGCTATCCTAAAGAGCATAAAGGCCAAGAAGGAAAAGACCAACAGAGAGTATATAGCAAGTGCTACAAATATAAAATACGTTTCTCTATATATATTGGATACGTCTTTTATAAGTATTATCTTTCCAATAGGAAGGTCATTCATACCTATAAGTGGAACTTCTACAAGAAGATTTTTTTCGGTTAAATCGCCATAAAGCATATAGCCTTTAACATCAAGAGGAATATAAAAAACCTTTTGGTCCGAAAACTTATCAATCACCGTATTCCCTATAACTATTTTCCCTCTCATAAAGCTATCAATAGACCCATCCAGAATATCTTTTAAAATGTCCTTGTTATAGTATATTACCCAATCTACACCTACGGAATTTTTCATAAGTTTTAAAACTTCCTCAACCTTTATACCAATAAAATAACATTCATTGTAATGTTTTTTCTCCAAGCCATAATAAAGCCCAAAAGGTAGAACTTTATAATATTGTCCTCCATTACAGTGATCTTTATTAAGCCTTTCTTTGAAGAAATATGTCCCCTTTATAAAACCATCTTCATTAAGATACTTGAGCATTTCTCTTTCATGATTTACTATTTCCTTATAATTTTTGTATATAAGCTCATACGTTTCCCTAATCCTGCGGTCTATATGCTTAGAAGATATAAAATAAAGTAAACTAAAGGATATAACAAGAGACGATAAAACGGAAATGAACAAACTTAGATATATCCTTCTCCTTAAAGGTGTATTACAAAACAATCTATGGCACGGCATAAGCTATACCCCCATCCCATAAGTGAGTCCCTATACGCCAATAGGAGGAAATTACATTTAAACGCTCTGTTAGCACCCTCCATAAACCAATTACAAACACTTTATAGCTTATAACTTTATAGGAAATAGTTATTATTGCCATTAATTAAATATTTTATCATGGATTTTAAGAGTCATTAACTTTACTGTTTTAAAATTGGCATTCATTATTTTTTATTCCTGCTTTGGAAGTTTTTAGATGAAGTTTCTACTGTTGAACTGCTTTCTCTACAAGTTTTTCACAAAGCCTAAGGGCGCTCAAAGATGGGCTTTCATCCGCTA
>CAZQJI010000157.1:0-1122 GCA_964593475.1 uncultured Bacteroidota bacterium | reverse complement strand
TTTTAAAAGATGGTATTTTATTTGGTGGAGTTTATGTTGAGTGGGAAAATAAAAAAGTAAAATTTTTGAGAACAATTTTTTATTATGGCAGAAATTTCTTTAATTTAGATCCTCAAAAACCATTTGCTCAAGGACCATTAATGATGAAAGATATAAGAATTGTTGAACTTGATAATGGATTTGGAGTTTTTACCAGACCGCAGGGTGGAGAATTTTTAAGAGGTAGAATTTGTTATTTAGAAATTAATAATCTTGATTATCTTAAAGATGAAAATATTTATAATCAAGGTAAATTAATAAGCTTGCCTTTAAATGAAAATGAGTGGGTAGGAAGTAATGAGATTATTTCTTTAGATGAAAGCAATCTCGGCGTTTTAGCTCACTTAGCCTCTAAAGATGACAATGATAATTTACATTACTCAGCTATAACTTTTATTTTTAATAGAAAAAACTTCCAAATTAGAAATTTAATCCTTATTGCTCAAAGACAAAATTTTCCGCCCGGTCCTTATAAAGAAAAAAGATTAGAAGATGTAGTCTTCCCCGGTGGATTAATAAAAGATGAGAACGGAGATTATATTTTATATTGCGGTTTAAGTGATGAAGAAGTTGGTGAAATTAAAATTAAAAATCCATTTTGTTTATAATTATAAATAATGATTGAAGAACTCCATGATGAAAAATTAAAATTTTTAGAAGAAAAGGCTAATGAAATAAGGCAATTAATTATTGATATGCTGTTGGAGGCTGGTTCTGGTCATTCTGCTGGACCATTGGGAATGGCTGATATTTTTTCAGCTTTTTATTTTCATATTTTGCGTCATGACCCTAAAAATCCTGATTGGCCTGATCGAGATCGATTAATTTTATCTAATGGTCATATTTGTCCTGTTCGTTATGTTGCTATGGCGCTTGCTGGTTATTTTCCAGTTGAAGAATTAAAAACATTAAGAAAAATTAATACTCGTCTTCAAGGTCATCCTCATCGAACAACACTTCCAGGAGTGGAAACTTCTTCTGGCCCTTTAGGTGAAGGAATTTCTCAAGCAATCGGCATTGCTTATGCTGGAATTTTAGATAAAAAAGATTATCATGTTTATTGTATTACTTCTGATGGCGAGC
>CAZQJI010000156.1:1040-1144 GCA_964593475.1 uncultured Bacteroidota bacterium | reverse complement strand
TACCCCTCCTCCTCGGAGGGGTGCTTTTATACGAAAAAGTTGACATCCTCCTTTTTAATGCTGGTAGTGGGTGGAGGACTTTAACTTGTGTGCTTGTGTATGTA
>CAZQJI010000156.1:0-1030 GCA_964593475.1 uncultured Bacteroidota bacterium | reverse complement strand
AATTGTGAAGGATTTCTACTCCATTGCTATTTAAAGCCAGTAAAGCGGACATAATATCCCTTTTGCGCATACCCATAGCCTTTATCTTAACCTTTACACTTCTAAAAGGTTATTTCTCACTTTCTCTTGTAATTTTTATTTTTGGTGCTTTAAGCGATTTCTTTGATGGATACTTATCTAAGTTATATGGGAAAAGTAAGTATGGTGTCTTTATAGATCCTGTATCCGACAGAGTATTTATGGGTTTATCCCTTATAGGTGTATACTTCTCTCCTCTTGATAGGAATATAAGCAAATTTATTCCTCTCCTAATTATAGGTCAGGACATTCTACTTTCACCACTTGGTTTCTATATGTCCCTTTTGTCACTCAAGAGAAATATGAAGGCGAAGACCTCCCCTCTTGGTAAAGTCACCACTTTGTTGCAGTATATGTTTGTCATACTTGTCCTATCAGTAAACATTTTTAGAGTGAGTCTGTCCTTCACACCCTTTGAGATCCTTGTAATTTTATCTTCTATAGCTTCCGGAGTACATCACTTATATATTTGGCTACATACTTTGCGGCGTACGGTTTACCAACCTCCTTAGCCTTTTCCCTCATCTTCATACACAGCTCTGGATTTTCCAATAAAATGTTCAATAGGTTTTTCAGCTCCTCCCTTCTCTTTATTATTACGCCAGCTCCATGTCTTGAGACATAATCTGCATTGTGCATTTCCTGCCCAGGTACAGGTTTATAAAATATGATGGGCAAACCCATGCTCAAAGCTTCGGATGTGGTTATTCCCCCTGACTTTGATATAAGTATGTTAGACACGCTCATCAATTCTGCAATATCCACCTTACCAAAAAGCGGAACAAGTTTGTCTTTGTATACAACAACCTTTTTATAAAGTTTCTCGTTCTCTCCACATAAAACTACACCTTGAAAACTCCCTTTTATATCCATTAAGCAAGAAAACACCTCATGGTATATTTTAAGATTTCCAAAGGCTATATTCATTATCAAAATCACAGGTTTATCTGGC
>CAZQJI010000155.1:0-1145 GCA_964593475.1 uncultured Bacteroidota bacterium | reverse complement strand
GCCCCGCAGCCGGGCCAGCTCCACAATCCCCTCCACCCGGACCAGGGTCCCATCACAATCCAGAAAAACATGGGTGAACGAAATCCAGCGAGCCGGCCCCTCCCCCATCTCCCTGGCTCCGTGAAAGATTTCCCAAGATTATACTGCAATTCGCAAATCGATGGGGTTGCGCCGCGGGCTTCTCAATGGGACAGTTTCCTCCTCCCCTTGTGGCTCCCCGGGCGACAGGGAGGAGAGAGGGATGCGCCCGGAATCCAGGTTCTGTGGTAGAGTACAGAAGGGAATCGAAAACTTATGCCCTGCGGATTTCTGGGCTTCTTCTCCCTCGTCGGAAGGAGGCTGATGATGGAAGCCATTCATCTGGGGCTGCGCTTTGCCCGCTATGAGGATTTCCGCCGGTGGGCGGAGAGCCAGCCAGGCTACTGGATCCTGATTCGGGGGGTTCCGATGCCCAGTCCCTCTCCTTCCCGCATCCACCAGCTGCTCTCCCTGCGCTTCGAGCTGCTTCTGGTAGAGGCCGTGCTTCAGCGCGAGCTTGGGGAGGTTTACTATGCGCCGCTGGACGTGAAGCTCTCCGAGGACACCGTATATCAGCCCGACCTGATGGTCGTGCTGCGAGAGCATCAGGACCGATTGCGGGAGACGCACATCGAGGGAGCGCCCGATCTCATCGTGGAGATCCTCTCGCCTTCCACAGCACGGATGGATCTGTGGGAGAAACGGCTGGATTACGAGGCGGCCGGTGTGCAGGAATACTGGGTGGTGGATCCGGATTCCCGAACCGTTGAGCTCTATGCGCGCGAGGGAGAACGCCTGATCCCGGTGGACCGGGCACGGGGGATCGGAAAGCTCCGCAGTCGTTTAATCCCCGATCTGGTGGTGGATGTCGAGCGGCTGTTCGAAGGCATCTGACCCCATGAGGTCCTGAAAGCGCTTGACAGGCCGATGGATCCTCTTACAATACGAAAGTGGAAACGTTTCATGAGCCGGGACGCCATCGGCCTTCCCCCTGTTTAACCCGCATGTCCGCCCGCTGTGAAAGGGAGGTGGACGATGATTTCGCAACGGCGATGGTTCCTTCTGGTTGCCCTGCTCCTGATCCCCGCTTTGCTTCTGGCCGCCTGCGCTCAGCCCGCCACGCCCGC
>CAZQJI010000154.1:0-1146 GCA_964593475.1 uncultured Bacteroidota bacterium | reverse complement strand
TTACACCTCTTCTCTTAGAGGCACAAAGCTATGCGGAGGGGTTGGAGAAACTGGAAAAAAAGCTGGAGGAGGAGAGGCTGGCAGAGCCGGGAGACACCTACGTGCTGACCTACGGATTAGTAAAGGAGCCAATCCACATAGTCAAGATGAAAAAATTTCAATAAAAAGGAAGAGAGTTAACCCTTTTTTCAGGCTGACGGTGGAGGCGGGAGCTGTTTTCTACGTCTGGATATAATGGATGTTACCGCGACAGCGGCCACCGCTACAACTATGGTTAACGCTATCAACAGCATGCGCTGCTGCTCGAGGCTGGACACCAAGTTTTTCACGGCGTTAAGCTGCTCAGTCAACTGTTTGTTGTTTGTCTTAACTTGGTCGAGCTCTGTTGATGCCTTGTTCAGGCTTTCTCTGGCTGATGCCAAGTCGTTCTGGAGCTGGGTTTTCTCAGATTGGAGACGCTCAGCCTGGGCCGATGCTTTGCTTAGTTCGTCTCCAAGCCTTTCAATCTCTGCCGTGGATTTCTCAAGCTCTGATGAAAGCCTATCATTCTCGTCGACGAGCTGGCTGAGTCTGTCGACTATGTTTTGGGGTGTCTGGAGGATGAAATTTGACTGGAGCAGCGGCTCGTTGTTGTTGTATAGGACAACTTCCCAGACTCCGGGTGTCGAGTTCTCCGATAACACTAGGGACCACCAGAACCAAACGTTGCTCAGCACACCGGGCTGTGTTCGCTTAATCGTCGACAGCGTTTCTTTTCCATCGGGGTCAACCCATTTGAGGGTTAGCTCATAGGGTGACTGTATTGTTTCAAACTCTACGTAGAAGTAGGCGCGGGGGTTGGCTGTGGTGTAAAAACCCACCGGCTCGCCGTCCACCATTATGGTGGCTGGGTTAATTACTCGGTTGTTACTGTCAACACCACCATAAAACCCGAAGTATGAAATCTTGTTTTCCGATAGAGCAGCTGGGGTGGACAATAGTAGGGCTAACGCGGCTAAGAACAGAAAAATTTTCTTCACAATATACTCTCTATGGTGCATAATATAAGGTAGTGATTGGGGTGTGTTGGAATATAATGGTGTTATTTTGTCTCTTGGAGGTCTTCTACGCCTTTTTCGGTGATTTTGAAGTATGCTTCGGCTGTGG
>CAZQJI010000153.1:228-1162 GCA_964593475.1 uncultured Bacteroidota bacterium | reverse complement strand
TGCCCCGCGAAGCGGTGATAGGCTAGTTTCAATCCCTCACAGGTTCGATTCACACGGAACAGGAAAAAGTTCCTGGCCATTTTATAATTGGCCGTTTCAATCCCTCACAGGTTCGATTCACACAGTATTTAGTTAATACGTTTGGGACAGATGGTTTCATGTTTCAATCCCTCACAGGTTCGATTCACACTTAAAAAAGTGGCTACTTATTTTAATCTCACTATTATGTTTCAATCCCTCACAGGTTCGATTCACACATTAAAAAAAATAGGAGGTTAAAAATGGTGATTAAAAGTTTCAATCCCTCACAGGTTCGATTCACACCATTGGATATAGCTCCGAAAACGTCAGTTACTTGTCGTTTCAATCCCTCACAGGTTCGATTCACACATATTGAAATTAGGTAAAAAATGGGAATATAAAGAAAAGTTTCAATCCCTCACAGGTTCGATTCACACCTTATCATATTAACTAAAGCCATTCTGTCAATGTCGTTTCAATCCCTCACAGGTTCGATTCACACGTATGTTAGGTCAATCCCAAAACAGATTGATAAGATTAGTTTCAATCCCTCACAGGTTCGATTCACACCTAAAAACAAATATGGGGATACGAAATATGAAAGTAGAGTTTCAATCCCTCACAGGTTCGATTCACACCCAGGTAAGCGATGAAGGAGCGCTTACGTAAAAGGGGGTTTCAATCCCTCACAGGTTCGATTCACACCGAGTGGGTATTCCATAAAGGTCCCGCTATAAAAGCTAGTTTCAATCCCTCACAGGTTCGATTCACACGCAGAAGAGATAATTGAAGCATTTACAAGTTATATGTTTCAATCCCTCACAGGTTCGATTCACACGGTTAAAAAAGTAGCTAATTCTTTTAATGTTCCTATCATGTTTCAATCCCTCACAGGTTCGATTCACACCAACGG
>CAZQJI010000153.1:0-218 GCA_964593475.1 uncultured Bacteroidota bacterium | reverse complement strand
GATTTACAGGGTTTTGTTCGTTTCAATCCCTCACAGGTTCGATTCACACTGAATTTGCTTGCAATCACAACGGTTTGTGATTTTTTGTTTCAATCCCTCACAGGTTCGATTCACACACAAAAACAAAACGGAGTTATTAAAATGATTATCGCAGTTTCAATCCCTCACAGGTTCGATTCACACAAAACAAAAACTGGGGGTAAGGTAAAATGATAGTC
>CAZQJI010000152.1:0-1162 GCA_964593475.1 uncultured Bacteroidota bacterium | reverse complement strand
AAAATTATTCCTGGCGATTCAGTTATTTTTTCTTCTTCAATTGTCCCAGGTAATGAAAGAGTAATACAAGAATTAAAAGATGATTTACAAAAACAAGGAGCAAAAATTTATCATTATCAGATGATGGATATACATGCTTCAGGTCATGCTTTTGCTGATGAAATTAGTTTGTTTATTAATTTAGTTAAACCTGAATATTTAATGCCTGTTCATGGTCATTATTTTATGTTAAAAGCAGTTGAAGAAATAGGTCTTAATTTGGGTATGTCACCTGAAAGGATTTTAATTGCTCAAAATGGGCAAGTTGTCAAAATGACACCTGAAAAAATTTTTGTTAGTCATGAAAAAGTACCGGCTAATATTGTATATGTTGATGGTTTAGGAGTTGGGGATGTAGAAGAAGTTGTTATTCGTGATCGACAGAATTTAGCTCGTGATGGCATTTTTGTTGTTATTGCAACAATTGACTCAGCTACTGGCCAATTAAGAACAAGTCCAGATATAATTTCACGAGGTTTTGTTTATTTAAGGGAATCTAAGGAGCTTTTAAAAGAAGTCAGGAATTTGATCAAGAAAATTATTGAAAGAAATGTTAGATTTTTAGGTGATGAATCGCCTATAATTCAGGAAGAGCAAATAAAATATAACTTAAAAGAAGAAATCGCGGAATTTTTATTTAAGAAAACCCAAAGAAGACCAGTTGTTATTCCAGTGGTGATTAAAGTATAATTTATTTATTGGGAACATAGGCAGCTGCTGAAATATTTTTATTACCCGGATAATTAACCGGATATATCACCCTGATGATTACCGGATAATATTATTACCCGGATGTCTACCGGATTTAGTTACCGGATGATCAACTGGATATAATATCCGGTTTAAATCCGGGTGTCTTATCCGGTTTATATCCGGGTAGCTTTATCCGTTTTGCATCCGGGTAGAAATATATTCTGCAGCTGTCCGCGTTTAATAAAATATGGACAAAATAACAAAAATCTTAATCTGGATTATAGCAATTGCTTTTCTTATCTTTTTGTTTTTTACTCCATTTAATATTTATCGTCAAAAACCTCAAAAGGTTAGCCCAACACGAATTTACTAAGCTCAAAAGGATCAGAAGAAATTATTTTAATACCGAAAATTTCTAAAGCACCAATAT
>CAZQJI010000151.1:0-1166 GCA_964593475.1 uncultured Bacteroidota bacterium | reverse complement strand
TCAGAAGTTCCGCGTTCCAGGGGATCCTCGAGGACGACATTTAGGTTGTCCCGGGTGATGGGAATGGGCTTGAGGAGAACAGCGTTCACCACGGTCCCTCGAGGATCCCCTGGAACGCGGAACTTCTGAACGCCTGGTATCTGGTCGGGACGGGTCCCTCTGGCCAAAAGTACCGCGATCTCTGCCGCCTTACGACCCAGTTCCCGAGCATCCTTCCAAACGCTCACCGTCTGTAGCCCACGGGCTACACGGTTCAAGGCAGGCCAGTCCCCGTCCTGGCCAGAAACAGGAACCTTCCCCGCCAGGCCCACGGCTGCCAAAGCAGCAATTACCCCACCTGCCGTGCCATCATTGGAAGCCACCACTGCGTCTACCCGGTTACGGTTAGCAGCCAGAATCTGCTCCATGTTTCGCTGGGCAATCTCAGGCCGCCATCCTTCGGTGTACTGCTTTCCCACAACCTTTATGTCTCCACGGTTAATAGCGGGCTGTAGAACTTCCAGCTGCCCCTGGTGTAAGAGGTCGGCGTTGGGATCCGTAGGAGAGCCTAGAATGAAAACGTAATTGCCCTTGGGCCGCACCTGGTACACAGCTCGTGCCTGCTGACGCCCAACCTCCACGTTGTCAAAGGAGATGTAAAAGGCGTAAGGATCAGCGATGAGCCGATCATATCCCACTACCGGAATGCCAGCTGCCCGCGCTTTCTGCACCGCCGGAAGGATGGCGTCCTTGTCCCACGCCAGAATAATGAGGGCGTTCACTCCCCGAGCAATGAGGCTGTCTATGTCGTTAAGTTGCTTTTCCGCAGAGCTCTGAGCATCGGTGCTCACATACTGGGCACCCATTTTGGCCAGTTGCTCCTTGATTGCCGCCTCGTCCCGGCGCCAGCGCTCCTCCTGGAAGTTGGCCCAGCTTACTCCTACCACGAGGGGCCGTTGCTGTGCCAAGGCGCTGCTTGCCAAGACTAGTAGAGCCAGAAGGCCGAACCACCCTTTCCGCATAACGCACCTCCTACCGAGCCGGGAATGGCTACTGTAAGAGCTTGGGAGAGGTTTCTTTTTTTCCCGACCCAAATTAATTGTACCCAGACATCGGGCTATGTCAAGAGGTTTAGCCAGGACTTTACCCACATCTCCGTTTCGTGGTAAATCTCCCCTTGCGGGCGC
>CAZQJI010000150.1:0-1174 GCA_964593475.1 uncultured Bacteroidota bacterium | reverse complement strand
CCCCAAACCCCATCTTACCCATGACATAGCACAAACCCTTATAGGAGGACCCATGCGACGCGCACTCTGGGAGTTCAGCGCCGGCTTTCTCGCCGCGCTGGCCTTTGGGGCGCTGCTCTTCGCCGCGTGCGCTCCCAGCGCCAGCCGCCCACGATCCTTAAGCTATGACATCGTGATCGAAGCCTTCGATACCACCATCCCGGAGGCCACCATCGAAGGTGTCACCATCAAGAACGTCCGTGCCTTCAATGTGATCAACTCTCCAAATGATATTGTGATCCCCGCCGGGACGGAGGTCACCCTCCGGGTGACCAACAAGTCCCCGATCAGCGAGGGGTTCTCCATCGATCCCTTCAACATCCACGAGGTGATCAAGCCGGGAGAGACCAAGACCATCACCTTCAAAGCGGATAAGATCGGCGCCTTCACCATCTGGTGCCAGCTTCACCCGCAAAACATCCATCTGCGCGGCACGTTGAACGTAGTCCCGTAACCTCGGGCTTCCCTTATCCGGGTCCCGGGGATCCCTATCTTTCCACAAGAGGAGGCACAGCCATGAGCGCGCAAACGATTCCTGGCTACACGTATGGGACGGCGGAGGTCGCCCGTTCCCCGATCACCCGGGAGGATTTCGAGAACCTGAAAAAGGCCACCATGTTCACCGAGGAGGACGAGCGCTACCTGCGGATGGCCGGGGAGGTCCTGGCGGACCAGGTGGACGACATCCTCGACCTCTGGTATAGCTGGGTGGGATCCCATCCCCACCTGGTGTATTACTTCTCCGGCCCGGACGGGAAGCCCGATATGAACTACCTCCAGGCCGTCCGCCAGCGCTTCGGCCAGTGGATCCTGGATACCTGCAATCGCCCCTATGACCAGGACTGGCTGAACTACCAGCAGGAGATCGGGCTCCGCCACCACCGCACGAAGAAGAACCAGACCGACGGCGTGCGATCGGTGCCCCACATCCCGATGCGTTACCTGATCGCCTTCATCTACCCCATCACCTCCACCATCAGGCCCTTCCTGGCAAAGAAGGGCCATTCCCCCGAGGACGTGGAGAAGATGCACCAGGCCTGGACCAAGTCCGTGATCATGCAGGTGGCCCTCTGGTGTTATCCTTATACCCAGAGGGGAGACTGGTGATCCTGCCGCCGGTGGGGGCCCCCGTCCC
>CAZQJI010000149.1:0-1178 GCA_964593475.1 uncultured Bacteroidota bacterium | reverse complement strand
GGCCTGGCTGTCCACCCCGGTGACCGGGGAGGTGATCATGGCCTCCACGATGCCCGTGGCGAAGGCCTGGGGGATGTCTGCGGCTTCCACCTGGACCGGGGTCATGCCCAAAAGCTCCGCCAGCCGGGCCGTGGCGGGGTTGTAGGCGCGGAAGCGCATGCCCTTGAGGTCCTGGGTGGTGTTCACCGGCCGCTTGGTGTACAGGCCCTGGGGGGGCCAGGGCACGGCGTAGAGGAAGACCACGCCCCTCTGGGCCAGCCACTTCTCCACCTCGGGCCGCTGGGCCTGGTAAAGCCTCCGCGCCTCCTCGTAGCTGGTGGCCACGAAGGGGATGGAGTCCAGGTTGAAGAGGGGGTTCTCGTTGGCGAGGAGGGACATGAGCACCTCCCCCATCTGCACCTGCCCGTTCCGCACCGCGGGCAGGATCTGTGGGTGGGGGAAGAGAGAGCCCCCGGGGTGGACGGTGATCCTGACCCTGCCCCCCGTGGCCTCCTCCACCTCCTTGGCGAACTGAAGGATGTTTTGCGTGTGGAAGTTGGCCGGGGGATAAGGGGTGGCCATGTTCCAGGTCTGGGCCAGGGCGCCCAGGGCCAAAAGGGATAAAGCCGTCAAAAGCCGCTTCATTCCCGACCTCCTTTCTCCTTCGCGATCTTACCTGAGGTTTTGCAGGGCTCGGTCCACGAACTCGTTGGTGTAGGTGCGCTTGAGGTCTATCCGGGCCTGGGCCACCTTGGGGTCAAAGGCCGAGAGGACCGTGAGGGGTCTTAGGGGCGCGGTGTCGCTGAACCGACCCGTGGGGGAGAAGGACTCCAGGGAGTTGCGGAGCACCTTCAGGTAGAGGTCCCGGTCCCCCAGGAAGTACTCTTCGGGCAAGACGGCGGCGATCTCCTGGGGGCTCTTCCCCTGCATCCAGCGGAGGCCTCGCACCATGGCGTTCACCAGCTTTTGGGCGGTGTCAGGGTTCTTCTCCAACCAGGCCCGGGTGGTGTAGAGGACCGCCGCCGGGTACTCGCCCCCCAGGACCTCCCGGGTGCCCTTGGTGGTGCGGGTGTCCGCTAAGACCTTGATCAGGCCCCGTTCTTCTAAGAGGGTGATGGCGGGTTCCACGTTGGAGATGGCGTCCACCTGCTTGTTCTGCACCGCGGCCACCGCCTGGGCGCCCACGGAGACGCCGATGA
>CAZQJI010000148.1:0-1202 GCA_964593475.1 uncultured Bacteroidota bacterium | reverse complement strand
TTCCTCCTTGCTCTTTTCTATAAATTCTATATTCTGTTATAGCTGAACCTCCGTTGTCTAGAGGAGGATCCCAATATAAATCAAAAGCTCTATTTTTAACTGTAATTCTAAGGTTTTGAGGTGGTGATGGAGAAGAATATGGCGTACCACAAGCTTCATTGCTCATAGGCCCTTCACCTACGGAATTTACAGCAGAAACTTTATAGCAATATTGAACTTTTGGTGTTAGGTTTGAATGAGTATAAGTAAGGGTTGATGGAGAAGTTGTTGCAAGTAAATTGTAAACTCCATCTGATTTTAAATAAACTTTATAGTATAAAATTGAGCTTCCACCATCATTTGGTGTTGTCCAATTTAAAGTATTAGCTCTATTACCTGGAGTAACTGTTAAAGTTGGAGCAGATGGTACTGAACCTCCTCCTGATGATGGTGTAGCACAAGCTCCATTACTCATAGGCCCCTCACCTACAGAATTTACAGCAGAAACTTTATAGCAATAAGTTGTATTAGGTATTATAGAAGTATCATTGAAAGATAAATTACTTGTAGTTGCAAGAAATAGAGGTAATGGCCAATTTGTTGTAAACTTATAAATCTTATAATAAAGAATTGGAGAGCCACCATCATTTAAAGGAGGATCCCATGTTAATTGATTGTATGTATTTTGATTTATTGCTTTTAGATTTCTTGGTTCAGATGGTGTAGAAGTAGCAGGATTTGAAAAACAATAAGCTACATATTTGATATTAAGACCTACAGGGTTTGTTGATAAGCTTAGATTTTCCATTTGATAATTAGTATTAGTAACACCTAAATTATTAGTAATTATTTTTGCTGTTATTCTGTTTCTAATATCATAAACTTTTATACTATTGGGATTATAGTCATAATAATAAAAACCACTACCTGGTTCAAAGCCTATTTGATTTAAAGAATTCTTTATTCCTAAATTAGAATCTAATTTTATTAACCATATACCACCATATATGTTGGCTCCTATTAGTATTTTATTTAAACTAAATTGATCGGTTGATGTAGGTTGTTCTACTATAACCGGTTCCCTCTCAGCGTTTTGACTACCTAAAATTACCGCCTTACTAAAAGTAGCTGTTCCTCCTGACATTGACCATGTTTTTAATATAAGCAAATCTGTTGATCCTGCTCCTAATCCAAGTTCGTGTCCTATTAAAAGGTGTCCAGAG
>CAZQJI010000147.1:0-1221 GCA_964593475.1 uncultured Bacteroidota bacterium | reverse complement strand
CAAACTATAATTTTGCTAAGGTCTCTATGCCAAATTAAAGGGGTGCAAAAGATTTAGATGGAGCTAAAGAGGGTTATTGATGTCCTTAAAGGATATCTTTCAGGTAAGGAAAGGGCCCTTGAGCTTACCCTCATCTGCCTTCTTGCCAGGGGACACCTTCTCATTGAGGATCTGCCCGGGGTTGGAAAAACGACCCTTGCCCTCTCTTTAGCCAGGGTTCTCGGGCTTTCCTTTTCTCGCATTCAGGGGACAAGTGACCTCATCCCCTCAGACATTACCGGGGCCTCCCTTTACAACAAAAGGCTTGAGGCCTTTGAGTTTCATCAGGGTCCTATTTTTGCCAATCTGGTGCTTGTGGATGAGATTAACCGCATGAGCCCAAAGACCCAGAGTGCCCTCCTTGAGCCCATGGAAGAGGAGCAGGTAACAGTGGATGGGGTGACCCACAAACTTCCCAGGCCCTTTTTTCTCATTGCCACCCAGAACCCCATTGAATACTATGGAACATTTCCGCTTCCTGAGGCCCAGCTTGACCGCTTTTTGATGAAGATCTCCATTGGGTACCCTCCCCGGGAGCTTGAAAGGGAAATCCTTAAAAGAGGTAGCCTCAAAGAGGAGCTCTCCGGAATCTCTGCAGTGTTCAAGGCTGAGGATATCCTAAGGATGCAGAGGGAGGTCAAGGAGATTTATGTATCTGAAAAGGTTTTTGACTACATTCTTGATATAGTCTCTGCAACGAGGAGCAGTTCCTACCTTGAGGTTGGGCTTTCAACCAGAGGCGCCCTGGGTCTTCTTCTTTCAGCCAAGGCCAGGGCCTATCTCTATGGTAGAGACTTTGTCCTGCCCGAGGATGTAAAGGAGCTCTCTCCCTTTGTCATCACCCATCGCCTGATCTTCAAAGGGGAATATGAGGGAGAAAAAGAAAGGATTGTAAAGGGGATAATTGAATCCCTGAAGATTCCCCTTTGATGCTTTTTCGCAGGGTGAAGGTTTTTTCCTCATTTTTCCCACTTCACCCCGGCTTTTTCCCGCCAGGGGAGAGGGAGAGTCTCTCTTTATTTTTTTGATTTTCTCGGTAGCCGCAACCTTTAGGTTGCGTAGGGTTTTTTGATTCTTTGTTCTGAAACCCTCGCAGGCTAAAGGTCTTTCGGCTACCTCAAAAAAACGATGTAAGGCCCTATCTTTGTGGCTGTGATTGTGTGGTTCTTCCTTCTTACAGGG
>CAZQJI010000146.1:0-1262 GCA_964593475.1 uncultured Bacteroidota bacterium | reverse complement strand
GAGGGTTCTCAGAGCTAGCGCGGGGTAGATGTTGAGGCCGCTCGTTACAACCATGGTGATGTTCTTGCCTTCGTTGACGAGTTTTCTCATCATGAGAAATAAAGCGGCCTCTATGACTGCGAAGCTTCCCTGCGCATTTATTCTCCAACCTTTTTCATGTTGACTGAAGCTTCCTATGCTGGGTAAAATTTCCACCATAGGTTTTGGATGGTTTTCACCCATCCTCTCCAGTTGTTCAAGCACCTTCTGCTCAAGCATCTCAGGTTTTTCGAGGAGTTTGCGTGCCTCATCTCTGTCTGATTCGAGAGATGTTACGAGGCTTTCGGGCGCCAGCAGGATTGCTTCGCCGCCTGTGATGTCAGCTACCGCGGTCGCGGCGAGCAGGGCCTCACGTGCTTGATTTTCATAAACGTAGCGTGCTTTTTTATAATTTTTCGGCTCTCCGATAACCTGCAATACTGCGGATGAGGCCACGGTGCTGTGGATGCATGGATTGTTAATATCTTTTTATGTGGATTTGCTGGATGTGGCTGCTGTTTTTACGACAGTTTGTTGTGGGGGTAAGTTTATAGTGTGTGGTGGTGTTCAGCGGGTTGTGAAGTGGGTTTTTCGTTTTGAGTATGTTGTGCCGAGGCCGGTTGAGGAGGTTTACGAGTTTTTCCGTAACGTCGAGAACATGGGAAAGGTTTGGCCCACGGAGCTTGGGATGAAGCTTGTTTCACAGGACAAGGATGTTTACACGGTCTCGTTCCGTTTACTCGGCCAACTTTACCAGACACGTTTCCGCATCATCGAACGCTCCAGCACAGAGCAATACCACGAGACACTTGACTTCCCCTTCGGAAAACTCTATCACACCATCACCACCACACCGGCGGACGGCGGCACAAAAATAGTCGAGGACATGGTTCTCGAGTCAAGCAACCCCTTCGCAGGACGTTTCTTCAAAAAAATCCTCACCTACCGACACGAAGCCATCAAACACAGCCTCGGAGCAGGTGAAAAACCAACCTATAAAGACCCCTTCAAAATCAGCCTCACAGCAGGAAACCTGATATCAATCCTCGGAATAGCAGCAGCCTATGTGCTGCTCTGGCTCCAGCCCCTCCAAATACCCGGAGGCAGGCTAATCACAGGTCTCATCTCATTTCTTCTCCTCTGGTTCTTTACACACGACCTGGCCCATTACGTTGTCGGAAGACTAGTGGGCATAAGGTTCAGCAACTACTACATCGGCCTCAGCAACATCGTCCGCCTCAACA
>CAZQJI010000145.1:0-1265 GCA_964593475.1 uncultured Bacteroidota bacterium | reverse complement strand
GCCTCCCCCTGAAGACCGCCCTCCTCCTCCACCTCCACCGCCACCTCCCGGTCCACGTCTTCATGGTCTACTCGGAGAGGCTACGCCACCTCCCCAGCTGGTTCGTCCAGCTCCACGACGAGTCCTTAGGGAAGGTGGACCGCCAGGGTCAGAGGGTGGGCACCACCGCGGTCCCCGCCCTTGGGCCCCAGGACCAGCACGCCCAGGTGCAGCTCTTCCGGGAAGGCCCCCTGGACAAGCTCCTCGCCCTGGTCATCCCGGAGGCCCCCCTCGAGGACGTGGAGATCCCGGAGGTGGAGGGCCTCGAGGCCGCCTCCTTCCTCTTCGGCAAGAGCTTCTTCCGCCTCCTCAAGGCCGAGGCCGAGGCCACCTACCAGGCTTTGGCCGAAGGGGGGCAAAGGGTCTACGCCCTCTACCTTTCCCAGGTCTCCCCCCAGGCCGTGGGCTGGCTCATGCAGCACCTCATGTGGCAGACCGCCTTCCTCGGGGAGCTTTGGGGGGTGAACGCCTTTGACCAACCCGGGGTGGAGCTCGGCAAACGGCTCACCCTCGCCCTTCTCCGGCAGGAGGGGTAGGGGAAGGCGCGGTGGAAGCGTGGAAATAGCTTGTGATATCCTCTACTTTAGGAGGCCCGTATGGACCGCCTGAACTATATTGGCATCCAACCTAAGAAACAGGTTTTTTGGAACACGGTTTCCCCCGTTCTGGTGGAGCACACCCTGGCCCGGGGAGAAGGCCTTTTGGCCCACAAGGGGCCCTTGGTGGTGGACACCACCCCCTACACCGGGAGAAGCCCCAAGGACAAGTTCGTGGTGCGGGAGCCCGAGGTGGAAGGGGAGATCTGGTGGGGGGAGGTGAACCAGCCCTTCTCCCCCGAGGCCTTCCAGGCCCTCTACGAGCGGGTGGCCGCCCACCTCTCCGAGCGGGACCTTTACGTCCAGGACCTCTACGCCGGGGCCGACAAGCGCCACCGCCTGGCGGTGCGGGTGGTGACGGAAAGCCCCTGGCACGCCCTCTTCGCCCGCAACATGTTTCTCCTGCCCCGCCGCTTCCCCGAGGACGACGAGGTAGAGGCCTTCCGCCCGGGCTTCACCGTGGTCCACGCCCCCTACTTCCAGGCCGACCCCGAGCGGGACGGGACGAGGAGCGAGGTCTTCGTGGGGATCAGCTTCCAGAGGAGGCTCGTCCTCATCGTGGGCACCAGGTACGCCGGGGAGATCAAGAAGAGCATCTTCACCGTGATGAACTACCTCATGCCCAAGCGG
>CAZQJI010000144.1:0-1267 GCA_964593475.1 uncultured Bacteroidota bacterium | reverse complement strand
ATGTAATATAAGGGTGTAGTAAAAACCCAGTATATAACCGTTTTGCCTTATAATCCCCGCCGATATGAAAAGGGTGTTTCCCCTTATAGTGGTATTTTCCTTAGCTTCTTGCGGTGGTGGGAGTATAACCGCCACATACAAAGACGGCAAGGTTTTCTTTAATTCCCGCATAAACGGAACACTCCTCGTAGCGGACTTTGCCGGTTATCCCCTTAGGGTGGAGATTACGGATATACCAGTTAAAAAGGGTGAAAGGTATGAATACGAGGTAAAGGGTGATTTCGTATTCTACGCCCTTATAGACGATAAGGACAGTTTAATGGTTGATACCTCTTGGTATGTTTTGACAAACTCCCCATTGTCGGAATACATAAGGGTGGATTACCTTTACGGGGACTCTACGGAGGTGTTTTATAATAAGATGAGGGAGTTGAGAACAAAAAATCCGGATAATTTTGCCTTTTTTTACGGTTATGCCTATGCCCTCTACGACCTCGGTAAGGTTGAAAAGGAAGACCTAAGGGATACAATAAACCGCTTACTTCAAAAATACAAAGGCGACAGTTTGTTTTTAACATCCGCTTGTATTATATCCATTTATATCCTGAAAGATACGACCCTTACAAAAACCATCTTGAAACTTTTAAGGGAAAATTACCCAAACGGTATATATTACGATTACTGCTACGCATACTATCATTACAATGGGAAAAATTACGATTCGGTTTTAACCGTTGATAACGATTTTTACCGGTATCCTCATTTGAGGAATATTTACAAGTCTTCCGCCTTTATGAAGGCTTATAAAGATAAAGACCCGGAGTTTTACAAGAAGGCTTATTTGGGTAAAATACCGAAAGAATACAGGGTTTATGCCGATTATTCCACATTATTCGGGCTTTACGGCGATGAAGATACCGCCCAGATGAGGGAGGTTATAGATACCCTTGAAAGGAATTACGGTAATATGGTTGAAATCGCCAAGGTGGATTTAATGCAGGGTAGGGGGAACATAGTAAAGGGATACACAACCAGAAACCCCCTTACAAGGTTTTTAAAGAAATCTCTCGGATATTTCCATGACGAGAAAATGATATATTACCTGCTTTCACGGAACGACAAAAAGGTTTATGATGCCCTCCTTGAAGTCTTTGATTACGACCCCAAGATTTTGGATTATCATTTATACAACTTTGCTACTTCTTGCTTGGCCGTGGGTGATACGGCGAGGTATTTAAAGGCGGCAAGTTATATATACTTTTATCGT
>CAZQJI010000143.1:0-1309 GCA_964593475.1 uncultured Bacteroidota bacterium | reverse complement strand
CCTAAAACAGCATTTTGGCTCATTATAATTCGATTAAATTCGTCTCTGATTCTTTCATAAGCTATATATTGAATTAAATAAGCAAATTTCTGAATTGCTTTAAAAGTTTTTGTTTCAATTTGGAAATTTAATTCACAAGCTAATCTAATAGCCCGCATTAGTCTTAGAGCATCTTCGCGAAATCTTTGTTCAGGATTACCAACTGTTTTAATAATTTTCTTTTTTAAATCTTTAATACCATCGAAAAGGTCAATAATAGATCCATCAAGACTTAAAGCCAAGGCATTAATAGTAAAATCTCGACGCTGAAGATCCGTTTCTAAGTCTTTAATAAAAACAACTTCTTCTGGTCGGCGTAAATCTCGATATTCTTTTTCTTGGCGAAAAGTTGTAACTTCAATAACTTTCAATGTTTCATCTTCTGAATTTGTTTTAATTCCAACAGTACCGAATCTATTTTCATAAAAGGCATTAGGAAAAATTTTTAAGATTTCTTCAGGCAAAGCATCAGTGGTAATATCCCAATCTTTAGGTTTTTTATCAAGTAAAAGATCACGAACGCAGCCACCAACAAGAAATGCTTGATGGCCACTATCAATTAATTTTTGCCAAATTTCTAAAACTTCTGAGGGCAGGGCATAGATTTGAATGTTTTTTAACATTGCTTTGTTAAGCGGGATACGGGAATTGAACCCGTGTCTCCACCATGGGAAGGTGGCGTTGAACCACTCAACTAATCCCGCTTATTACTAAAATTAGTTATTTAATATATTTATTATAACATAGTGCCAATTTTCAACTAACATTGTATTTTTAAAATTTTGTGTTAAAATTTTAAAAATACAATTGCGAATTTTATTTTTAAAAATGGATGGCAAAGAAGATAATCGTAGGTATCAATTTAATATTAGATATTGTAAATGTTGATTATAAAGTTTTGGTAAAAAGAAAAAATATTTTAGATTTACTTCAAAAATTAGTAGCAGTAACTAAATCAACACCTGTTTCGAAGCCATTTGTTAAAAAAATAAAATCTCCGAAGTATCCTTATGAGGGTTATTCTATCATTCAAGTTATACAAGAAAGCCATATTGCAATCCATACTTGGCCAGAATATAATTATCTAGCTATAGATATCTTTTCTTGCAAAAAATTTAATGAAAATAAAATAATCTTCCTTTTGAAAAAGATATTTGGCAAGAATATAAAAATTAAATTTAAAATTTATAAAAGAATGGCTGAGTATAAATATTAGTTCGTAAAAGAATTATTTTGCGAACTTACAATCTATGCTTCCTCAAAATATTTT
>CAZQJI010000142.1:0-1384 GCA_964593475.1 uncultured Bacteroidota bacterium | reverse complement strand
GGCGTGCAGGACGACGTTTTGGCTCTTTTGACCGTACCTATGAGGGTTTGAAACCTCCGTCCGCCCTTCCTCCGCGAGGGCGTCGCCAGCTTTTGACCGTACCTATGAGGGTTTGAAACGTTGCTGGTGGTGGTGCCCGGGAGGGCGCCGCACCGCCTTTTGACCGTACCTATGAGGGTTTGAAACGGGTGCGCTGGTAGGAGGGGGCATGTGGAAAGGGAGAACTTTTGACCGTACCTATGAGGGTTTGAAACTCGTTCTCTTCCGCCCCCGCCGTGAGCCCCTGCCGGCTTTTGACCGTACCTATGAGGGTTTGAAACATACTCCGGGAGTTTTGCGGCCGCGCCCTAGTCCGTGCAAAACTTTTGACCGTACCTATGAGGGTTTGAAACCCCCCTCAGAGCCACGCCGGCAACCACGCCGGCAGGTAGCTTTTGACCGTACCTATGAGGGTTTGAAACACGGCGGCCTCGTACTCCTGGCGGGTCACCTCCTTTTGACCGTACCTATGAGGGTTTGAAACTAGCACGCCTCGCACAGGGGGTCGTACTCATAGCACCCGCTTTTGACCGTACCTATGAGGGTTTGAAACCACCCCACGGCCCGGTCCCGGAGGAGGGTTCGGGTCTACCTTTTGACCGTACCTATGAGGGTTTGAAACACATTCTTTGTGTACGGTTTCATCCTCTTTTCTCCTTCTTTTGACCGTACCTATGAGGGTTGAAACGGGGTAAGCGTACACCTTGACCCACCTCAGCCGCTCCGCTTTTGACCGTACCTATGAGGGTTTGAAACAGAGCTAAAGCCTCGCCAAGTCCACGAGCACCCCCGGCTTTTGACCGTACCTATGAGGGTTTGAAACTCTCCCTGGAAGGCGAAGGGACTGGTTCGCCCCGGTCTGCTTTTGACCGTACCTATGAGGGTTTGAAACGGGGTCCTCCTCCCGGAGCGCACCGCCAGACTCTCCCACTCCCTTTTGACCGTACCTATGAGGGTTTGAAACTCCAGGATCAGCCAGGTGCCGCCCTCCTTCTGGGCCACTTTTGACCGTACCTATGAGGGTTTGAAACTAGCCCTTGTCCGCTTCGCTCACGCTCACGCTTCCACCTCCAGCTTTTGACCGTACCTATGAGGGTTTGAAACCAGGTCTAGGCTGTCTGGGTTTTGAGGAGAGCCTCGAGCTTTTGACCGTACCTATGAGGGTTTGAAACAGCTTCTGGGGGCGGCCTGGGCTGGGGGAGCTGTCCCGTACTTTTGACCGTACCTATGAGGGTTTGAAACTTGGGTGGCCCGTGGTCCACGAGGGAGAGGTACTCCTTTTGACCGTACCTACTCAGTACACGTCAAAACGTGGGACCACCCCTTTAGGATGGACCTGCGCCCA
>CAZQJI010000141.1:1294-1398 GCA_964593475.1 uncultured Bacteroidota bacterium | reverse complement strand
CCCCGCAGGATGCCACAAGCGAAGGCTATTTCATCCATCCTGTCTTTGCAGGGCTCGTCGGTGTGAGGGCGCTCCCCGTGGGTCGGGGGCGATGAAGGGGAGGG
>CAZQJI010000141.1:0-1250 GCA_964593475.1 uncultured Bacteroidota bacterium | reverse complement strand
TCCCCGGACTATGAGCGCAGCCGGGCCTTCAGCGCCTGGCGGATCTCCTCCGCTTCTGCGTGGCGCCCGAGCTGCTTCTTTGAAAACACCAGCTCTCCGTTCACCCGGACCTCGAAGACGCCCCCGCTGGAGGGGATGAGCGTCCAGGAGGCCACCTGACCTTCGAATTCCTTAAGCAGCTCCTCGGTCAACCTGACCGCTCGGGGGAGATACCCTCAGACGGCGCAGTATTCGATTTCAACCCGCAGCATTTGAACCTCCTCCTGAATCGGGATTCCATCTGCCTTCCTGAACTTCCCTTTTCACGGCACATCGTTATACGTCCAGAGACGGTTTGCCAGGAAATTCCAGAACAGGGCGATCCCTACAGCGATCACCTGGGAGATGTTTACGCCCCACTTCATTCCCATGCGGGGGATGAGGAACCCTGAGACCGTTCCGAAGACGGCCAGGTTGATCCCCAGCCCGGCGGTGTTCACGATAAAAAACTGAGAGATCTGCTGCCAGATGGGCTTCGATCGGGATTCCGGGTAGGTCCAGTAGCGGTTCCACAGGAAATTGTTCATCACGGCGGCGGTAAACGAAACCGCCTTGGCCAGGACCGGGATCCATCCCCCCAGGAAGATCAGGCTGTTCAGAATCCCCGTATCCACCACAAAGCCCACCGTCCCGACCACGCAGAACTTCAGGAAGCGCGCGATCTCCTTGCGATACATCCGATAGAGATCTCCCGGGGCAGGTCGAAGGGAAAGTCTTCTCTCCACGCGATGCCCTCCATTTCGAGCTCTGGGGCCGAAGGCCAGCGGATTTTCCCCGAAGAAGCCTTCTCGGACAGGCCCGCGACATAACCCCTGATGCGATGGCGATCCCCCTCAGGGATCGCTGCGGCAAAGCCTCATCGAATCGGCGTTCAGAAGCTCCACCCACGCTCCGTACAGGGCGATCAGCAGAGGCAGATTGGCCACGTAAAGATTATCGAAGAACTGGTGGATATGCAAATGCATCCACGCGGCCATCACCCCCGCGGCCAGTCCCCTCCGCCATCCTGTATTTCGCCGCCAGGCCCGCCAGGTATGGATCCCGATCACGATCCAGAGCGCCAGGTAAAGCAGTAAACCCACCAGGCCGGTTTCCGCGGCCATATTCAGGTAGATGTTATGGGCATGGCCCAGCGGGTTCGGCCATCGGATCAGGGCATAGGCCGGATAAGCGGCGGCGTAGTTCCCGAATCCAACCCCCAGCCATGGATG
>CAZQJI010000140.1:1053-1413 GCA_964593475.1 uncultured Bacteroidota bacterium | reverse complement strand
TAAAGTACACTTGGAGTTATGGACGAAGTCTGGCGCAAGCTGGCCGAGCCCTTCCCCAGAGGGGAGGTGCAGTGGCGCATAGAGGCCCTCTCCCGGGACAAGAAGCGGGCCCTGGTGGTCCCCTACGTGGACGCCCGCACCGTCTTGGACCGCCTGGACAAGGTGGTGGGCCCCGAGGGCTGGCACGACGCCTACGAGGTGCTGGCCGATGCGGAAAGGGCGGTGAAGGACGAGCGCGGGGAGCGCCAGGAGCGGGTGGTGGAGGTGAAGTGCCGCCTCACCGTCCTCGGGGTGACCAAGGAAGACGTGGGCGAGGGGGACTCCCTGAAGGCCGCCTTCTCCGACGCCCTCAAGCGGGCG
>CAZQJI010000140.1:0-1043 GCA_964593475.1 uncultured Bacteroidota bacterium | reverse complement strand
CCCCAAGCCTCCCCGAAGGGGAGGGGGAAGCCTCCGAGGAAGAGGAAAAGCCCGAGGCTTACCGCCTCATTGACCAGCTCCTGGAAAGGCTGAAGGAGAAGGGCCTGGGCAAGGAGGCGGCCCGGATCATCACCAAGTACGGGGGCTACGGCAAGACCCCCGAGGAGACCCGCAGGCTCTACGGGGAGCTCCGGAGTCTACTCAAGGGATGAGGGTCGTCGCCCTCGGGGACCTCCACGGCAAGTTCCCTCTGCTCTGGCGGATCCTGCGCCGGGAGGGGCTCGCCGACGAGGGCTTCCACCCCACGGAGGCCCTGCGCTCGGGGCGGACGCACCTCGTGCTCCTGGGGGACCTGGTCCACCCCAAGACCCCCAAGGACTACGAGGGGCTCACGGGGCTTTCCCCCTACGACCCCAAGGACCCGACCCACCTCCGCCTGGCCGCAGGAGCCCAGATCCGGGAGCTCTTTCGCCTGAAAAGGTTCCAGGAAGAGGCGGAAGGCCACGTGACCATCCTCCTGGGCAACCACGACGAGGCCGCCCTCAAAGGCGACCCCATCCTGGGCAACCGCCACCTCGAGCACCTGGAGTTCCACCCCGAGCACGGGGGAAAGCCCCTGCCCGAGGCGCTGAAGGCCTGGATGGCCTCCTTTCCCCGGGAGCTCGTCCTAAAGGGCGTCCACTTCGCCCACGTGGGCCCCGTGCCCTGGCTCCAGGAGTACGACGCCCTCTTCTACGCCCAAAGCGAGCCCAAGACCTGGTGGTTCCGTACCCCGGACTACGTGGAGCGCATGGGCTACCGCTTCGGGGTCTACGGGCACGTGCCCATGAAGGAGGGCGTGCTCCTCAAGGAGCGGTTCGCCCTGATTGACGCCCTGGACCTCGAGGAGTACCTGGAGCTTTTCCCCGAGGAAGACCCCCTCCGCCCGAGGGTGAAGCGCTTGGCCCATGGCTAACCCCCTAACCTCCCCCAAGGCGGTGCGGGAGCTCCTCGCCCACCACGGCCTCTTCGCCGACAAGCGCTTCGGGCAGAACTTCCTGGTC
>CAZQJI010000139.1:0-1446 GCA_964593475.1 uncultured Bacteroidota bacterium | reverse complement strand
AAGAAATCATCGAAATAACAGCAGCAATACCAATAATAATTCCTAAAATTGTAAGTCCTGTTCTTAATTTATTACTTTTTAATGAATCAATTGATTCTTGAATTAAATCATTTATTCTCATTGTTATGATATAAAATTTTTCTATTTTTAACTTTTTCTTCGCTAATTAATTCTCCATCTCTAATTCTAATTATTTTCTCTGCATGTTCGGCAACATACTCTTCGTGAGTAATTAAAACAACAGTTATTCCTTTTTCAATATTTAATTTTTGAAAAGTATGTAAAACCACTTCTCCAGTTTTAGTATCTAAATTGCCAGTAGGTTCATCAGCTAAAATAATTTCTGGATCATTCATTAAAGCTCGAGCAATAGCCACTCTTTGCATCATTCCACCAGAAAGTTGATTAGGATAATGATAAATAAAATCTAAAGGAAAAGCAGATTCTTTTAAGCATTCAATTGCTTTTTCTTTTCTTTGAAATGGATTTAAATCAGAATAAATCGAAGGCAAAATAACATTTTCTAAAACATTTTTTCTTGGCAGTAAAAAGAAGGCTTGAAAAACAAAACCAATCTTTTTATTTCTTAATTTAGCTAATTCTTCATCTTTTAATTTCGAAACATCTTGCCCATCTAAAATATAAGTTCCGCTTGTTGGTCTGTCTAAAAGTCCAATAATATGCATCAAGGTAGATTTTCCTGAACCAGATGGACCCATAATTGAAATAAATTCTCCCTTATTAATCTTTAAATTAATATTCTTTAAGGCAACAGTTTCTATTTCTCCATTTTTATAAATCTTGGAAATATTTTGAAGTTCAATCATTGTCTTTGAAATTGTCTTTGAATATTTTGAGGTCTTGATTGAGGAGCAAATTGTCTCGGGTTAGGTAATAATCTTTGGAATAAACCTTGAGATTGTTGGTTATTATTATTATTTTCAATCTTTTTAACTATCACAACATCTCCTTCTTTTAAGCCATCCAAAATTTCTGTATTATTACTATCAGAGAGGCCTATCTTAACAAAAACTCTTTTTGGAGGATAATTTAACTTTATCGGCCTATTGGTTACTTGGGTTATATTTTCTCTTTCATCTGGAACTTCAACATAATTTCTATTATTTATACTTTTAATTGCTGAATTGGGTATTGTTAAAACATTATTTTTTGTTTGAGTAATTATTTCAACATTAGCAGTCATTCCAATTTTCACTTGTGGATTATTTTCCATACTAACTTTAACTAAATAATTAACAACTCCTTGGTTGATTTCTCCGATTGGTGAAATATAAAATACCTTACCTTTTAATTTAATATTAGGTAAAGCATCGAAAGTTATAATTGCATTTTGCCCGATCTTAACTTCAGCCGCATCAATTTCATTTAGCGAAACTTCAATTATTTTTTCATTAGAAATTAATTTTGCTAAAACAGAGTTTGAAG
>CAZQJI010000138.1:0-1448 GCA_964593475.1 uncultured Bacteroidota bacterium | reverse complement strand
AACCTCCCTTCATCTACCGCATAGCATTTTTTCCTTAATACTTCCCTAAACATAGATCATTTTAAATTATAGCTTGGGGATATATGAATGTATGGCGTTAGTTATATGTATTGCTAACCACCAGAGTTTGTTGTGTTATTAAAAGACATTTGAAGGATAATTAAGAATAGATAACCGCTACCTAATTTTATTACTGATCCACCTATAATATTGTAATCATGATACTACAAATTCAAGTTCAATACCTATACCTTTAGAAGTATATGCTTCCACCCTTGAGGTTTGTGGCTTGTCTGTTGCATAAGAACCTAACAATGCATTTACATAATCATCACCGTTTTCTTCCAGCACTCTACCTATAGCACCTATCAGTTCTTTTGCTAAATTTGCAACTGTACCAGCTATTATCATTGTAGGGTTGGGTATACTAGTTATAAGACTAGTAAGCTGGCTATCTTTGACTACACTATGTATTTTTGTAAGTTTTGCCCCTAGTTGTCTTACATCTTTGTCAGATTCAAATATGGTTATGATGATGTTAAGTGAACCTGTAACAATCCTTGGCGGCCAAATGCATATACCATCACCTACAAATTTACGTACATTTCCAGGCTGTAAAGGGATAGTAAATTCAGAGATGTTTGCGTCCTTAGGCGGATATATAATGGGAGGAAGCCCAGAATAGTCCCATGCTATAGAGATAAAGTAGATTTCGTTCTCATCTATAGATAATGCTTCAAAGTTCTCATCTATAGAAATGCTCTTAAGATATAAACTCCATCTATTTGGTGATTTGGCAAACTCTGGAGGCTCCGTTCTACTTGTATTTTCTTGCATAGTATCAAAGGTTCGCCCTGATTTTCTTACTATACCCACTTGGCTCAAATCACCGATTGTGAATAAAGGACTATTTTTCATGTCACTTCCCTCCTTATCTGTTTTTATTTATCTAAAAATATACAAAGGTTGCATTTTTGTCAAGTAAATTACAAGAAAACAGGTTTTTTTCGTTATTAAATCGCTTAATTTTACAGTATTTTTTTATTAATGCTTGCTAACGTTTTGAGTTATCAGGCTCCAGATAAGATAAGCCACGGGTTCTGGTACTATGACGGTTTTCCTATTAGAGCTTTGGCTAAGCACCTCATGAAGTTCTGTTCGTATAACCGCATTGCCTGTAAGTTCAAAAAGCACATCTATGGAATCTTCCAAAGCTCTAAGCATATCCCTTGCGTCCCTAAAATAGGCTATGCCCCTTTCCTTAGCCAGCTTGACGCTTTCAAGCTCTTCCCTTGGTTCTGCTACCGCTATTATCTTAACATTTTCAGAGTTTACACTCAGCAAAGCTTGCAAAAACTGGCTCCCTACCTTTCCAAGACCGGCTATGGCAACATTTATACGCCTCAATGTTAAACCTCCTTGTAGTCTTGTAAATATATTGTATAATT
>CAZQJI010000137.1:0-1470 GCA_964593475.1 uncultured Bacteroidota bacterium | reverse complement strand
ATCCCAGTCACCAGATCAGACTGGTCAGACTCATCATAGCAGATACATAAATTCTCCAGCGTGTTCTTAAACTTAAACATCTCAATAGTTATTTCTCTTAACCTAGTATTATCACAGGGGAGGATTTCGAGTTAACCCACCAGCCTGTATTTAGAAAATTTTAAGGTTTGCTAGAAGACATCATTTATGCTTGTGGTTCAAGCAGAATGGGTTGATTGGCTGGGGGAAGCTCATGCCTTGGCTGGCGTCTCTCCGAAACTATTCTGAACATTTTCAGCACTTCTTCAGGCACATTTTCCTCTTTTATTGTCTTTGGTGATGACTTTCTCCTCAGAACATACTGATGCGCAAAAGATCTGCTGATACTCCTCACTCCCTCAAAGTCTAAGACCACCTCCTTTTCATCATTCTTCTCAACCATGTCAAACAACATATTCGCTGTGTCGCGTAGAATGAGGTTCTCTGACAAAACCTCGGCAACCTTCAGCCTCATGCCACCTCCTTTACTACTGCTCGATATAAGCATAAAGATCAACCTTTTCAGTGATTAATGGAACCCTAACAGCTATTAGAGTGCCGTTATATCGCATGCTTTCTCGAAGAATATAAGGTTGCATACCTTTCTGACTAATGCCAACTGCTCCAAGGCAGGAGACCACTAGTATCTCCCCCTTAAAGCCTTTATAAATTATGTTTGCCGAGGTCCCGAGCCCAAAGCCTCTATCAGGCCCCTTTGTAGATTTACCATTAATCGCATCTCGTATAGCTTGTGCATGTTCATTATCATTGTAGTTATATCCATGCTTGTTGAACGAGCCGGGTATGGTTATTCCATCATCAACGACACAAAGTTCCACAAACCCCTTACTCGAATATTTCTGGGCCATGATATAAGCGTTTGTAAACTCTGAATGTTCGTAAATGTTTGATACAAACTCGCCTAAGACATAGTTAAGTGAGGAGTAGTTATTTTTTATGAATTCGTCCTCACCTACAAGCCGCCAGAACTCTGTTAAAATTTTATCAGCCTGTGTTTTCTCTTTTGGAAGGGGGATAAAGGGTATGTATGTGGCGCCCTTTTTTCCAGTCTTTGCACTTCTTAGAATCGTCAGCATGTAATTTTTTACAGACTCATCTTTAGGCCACTTTATGGGTATCTCATCAGAGTCTAAGGCAAGAAGATAAGCTAGTAAAGGTGTGAATGTCGATGGGTAAATGAAGATTTCATCGGTTAAATCTAGCTCTGAAGAAGTTTCAATATGTTGTCTGTGTTGACAAAATTTTACGTAGCACTTCACTAATTCCATTCCGATAACCAAAGTAGTAGATTAACTGTGATATAATTTTTTGGAGATTTGTTTTGTGATCTAATTCTCTTTCACGTGTATCTTATTCTGGTTTTGCCTTGTGCTGGATTTGTGGAGGTTTTGGATTGCCTAGGGCCGGTATATGCCGTTTGAGAGTTGTGTG
>CAZQJI010000136.1:0-1492 GCA_964593475.1 uncultured Bacteroidota bacterium | reverse complement strand
CTAAGACTATGAAGCAGGTTAAAATGTTTCAATTCCTTATAGGTAGGCTCGCAACACAGGATGTTGAGGCCTGGCTTTTAGAAAATGGTTAGTTTCAATTCCTTATAGGTAGGCTCGCAACCCTTGCTCGTCTGTTGGGTGAATTGTATGAACACAGGGGTTTCAATTCCTTATAGGTAGGCTCGCAACTTTAACCCCCCTGATCCATTCAGAGAATTTGATGTCAAGTTTCAATTCCTTATAGGTAGGCTCGCAACATCCGCCTACAGAGCAGTGATTTGCTATCCACATTGTTTCAATTCCTTATAGGTAGGCTCGCAACAAGAAGGATCAGAAGTATCTTGTGAGTTCCGAATCCCGTTTCAATTCCTTATAGGTAGGCTCGCAACCTTTATTAAGCTCAGTAAAAATTTCGATGTTGGAGCAGTGTTTCAATTCCTTATAGGTAGGCTCGCAACTACTCGGAATACTCTTAGGGTTAGTAGTCTTTTAAAGTTTCAATTCCTTATAGGTAGGCTCGCAACAAAAAAACAAAGGAGGGGAATCATGGAGAGTGAGAAAGTTTCAATTCCTTATAGGTAGGCTCGCAACGGGAGAGCTTTATCAGGCAAGGTATGGGAAAAAAGTGTTTCAATTCCTTATAGGTAGGCTCGCAACTGTGATCGTTACCCAGTGAGCACAGGGGATTTCCTGGTTTCAATTCCTTATAGGTAGGCTCGCAACCAATGAAGCACTTCATAAACTTGTAGAGCTTTCAGAGTTTCAATTCCTTATAGGTAGGCTCGCAACTCAGGAGTTTGTGAGGGATGAATCTAAGTTTATTGAGTTTCAATTCCTTATAGGTAGGCTCGCAACTTCGTGCAAGAAAATGAATGAATTGTTTGGTTGTGGGTTTCAATTCCTTATAGGTAGGCTCGCAACGGTAGAAGGAAGCTCTCAGACTTATGAGAGACTTTCCTGTTTCAATTCCTTATAGGTAGGCTCGCAACTCTTTTTGATTCCCACATTCACAAATCCCATATTGATGTTTCAATTCCTTATAGGTAGGCTCGCAACGGTGAATGAGTATGATCCAGGTAAAGAAAGCAAAAGAGAGTTTCAATTCCTTATAGGTAGGCTCGCAACCCTTATGCGATGGCTTGCTTGAAGAGGAAGAGGCCTGTTTCAATTCCTTATAGGTAGGCTCGCAACTTCAAAACGGTCTTCTATGGGAAGTTTAATAACTTCCGTTTCAATTCCTTATAGGTAGGCTCGCAACGGTGAATGTATTTGATCCGAGAGTTCACAAAAATGACAAGTTTCAATTCCTTATAGGTAGGCTCGCAACTTTTTCTTTTCGGTCTTTATGCACTGAGTTACAGGAGTTTCAATTCCTTATAGGTAGGCTCGCAACTTCAAGCAGCTTTTTACTCTATCTACAGTATCCTGGGAAGTTTCAATTCCTTATAGGTAGGCTCGCAACTCATCACAAGGGAGTAGTTTTGAAACAGGA
>CAZQJI010000135.1:0-1498 GCA_964593475.1 uncultured Bacteroidota bacterium | reverse complement strand
GGGTGAAGAGGAAGAAGGTGGTGGGGGAAAGGAGGGGCCAGGTGATGAGGCGGTGGCGCTGCCAGAAGGTGGCCCCGTCCAGCTCCGCCGCCTCGTAGTACTCCTTGGGGATGGCCTGGAGCCCCGCCAGGAGGATCACCACCTGGTAGCCCAGGAAGTGCCACACGCTCATGGCCATGACGGCCACGAAGGCCAGGCTGGGCCCGGCCCAAAACCCCTGGACCTCTATCCCCAAGGGCCTGAGGAGGAGGGCGAAGACCCCAGTGGGGGTGTTCAGCCAGTCCAGGCCCGGGGTGCGGAGGAGCCAGTTGAGGAAGCCGAACTCGGGGTGGTAGATCCAGCGCCACACGGCGGCCGCGGCGGTCAGGGCGGTGATGTAGGGGAGGAAGAAGAGGGTCCGGTACAGCCCGAGGAAGGCCACCCGGGTGTTGAGGAGGATGGCCACGAAGGTGGCGAGGAAAAGCCCGGTGGGCACGGTGAAGACCACGTACCAGAAGGTGTTGCCCAAGGCGCGCCAGAAAAGGGGGTCGTGAAGGAGGATGCGGTAGTTCTCCAGTCCGGCGAAGGCCGCGGGGCGCAGGAAGTTCACCCGCTCAAAAAGGCTCAGGTAAAAAGCGTAGAAGGTGGGGAAAACGTGCCAGACCAAAAGGAGGGCCAAGGCGGGCCAGACCAGGGCCCAGCCGTAAAAGGCCCCCTGCTCCTTCTCGCTAAAGGTCCGGGCGAAAAGCCCGGCGAAGAGCAGGGGGGCCAGAAAGGGGGCAGGGGGAAACCAGGGGGCCAAAAGCCCAAGAAGCAGAAGGGCGTGGCGCAGGCCGAAGCGCAGGCCCCAAAGGGCCAGCACCCCGTACAGGCCGAGGCTCACCCCCACCGCCGCCGAGGGCAGGAACCCCAGGCGGTGGGCGTAGCCCGCCAGGGTGAGAAGGGCGCCAAGCCCCAAGAGAAGGTGCAAGGGGACGCCCCGCATCCCGAGCGGAGTATATCAGGGGCCTTTACCATGAAGGGCGTGTGGACCCTGACCCTGGACACCGCTACCCCTTACCTCTCCTTGGGCCTTTTCCGGGGCGAGGAAGGCCTGGGCCGGGTGGTGCGGGTGGAGAGGCGGCACGAGGAGGCGCTCTTCGGCCTCCTGGAGGAGCTTTTGGCCCAGGTGGGGGCGAGGCGGGAGGAGATCCAGACCCTGGTCCTGGGAGAGGGCCCGGGCTCCTACACGGGCCTGAGGATCGCCCTGGCCGCGGGCCTCGGCCTGGCCCAGGCCCTGGGGGCCAGGGTCTTTGGGGCAAGCTCCCTCCTCGCCGCCTCCTGGCCCTTCCTGAGGGAAGGGGAGCCCCTCACCCCCCTCTTCACCGCCAGAAACGGCCTCTTCTACGGGGCCACCTACACCCTGGAGGCGGGAAGGCCCAAGGAGGTGGCCCCCCCGAGGAAGCTCAAGGCCCGGGAACTCCCCCGGGAAGGCCGCCTCCTCCTGGACCCTCCCCCCGACCCCCGGGGCCTCTACGAG
>CAZQJI010000134.1:0-1576 GCA_964593475.1 uncultured Bacteroidota bacterium | reverse complement strand
ATGCTGAGCGCGCCGCCCGTGCTCTGGCCGCGCAGGGTAATCATCACGGGCGTGGGCGTGCCGCTCGTGGCGAGATCCTCTTCGTACAACCCCGCCAAGGTATAGACAAGGTATAGAATTTACTACTTATCGTTCTTGGACTACATCTCTAAGGAATGCTTTTTGCGCCCGCCTGCTGCAGGAGCCATTTCAATACTAAACCCATTATTGCTCCATAAATAGACCAGATGGCGACTATATGAAGAAAGCCAGCCAGACCCTTGAGAATGGGATCAAGACCAATACTGAGCCAATGAATCATTATTCCCAAGAGGAAGGTAACCAACAGCCAGCTCAGTGCGCTGACTAAAACCCACCAAATGGAATTACGTATAGTACCACGAAGTACGAACCATTGTGTTAGGCCAGTAAATACTCCAACTCCATAAAGAGCGACAAGCGTGGCAAGCTCAGGATCACCTCCGGCTCTGACAATACTTTGTACCGCAGGCAAACAGATTACTGTGGCGGTAACACTTGCCAAAATCCACCTGCCCGCTCTGTACAGATAACGGCGAAGTACGAACCATTGCCCGATACTAATCGGTAAAATCACTATTGTAGTGGTCGTTACTGTCTGTAACAAGTCTACATACCAGTTGCTATCGGTATCTCCAGGAAGTCGAATTAACACCAAAGAGAGCAAAAGGCTGCCGATTATCGTGCCAAGAAGAGTTGCTATAAACCAACGTGACCATACGGGCTTTTGGTTCCATTTGTGTTCTGGCATATCATTTGGGCGAACCATACTTACCTTCCATGAACTGGTCGTTGCTTAACAGGTTTGCCTATCGGAAACTTCTTCCCGGGTTTCCATCCAGGGAGTTGATCTACTCTCGCTTGAACTGCCGAAGGCATAGCAAGCGCTACTCCGCATCTATGATGACCTGTTCGACATTGTGCTTCTAGGTATGTATATTCCTTGCGAGTAAAGAACGATCGACCAGTACGAAGAGTGACATCCATCCCATCTACAAGCTTATATGGTGTTTCATGACCATAGCCATCAATTTTATGTCCTTTACTTGGTCGCAGAAAGTCGACATCAGTAAAACCATAGTCGAGAGATGACTCGCCGGGATGGAGAGTCGCAACAGCATACTCAAAACACGCCTCCCCTTTTTGGGCTACATCACAGCCTGGAATTCTTCTATCTCCAACGATCTCAACTGGATCATTGCTATGATTAGTGACAGTAGTAGCACATCCTACTTCATCACAGCGCCGCTCATGCCCCGTCGGATCAGTATACCGCAGGGGATTATTCTGCGTATAGCTGTACCGATTGAGGCTCTGCGGCTGCTCCGGTCCCCACGGCGCGTTCGCCTCCTGTCGTTGCGTCTGCGTCAACTGGAACCAGAACCCCTGCCGGTTCTCCGCGTTGAGTTCCGTCACAAAGCCGGTCTCGTGGAAGTCCACCGTGAGCGGCGTGAGCGCCACGCCGTCCATCGAGCCATCCGGCGCACCCGGCACCGCGGAGTCAGCGGAGATGAACCGCGCCAGCACGGGATCATAATACCGCGCATGATAATACAAC
>CAZQJI010000133.1:0-1599 GCA_964593475.1 uncultured Bacteroidota bacterium | reverse complement strand
CTCCGGAATTTACCAAACCTGTTAAGAAATATAAAATGAAAAACGAAACAAGCCGTGCCGTTTTACCATCAATATCAAATTCCGGATTTAACTCTGCGATGTCAAGAATTTTAACATTTAAATTCAAACCACAATACAACGCAATTTTTAAAACATCCTCTGCCTTCAAACCATCGGGATAAGTTGCACTAACCCCCGGGGCATCTGAATTCCGCACTGAATCAACATCAAAACTCAAATGGAGCGGATAATCTTTTAGTTCTTGCTGAACCTGATTAAGGACATAATCAACGCCAAAAGATTTAAAATCGTCAAGTGTAAAAATTTTCACCTTTTTTTCAAGTGCATATTCATAATGACGATAAGAATTTACAAAATTTTGAATTCCAATTTCAATCAATTTGTCGGGCTTATTTTCTGATTCAAGAATTTGCCTGAATGGTGTTCCGCTATTTCTTGGCTGGTTATCTCTAACATCAAGATGCGAATCAATGTTTAAAACAGCCCTTTTATCAAAATTTTTTGCAAAACCAGTATAATCTGCAAAAGCGATATCATGTCCGCCACCGATAACAATGGGCAAAATTCCCATTTTAATCAATTCATCAACAAGCCAAGAAAGTCGTTCGTGAATTTCTTCAAGCGTCCCATCTGTTTTCAAGTTTCCAAGATCAAAAATTTTCAATTCAGTTATTTGATTTTTAAACTTGAAGTTGAAAGGCGTCAAACGATAAAAGTATTTTCTTACCTCATCTGGCGCTTTTCTCGCACCGGGACGTCCTTTATTTCTTCTTACACCCTCATCCTGTGGAACACCTATTAAAGCAATGTTTATATTTTTAAAATCTTTTTTATCTCTCAAAACGATATCCCCCATTCTCGGATCATCTTCCTCTCCCCTTGAATAAAAAAGCGATTCGTCAGGTGGATTTAAGAATTCAAAAATTTCCATAACCGATTTAAACTTGAAATTTTCCTTTCCAGATATTATATTATAAATGAACTTTCCGCGGGAGTAGCTCAGATGGTAGAGCGTCACCTTGCCAAGGTGAATGTCGCGGGTTCGAGTCCCGTCTCCCGCTCTCCTTTTTTACTCTATAAGTTTTAAAATCTGCTCTGGATTTACAAACCATTTCAAATTTCCACCACATTGAGAAAATCTTTCAACCTCAACACAAGCTATGCTATTTTTTTCAAATTCAATCGGCTTTGAAAGACAAATAAACCAGCCGAGAAATTCACCGAGATATGGTTCATGCCCAACTGCAAGTATATTTTCCGCATCAAGATTTGAAATTATGCCGAGAAACGATGTAAAGCCAGAGCCAGGGATAAGCTCGTTCAATTTTAAAATCTCGGTCTCAACACCTATAATATCGCGGATAATCTCTGCGGTTTGGACAGCACGAACAAGCGGGCTTGAAACAACAAGGTCAATTTTAATGCCCATTTTTCTCAATGCCTTTGCCATCTTTTGAGTTACATCGCGCCCGTTCAAAGTTAACTGTCTTTCAAAATCGCTTACCCCTGGCTTTTTGGGTTCAGCATCTCCATGTCTTACAAGATATAGAATCAATTTGAAGCTTTGGGTTTGTTTTT
>CAZQJI010000132.1:0-1616 GCA_964593475.1 uncultured Bacteroidota bacterium | reverse complement strand
TATCCGGATTGTGTGCTATCTTATCCTGATTCGGATCAGCATAACCGGGTAATGGGTTAAATGTCCAGAATTCCGTTCCATCAGGTGAAACAGTGCTATAATATCTTAAACCATCACTTACAACATGAATGCGTCTTCCATTTGTATCAACAACTGAAGCTGCAACAAGTGGGCTAAACTCGTAAATATGCGGAACATTGTTCCATATGACATTTAATCTTCTGTTAAAATTCGCACCTGCACCTATCGCACCATAGTTATAAATTATCGTCATTATCTTGTTCCCATTCATTATCAAACTTTTTCTATCCGCATAAGCATTTTGTTTCTCAATCTTGCTTCCATTGCCTGTTTTCAAAACCGAACCTTTTTCACGATTTTTGCCCTTTGGATAAGAATTTAAAACTTTAGCAGAATATTCTTTCACAAACTCGTGTTCTAATTTTCTCAACTGTTCCCTTTCCGGCTTGAAATGTTCACGCAAAATCTTAATTGCCTTTTCTCTATCGGAAAGTTCATTTTGAGAAAGGGAAAAATCAACACAAACAAAAATTATTGCCCAAAGCACTGCCAGAATAGTTAAAAATCTCCCCCCATTAAATACCTTACGGCTTGCGGCTTTTGCTTTTGAAAATTGACAAAAAACTGAAAAATGATTTTCGCAAATCATTGGTCATAGATGTTGATTATTTTCCGGGAACACAGAGAACAACTAAATCTTTACCTAAAATATAAAAAAGCGCATTCACTTTGTCAATAAAAAAATGCTTAAAAATCCACCAGATTAAAATTCACATCAACTCTCGCCTCTTGCTTAAATATCTAAACAATGCAACATCAAACGGCGTCGCCGTGTCCATAAGTTCATAATCAATCCCGTTCACAAGACATTCAATCCTGTATCTTTTTATAAACTCATCAAATGCCTGACGATAACTTTGCTGAACATAAAGCGATTGCGTCATTATCTTCTCAGATGTCTCCATATCCCTGAACAAGGCATCAAGATTGAAATCAAAATTCCTCTCCATGGGATCAAGGATTTGAAAAACGATTATTTCATTTTTTTTATGTTTGAAATGTTTAAAAGCACTTATGACCTCATTTTGTTCATCAAGCAAATCACTTAACACAATCACAAGCCCCCTTCTTTTTATCCTCTCTGCGACGAGATGAAGCGATTTCGCCGTGTTTGTTTTACCTCCCGGTTCAGCCCTTTCAAGTTCTGAAAGTATCACATCAAGATAACTTCTCATAGACCTCGGTGGCAAAAATTTTCTTATACCTTCATCATAAATCACAAGCCCGACCGCATCCCTTTGCATCATCATAAGATAGGACAAAGCCCCGGCAAGATAACAGGCATAATCAAACTTTCTCACATTATCACCCGAAGAATAAGCCATTGACCTGCTTGCATCAAGAATTATGTATGCCCTCAAATTTGTCTCTTCCTCAAACTGCTTTATAAAATATCTATCCGTCCTGCCGTAAACTTTCCAATCAATATACCTCGTCTCATCCCCAGGGGAATACTGCCTGTGTTCGGAAAATTCAACACTAAAACCATGATACGGACTCTTATGAAGACCAACAATGAAACCTTCAACGACAAG
>CAZQJI010000131.1:0-1678 GCA_964593475.1 uncultured Bacteroidota bacterium | reverse complement strand
AGATTTAAAGCTTCGCTAACCTCTTCCCCGACGATGGAGAAGTAAGAAAGCCTTCCTTCCTCGTCCACATACATGCTTATTATCCCCCTTCTTCCGTTTACAAAGCTCTTTGTGTTTGCGTTCAAGGTCTTTGTGATCTTTTTATGCCTTGCCTCATAAGAGCCAACAAAGCCAAGCTCAAGGGCCGAGCATATAACTATGGGCACAAGCTCAGGCCTGTAAGGGCTATAGAGGTCCATTATGCTCTGGCAGGCAGACTTTGCCTTTGCAATGGCATGGCTTGCACCCATGGGCTTTGTTATATCTCCCACAGCGTAAATATTCTTTATATTAGTTCTCATACACTCATCAACCTTAACATAACCCTCTTGGTCAAACTCAAGGAAGGGGAAGCTCTCTTTGCACAAGTTTGGAACTCTACCAGTAGCCTTTACATGAAGGTCCGCATCTATTACACTGTCCACAAACTTTACACCGCAGAGCTCCAGCTCTTCCTCCAGCTTTTCCACCATATCCTCATCCACAGGATAATCCTTTAAAAGCCTTCCCTCAACCCTTAGATAAACATGGTAGCCGAAGGTTGAAAGTATGAAAGAGAGCTCGCAGGCGCTGGCACCAGAGCCTTCTATAAGGACCTTGCCTCTTGGAAGCACCTTTCCCGTTAGCACATCCTCCGGGCTTGTGTGTCTTTCCTTAGGCTTGGAGCCGCAAGCAAGCACAACATGCTCACCCCTAAGATAAAGGTTTTTACCTACCTTTACCGTATTCTCATCCACAAGCACACCAATACCCTTTATAAGGTCTATACCTTCCCTTTTTAGCAAAAATTCCGCATTAGCCTTTATCTGGTTTATCCTTGTTCTTACATACTTTAAAGCCCTCTCAAAGTCCAGCTTTACCTCAAAGCCCTTCTTCCTTAAAGAGTAGGCCTCCTTAGCTATACGGTAAAGCCCTTCCTTTGGTATACATCCCCTGTTTAGACATGTACCACCAAGCTCCTCAGCCTCCAAAAGGGCTACCTTTAGTCCACCCTTTGCAAGTATGAGGGCTGAAGTAAAACCCCCCGGACCGCTTCCTACAACAACCGTATCATAGATCTTTATCATCCTTTCACATCCAGTTCAAAAAGACAAAACTCTTTGCCTTGTGCTACACACTCCACCTCTTTACATTCCCATTTGAGGTCTGTTAGCTCTTCAAAGATGCCGGAAAGAGCACCCTGTAAGGGTATACAGACAGGCTTTTTGCCTTCTTGCCCCTCTGCAAAGACAGAGCTTCTAATGTATATCTTTATCTTGTTCTCCTCATTCTTCCAATGGTCCACAACTCCTATACCAGCCTCTTCAAGGAAGGTCCTAAGGTAGAGCTCTATTTCCTCCGTGGAGGGCGCATGATTCCCTATAAGTTCCTTTAATATTTGCCCCGCTATCTTCCCAGCCTTTTTGCCAGACATGTTGAGTATGCCACCTATACCAAAGCCTGAAAGCTTTACTATGCTTGAATAAAACTCCTGCACAGGCTTTCTAGGCACTATAAAACCTTCCTGCCTTAGAAAAATCCTGATCTTTGACACCGCCTCAAGCTCGTCCATTTTTGTACCTCCTTGATTGAATATTAATTCATAATTTAGCATACCCTCCTTTCATGTCAATATGGTACTCAATCTCCAATAGTAAGC
>CAZQJI010000130.1:0-1762 GCA_964593475.1 uncultured Bacteroidota bacterium | reverse complement strand
AGGCTATGGGGTGCAAATGAGGGGATAAGGGGTGTAAATACCCCTGTTGAAATTAAACGGTTAAAACCTTAGAATATTCGTATTATGAAAAGGATTTTTTTAATTTTATGCCTTATGTCTACGGCTGCTTTTGGCCAATCATTGCCCCCTTTTAGGGCTGCAAACTCCACATGGATGATGTACCAAGGGGCGGCATATCTAACGGGTCTCCAACTCTTAAAAGGTGCGGTAGCGGGTCCCAATGTGAAGTGTACGGATGACTCCTTGGGTAGGGTAGCAATTGGGGACCCATTAGTTGCCGATATAAACGGTGATGGCCTGAACGAAATAGTTATACTAACTTCTGGAATGCAAATTTATGCTTTTAGGGGAACGGACTGTTCAATTATATGGTCTCGGCCTGTTCAAGGAAGTTATACCCCAGCAATAGGGGATTTAAACCCGTCAATACCCGGACTTGAAATAGTTGTAGGTTATATTATGGGAGGCATTTATGCCCTAAGCGGAACGGATGGTAGTGAAATATGGTCTGATGATTATTTATACGCTTACTCTCCCCCAAGCATCGCGGATGTGGATGGAGATGGATTTGCGGAGGTTTTTATAAGTACCGGTTATACCTTAGATGCCATATATGCCCTAAGGGGCACGGATGGAAGTATTATATGGTCTCGTCCGATAGGCGGAACTTATGGGAACATAGCCATAGGTGATATAAACAACGATGGTGATTATGAGTTGGTGACATTCGCAAATGCCGGTGTTCTGGTTCTTAGAGCCACGGACGGTTCAACCCTTTGGCACTATTACACGGGGTCATTTGGAGAAGTATCCCTCGGCGATTTGGATAACGATGGATATTTGGAGGTTGTGGCAAATGTAAACCTCTATGTACCCGATTCGGTTTTTCCGCCAACAGACTCCATGAAGGTTTATGTTTTAAGGAATAATGGGGTATTATACTGGAGCAAAACCCTTTTGGGCGGTGCATCAATGGGGAATATAAACTCGCCAACCATAGGCGATATAAACGGTGATGGTATATTGGATGTGGTTTTTGGAACTTATGACTATCATGAAATGGCGGGTTATGTGTACGGCTTACGGGGTAATGACGGTAATCCCATATTATACGAAAGTATCGGTATATCACCTAATGATAGCGTGCCTTCAATAAAACTCGGGGATATTGATAACGATGGAGGGGTTGAAGTGGTGATTGCCAACAGGGAATTAAGGGTAAGCGGTGAATGGATTGATTCCTCGGATTATTTTAAGGGTTTATCAATAGCGGATGTGGATAACGATGGGTGTTCGGAAATAATAGCAACAACGAGATTTATGAGCCCCTTTACTTTTTATGTTTTTGATTCCCCAACACCCGTTTCAAGCTGTGGCACTTTGGGATATGGTGAAGCCTTTGGGAATAAACCATCGCATATAAGATTTTCCGTTATGGCGGTTAAGGGAGGGGTTATAGTGGAAACGGATAAAGCCTATGACATTGGGGTATATAATACATCGGGCAAACTCATAAGGGTTGTTAAGGTAAGTGGAAGGGGATTTATAAATTTGGATGCGGGGGTTTATATAGTTGGGGTTAAGGGGGTTTATAAAACGGCGGTTGTAAAACCTTAAAACATCATCGTTTATAATATACACCTATGCTAACGATGGTGATACATTGGAGAGGTCAAGGGAAGAAATGGCGGTATTACGCACATATCAGTTTAGGGGTAGAAGGATTTGAATGATAAGATAT
>CAZQJI010000129.1:0-1961 GCA_964593475.1 uncultured Bacteroidota bacterium | reverse complement strand
GAGTTTCTTAAGAATTTTTGCAATAAAATTTAACAAAAGAAAACGAAAAATTCAATAGAAATTTAGCACAGCAAAAGACTTGTTTAAAATTAAAATTTTTTTTACTTTTACTTATGAAAAATTCAAAAACATAAATGGAGATGAGAAAACGAAGCTCATTCCGATACCACAGGAGAAGGAATTTTTCATTTTATTTGAAAGACAAGCACAAAGGTTGTTTGAGGTATCAAAGATACTTGATCAAATTTTAAATAACTTTTCAGATAAACAAAAAATAGCAGAGGAGTTCTCAAACCTTGAACATTCCGCAGATGAGATAACCCACAAAATTATTGAAAAATTAAACAAAACATTTATCACCCCATTTGATAGGGAAGACATTCATTTTCTGGCACACGAAATTGACGATATTATTGACTTAACAGAAGCAGCAGTTGGTAAAATGTTACTTTACAAAATTGATACACTAACTCCCGAACTTAACGAACAAATCACAGCACTTAAAAATTCAATTGTCCTAATCAGCGAACTAACAAAATCACTTAACAATTTAAATGAACTCTGGAAACAATCTTGGAAATTTATTGAAGTTAATCGTCTTGAAAATCATGGAGATAAATTGCTACATATGGCGCTTAACAACTTGATTAACAGTTCTAATAACATCATGATTTTTGATTTTATACGATGGAAAGAAGTTTACGAGTCATTTGAAGAGGCGATTGATAAATGTGAAGATGTTGCTAATATAATTGAAAGCATCTTAATTAAAAATTCATAAAACGAGCGGAGGTGACATTAAGTTCAATAATTTACCTTGTTATCGTCGTTTCCCTTGCTTGGTTCTATGATTTTATAAATGGAATGAACGATTGTGCAAATTCTATAGCTACAACAGTTTCAACGAGAGCGCTAAAACCACATCAAGCTGTAATTCTTGCTGCTATACTTAATATCATTGGATCTTTTATAACTACTGAGGTAGCAAAAACGATTGGCAAGGGAATTGTGGATCCAAACTCAATATCAGGCTTAACTTTGATTTGTGCTTTGATTGGAACAAACTTGTGGGCTTTTTCAGCTACGCAGGTGGGAATACCGATAAGCATAACCCATTCATTGATCGGTGGGCTAATTGGTTCTGCAGTTGCAACAAGGGGGTTTAAAGTAGTGAAGACTGAGGGTCTTACAAAGATAATTATAGCTATGGGACTTTCTCCTTTGCTTGGATTTTTAGGTGGTTTGCTATTGATGATGTTAATTTTATGGTTTTTTAAATCTGCTGCGCCTAATAAAGTAAACCGATATTTTAAAAATTTTCAAATTCTATCCGCTTCATTTATGGCTTTATCGCATGGAATGAATGATACCCAAAATGCTATGGGAATAATTACAGCTACACTTGTTTCTCTTGGTTTTATATCTGAGTTTAAAGTTCCAACTTGGGTTATATTTGGTTCTGCTTTATTTATGGGACTTGGTACTTTAGTTGGCGGATGGCGAGTTATAAAGACAATGGGAATGAAAATTGTCAAATTACATCCACCTCACGGCTTCAGTGCCGAAACCTCAGCAGCTTTAGTGATAATTATTGCCTCGCTTCTTGGGCTACCTATTAGCACAACTCATGTAATTTCAACATCCATTATGGGTGTTGGTTCAACACAAAAAATTTCAGCTGTTAAGTGGGGTATTGTATTGCACATTGTTTTAACCTGGATTTTTACCATACCCGGGGCAGCTTTACTTTCTGCAATTGTATATAAATTTCTATCTGCAGTTTTTCAACTGTTAATTTAATTAAGGTGGGATAAAGGCGGGTAAATTGAGTGGGCTTTTAGCGTTGGAGGGAATAAAAATGATGTTAAGTTTACATAAGAGTCATTAGATAAAACTTGGTGCTATTGCTCAACTGAAAGAATAGTTATCAAACGCCTTGCTTTGTTGACATTGTAAAGAAC
>CAZQJI010000128.1:0-2068 GCA_964593475.1 uncultured Bacteroidota bacterium | reverse complement strand
ATGATGTGGAAAAATTTTTTATGATTTTAAAATTTTTGTGACTTCTTCAAGAAGTGTTAAAGCATCAAATGGCTTCTGAATAAATGAAGAAATATTTTGCAGTGCATCTTCAAGCAAAGCAGTTGGGCTTGCAAGTCCGCTTGTTGCTATGATTTTTGCTGATGGATCTATTTTTCTTATCGTCTTTATCATTTCAGCTCCATCCATTATCGGCATACCGAGGTCAATTATTAAAAGTTTGATTTCATCCTTCTTCTGGGCGTATTTTAAAAGTCCTTCTGCACCGTTATTTGCTGTTATGACTTTATAGTTGTTTTCTTCAAGAATTGTCTTCATCATTTCCTGTATTGGCACTTCATCTTCAGCAACAAGTATGGTCTCGCCATTCCCAAGTGGAATTTTTTCTATTGTTTTTTCCTTTTCAAGTTTAGATTCTTCTGCTATCGCTGGCAAATATATGTTAAACTTTGTCCCCTTTCCAACCTCACTATAAACATTGATAAATCCATTGTGTTCCTTTATAATGTTTGATACAATTGAAAGCCCTAATCCACTTCCTTTTTCGGATTCTTTCGTGGTGAAAAAAGGATCAAAAATTTTATCAATTATCTCGGGAGGTATTCCAACCCCGGTGTCTTCAACAGTTATAAGTATGTATGGACCTGGCTTTATATCGGGAAGTTGTGTCGCATAGTGTTTTTCAAGCGTTATATTTTGTGCCTTAATTTTCAATGTCCCACCATCCGGCATCGCATCCTTTGCATTAACGCAAAGATTCATAAAAACTTGCATCAACTGGTTTGGATCTGCCATCACCGGATTTAAATCTCTCGGGATGTCAATTTCAATCTTTATATTCTTCGGGAAGGTCTCTATAAGTATTGTTTCAATTTCTCTTAACAGATGTTTTATCTGGACAAATCCTTTTTCACCGGAAATTCCCTTTGCAAAAGATAAAATTTGTTTTACTACATTTGCCCCTCTTTGAGCCGAGGATTCAATCATTTCAACATATTTTAAATCGTTCTCATCTTTTAACCTTCGTTTTAAACTGTAAGTTGCCATTATGATTGGTGATAGGATGTTATTCAAATCGTGCGCAACCCCAGAAGCAAGGCGTCCAATAGCTTCAAGTCGCTGTGCACGGCTTAAAAGCATTTCAAGTTTCTTTTTATCTGTTATATCTGTATTAACGACTATAATTTGTGCTGGTTTCCCGTAATTATCATATAGAAGTTTAAATCTTGCTAGAACCGTGATGATTTTCCCATCTTTTGTCTTTTGTTTTATCTCACCAATCCATGTTCCCTCTTTTAGTGTGATTTCTTTTGCTTTAAAGTAAGCGCCGGTTTGTTCAGGTGTGTAAATTAATTCGGTTACCCTTTTCCCGAGTGCCTCTTCCCTTGTCCAGCCGTAAATTTTTTCAGCTGACTTGTTCCAAAATGTTATCACATCATTTAAGTTCCGGACTAAAACCGCATCCGGGGATAAATCAATAAGTTCCGCTTGAAGTTTTACCTGTTTGAAAAGCATCGCATTCATAATAGCCATTGCGCATCTTTCACCGGTGATTTCAAGCAGATGAATTTCTTCTTCGCTGACATGGTATGGTTCAAGCCAGTGAATGTTGATTGAGCCGATGGTTTTGTTAAATCTTTTCAGCGGAACTCCCAAACTTGCTTTTATCCCCAAACCTCTCGCTTTATCTAATAATTTCGCCTCGGGTTCAGTTATCTCTTGATATATCACATGCCCTTCATTTATCACACGCCAGGAGAAACTCTCTTCGGGTGGCAATTTTAAACCGACATATTCTTCTTTTTTGAATACACCGGCGGATGTTTTTATAACAAGGTCTCCGTTTTCAAGAATTGCTATCACGCCACCATCTGCATTTGTCACTTCAACTAAACGCTTGAGCAATGTGTCAAGAAGTTCATCAAGTTCAAGTGTGCTCACCATATTTCGGGTTACCTCTGTCAAAATTTCAAGACCCCTCCGGAGTTTTTTATTTTCTAAGCGGAGTTTTTCTAATTCTTCCACCATGATTTTTCACCCCATAAATTTT
>CAZQJI010000127.1:0-2193 GCA_964593475.1 uncultured Bacteroidota bacterium | reverse complement strand
AGACGCCGGAGGAGATCGAAAAAGCGATGCCCGAGCTGGCCGGAGAGGGTGAGGCAGGGGAAGAGGGCGAGGCCGACCTGGAAACGGAGGATTGAGGATTGTGTGGAATAAAGGGATTTCTCAACTCCTGCAAATCTCATTGGGTTTTGCCTGTGACCATCATTCCTTTAGCTATCTGGGCTCTCGATCTCTGGATTTTCGGACCATTACTGGATTTACCCTACATGTTTGATGATCCGGTGGTATGGCGGGCTGCGCGAGAGTCTGATTGGATTCATATCTGGATGAATCTGCGCTGGCCGGTTGGTTACTATCGCCCGCTTTCGCTCACCCTGTGGAAAGGGGCAGATCTGTATCTGGGGCATCATGCTGTCCTGGGACTTCACGCGCTGTCTCTGATCCTTCATGGGGTTAACGCCATACTGGTTGGTCTGCTTTACGGCCGGATAGCAGGATCTCGTTCGAGCTCGAGTCGATTGCTGGCAATGTTGCTGTTCCTGGTTTTTCCGTTCAGTTTACAGGCAATTGCTTATCCAAATGCGATCATTCATCCCCTGGTTGCTTTTCTGGCCCTTTTGGCTGTTTACGTCGCTTCCACACCCCGGAGTTCCAGGATAGCCCCCGGACTTCTTCTGGCCGCCTTAGCGCCTTTTGCTGCAGAACACGGCGCAATCACCGGATGGCTGATCTTGCTGTTTGCCGGGAGTGTGAAGAATCCTTCCTTAAAACAGAGATTACTGTCCAGACACCTGGCCATTATTTATGGACTGATGCCAGTGGGTTTTTCCGCCCTCTGGGCTCTCCTTGCTGCTACCCATCATAAGATGGTCCGTTTCTCTCCTTCGGATTGGGGATGGAATGCTCTCTATCTCCTTCAGGGAGCTCTCTCCCCCCTGGTTCAGGCGATTCCAGCCAGCTGGCCTGGAAAAGTATGGGGCCTGATGCTTGTAGAGCTGGCAGGGCTTGTCCTGTCCGGTATCTGGTTCTGGTCAGCAGGCCGCTTTCAGGTATGGGCAATCAGTGTGGGATGGTATATGTTATCCATCCTTCCGGTTCTCCTCAGCCGACCCTTTATCTACGTGATGGATGGACCCCGTCTCATGTATCTGGGGGCGGCAGGGGCAACGTGGCTGTGGGCAGAGGGGATCCGGCTGATAGCGCATCGCGGATCCCGCTGGAAATTACTTGCCGTTCTCCTGCTCGGCGTAATTCTGTCGCTCCATATAGCCACTTTGCTTAGAATCCGCGCGTTGCTGATCACGGGAGGCACACTGACTCGAGAGACCCTTGCGCAAATCCGGGAGCTTCCTGAAGGAAGAACTCTGGTCTTTCTCAACTATCCCAGCTGGCTGGCCGATCAGGTTGAGGATTATCCGATGGGCCATGAGGGAATTTCTCTTGTCCCAGACTATGTAGGGTTAGGCCAGTTCATCTACGCCAATCTGGGGAGGACATGGAAAGTAATAGAGCTTTCTTTTCCAGATATCATGAAGGCATGGCGTTTCCGTTTTGGAACGCTCGGCATCTGGCCGGGCTGGGAACGAATGGCGGAAATCACTCAGAGTGCGGATGATGTTTTTATTGTTGACTATTCTCTCTACGCGCGGCCACGAATCCTTCGGGTTGGTGGCCAGAAACCCTGCTTGTCCAGGCTGGCTGTATTCGGGACGGGGGCTCTGATTCTTTGCGAGGCCTGGATCGATTATTCCTATTCCGATTCAGAGGTGAAGGTCTTCACGATCTGGATGGCAACTGCTTCTATTCGGGAGGACTGGACAGTCTTCCTGCATCTATATGGGCCGAACGGACAATTAATAGCCCAGGAGGATGGTTATCTGATCGGCAAGACACTGCCTCTCCGACTTATGCGATCCGGGCTCGGTGTTCAGGACGTTCGAAGGCTTCCAGTATCCAGGGAATGGCCTCATGGTCTTTATCAGATTGCGCTGGGTGTTTATCGCCTGGACACAGGAGAGCGGGTCGATGTGCACTCTGAAGTTCTCACGGTGCGACCTGATCGGGCGCTTCAGATTGCCACGCTTTCTCTCCCTTAGGGAGGAACCTGGGGAGAAATATCCGGGCCTTCGGGATTATGACCGGTCCTGGTTCTGGAGTGAGCCATGCGCGTGCAAAGTCCAGCGATCTTTTTGCGGTTGCTCATGCTGACGGGCTTATGGGCGGCATTTGCCCTTC
>CAZQJI010000126.1:0-2284 GCA_964593475.1 uncultured Bacteroidota bacterium | reverse complement strand
ACGCGGTTTAGGAAACCGCTGCTCTATCCATGCTGAGCTACAGGGGCTGGTGAAAATTGCTATTAAAAATTAAAAAATCACGCCTAAAAAATCAATAGTTAATTCCAAGAACTTTAAACACAAAGGCGTAGATATCCGTTTGCTCCTCAATTATCTTTGAAGTTGGCTTTCCAGCACCATGCCCTGCCTTCGTTTCAACCCTTAAAAGAATCGGCGTATCACCAGCGTTTGCGGACTGTAAAGTTGCTGCAAATTTATACGCATGCAAAGGAACAACTCTATCATCGTGATCCGCTGTTGTAATTATCGTCGGCGGATAAACAACACCTTTTTTAACATTGTGAAGTGGTGAATAAGCATAAAGAAATTTGAAATGCTCTGGATTTGCCTCAGCGTTGCCATACTCCGGAATCCAGTATCTTCCAACCGTGAATTTATGATACCTCAACATATCAATAACCGGAACTTCGCACACAACCGCACCATATAAATCCGGTCTTTGAACCATACACGCTGCAACCAATAATCCACCATTGCTTCTTCCGTTTATCACAAGTTTCTTTGGATTCGTATAGCCGTTTTTAATCAACCATTCACCAGCAGAGATGAAATCGTTAAACACATTTTGTTTTTTATCAAGCATTCCCGCCTGATGCCATTCTTCACCATATTCACTTCCGCCACGCAAATTAGCCACCGCATAAACACCACCGATTTCAAGCCAGAGCAATCTCACAGCCGAAAACGATGGCATTATACTTATGTTAAATCCACCATAACCATAAAGCAAAGCCGGATTATTTCCATCAAGTTTCAGATTTCGTTTATGAACAATATACATCGGGACTTTAACCCCGTCTTTTGACTCATAAAAAACCTGTTTCACTTCATAATCTTTTGGATCAAATCCTTTCAATTTCGTCTCAAAAAATAACTCAAGCTTCCCCGTCTCAAAATCATATCTGTAAACATTCATCGGATATAAAAACGATGTGAAACCGAAAAACATCTCTTTATCATCCTGTCTCCCCGACAGACCAGAAATGCTCCCGATCCCCGGCAATTTAATTTCCTTAACAAACTTACCTTCAAGCGAATAAATTTTAATTTTGTGCTTTACATCCTCGGTGTAAACAACGACAAATTGATTGTTGATTATACTTGCATCAGCTATAACTGCTTTTTTATCCTCACCAATGACATCTTTCCAGTTTTTCCTGTCGGGATTTTTAACATCAATCGCTATAATTTTGTATTTCGGAGCATTTAAATCTGTGACGAAGTAAAAGACACTTCCCTTATTTCCGATGAAATCATAACTTGCATCCGCCTCATCAAGCAAACGAATGAAATCGCCATCACTACTTAATTCACGATAATAAATTCTATTCTTCGGACTTGTTCCATGAGTTACAGTTAAAATTAGATATTTCCCATCATCTGTGATCCTCGGATAAAAATTCAATTCTTTCGCATCTGGTCTTTCATAGACAAGTTTATCTTCAGATTGCGGAGTGCCAAGTTTATGGAAATAAACTTTGTTATGACTGTTTTCTTCACCTTTCGGGACAGTTCCCGGCTCAGGGAAACGATTATAGTAAAATCCCGAATTGTCCGGCAACCATGCAATGCTTGAAAATTTACACCATTTTAAAACTTCATCGTAATCTTTACCCGTTGCGATGTCTTTTATTTTGATCTCCTGCCAGTCGCTACCACTGACCGAAACGCCATAGGCAATAAATCTTCCATCTCTACTGTATGAAATGTTCATCAGAGCAATTGTCCCATCTTCACTGAATTTGTTTGGATCAATTACAAGCACATCTTTCCCCTTTAAACCCTCTCTTACATAAAGAACAGATTGATTTTGCAGTCCATCATTTTTAAAGAAAAAGTATTTCCCGGCCACTTTCACAGGGACGGAGTATTTCGGATAATTCATAAGTTCAGTTAATCTTGACTTGATCTTTTCGTAAAACGGGACGGAACGAACGAAGTCAAATGTGATTTTATTTTGTGCATCAACCCACTGTTTGACTTCCTCGGATTCAAAATCTTCAAGCCAGCGATACGGGTCGGCGACTTTAACGCCGTGATAATCATCAACGACATCAACCGTTTTGGTCGGTGGGTAATTTAACCTTTGTGAGAAAGCCAGTGAGATAAAAGCAAGTGTGAGGAGCAATAACTTTTTTATCATAATTTTTTCTCGGGATTTGTTTTTACTTCACAAGCGAGTTTATTTTAACTTAAAAATTTTGGACTTGATATGCAAGAGGAA
>CAZQJI010000125.1:0-2288 GCA_964593475.1 uncultured Bacteroidota bacterium | reverse complement strand
CTGGCTTATCTCCCTATCTACCAGTGGAGAGTATATGTTTAGTTTTATCTTTTCTGGTTCTACTTCTGCCAACTCTTTTAAGAGCTCTTCTGTAATCTGACAGCTTTCGCAACCTATGGCCTGAGAAAAGAGCTTTAGATTTACAGGATGCACAAGCTCTTTGGAGAAAATATCCTTTAGCTGGGCCCTTACCTCAAGGTTCAAAAGCATTTTTCACCTCCTTTAGAGTTTTATTATATTCTTAAAATTTATACCAGCTAAAATAAAATTCCTTGCAACAAATTTTTAAAAAAGATTATAATTTCTTTTAGTAATGGAAGTAAGAAAGGGTATAATTACAGGGGGAAGTAAGGGGATAGGTAGAGCTATGGTTGAAAGGTTATTAAAGGAAGGTTGGGAGGTTTGCACCTGCTCAAGAAGGGAAGAGGACCTAGTAAAGCTAAAGCAGGAGCTTGGTAATCCTAAGGGGCTGTATGTAAAGGCTTGTGATGTGGGGGATAGAAGGTCTGCAAAGGAGTTTGTAGAATTCTGCGTGGAAAAACTGAAGAAAATGGACCTTCTTGTTAACAACGCCAGCGTCCTTGGAGAAAGAAAATCTATAAAAGATTATCCCGAGGAGGTATGGGAGGAGGTCATAAGAGTGAATATAAACGGTGTCTTTTATATAACCAAGTATACCCTTCCTTATATGTCTGAAGGTTCTGTGATAGTAAACATGTCCTCCGGTGCAGGAAAAAGGCCAGCTCCCTATTGGGGTGCCTATGCGGTTTCCAAGTTTGGTGTGGAGGGCTTTAGCCTCCTTTTGGCAGAGGAGTTAAAGGAAAAAGGCATTAGAGTCTATGCCCTAAACCCAGGTGCTACAAGGACCCAGATGAGGGCAAAGGCATATCCCCAAGAGGATCCAAGGACCCTAAAACCCCCAGAAGAGGTAGCAGAATTTATGCTAAAACTCATAAACTCAAAAACGCCAAGCGGTTCCTATGATTATAATATTAATTGTGATATCATATTTCAAAGATGCATAGATACATAAGCATAGGTCTTCTTTTTGGCGGAGCTCTCATTACTTTGCTTTCTTATATATTTAGGGACCAGCTTGTACTTGATAGGCCAACCTTTGCCTTTTGGGTAGCCCTAACACGGATAACCTCCTTTTCTCTCCTTCTATTTATGTCTATCTTGCTTATAGCCTTGGGCAAAAGGTTTATAAGCAAAAGGTTTTATTGGTTTGGTCTATTTCTTGTCCCAGCCTTGATCCCAGACCTTCACCATATACTATCCTTTGTCTTCTTTCCGGACTTTATAACTAAGAACACAAGGGACAAGGTTGCCTACCTCTTTTTAATATCAAGAGTTTTTGTGCTTTTAGCCTTCTTTATTCTGACCTTTCATCACAAAATCAACGGATGGCTATCTGCCAAAAGCTACGGCTTTGTATTAGCCCTCTCCATAACAGCCTCCTTCTATATAGTTCTCTTCTACAACACACTTCCGCCCCTCTACATTGAAGGTATAGGACAACCCTTTTATAGGGATCTCTTTGACCTTATAACCATTGCCCTTTATGTATATTTTGCCTTCTATGTGATAAGGAACAGATTTCTTGGAGAGGAAAGCTCCTGGTATATCTTCACAGTTTTTGGCTTTCTATCCCTTTCTTCGCTTAGCTTAGCCCTCTATAAACATTTTTATGATTCTCTAATAGTGCTTGCTTCTTTGCATAGGCTTTTTGCCTATATACTGCTTCTTTATGTAATCCTCTACATCAACATCAGGAAAGAGGCTATTGACATTATGAACGAAGTGGCAGGTCTCCTCAGAGATATACTAAGAATAAAACCCACAAAGGAAGGAGACCTTTACCTTTTAAAGCTTGAACATAGCTTTAGATATTTGATAAAAGCCCTTTTCCTTTATGACTTGGAAAAGGGTAAGCCTGTTGCGGCAGTTTATGGTCCAGAAAGGGTAGAGGTGCCAGGGATTGACTTAAGCAGTATTAAAAAGCTGGTTAAAGACCTTGGAGGACAGTACTTTCATAGAGAAGCACATTATAACATTTATGAGAACTATCTTATCGTAAGCCTTCTAAAGGCTTATCCAGAAAGCCCATTGGCAAAGCTTCATGTGCTTAACACAGAAAGGACCATACTTGGATATCTACTAAACTGGATAAACTTTGACAAGCTTATAGAGGAGAAAACAAGGGAGCTTGATAGGTTATACCTTCTTTTGGAGACTTCCGAGTATGCTACACAGGCATACAACAACATAGACACCTTTTCAAAGCA
>CAZQJI010000124.1:0-2321 GCA_964593475.1 uncultured Bacteroidota bacterium | reverse complement strand
CTGTCGTCTATCTGCCCCATTCCCTGGAAATTAAAAATCAAAATGAAAAGAAAAACTAAATATCTCATCTTTGAACTCCACATGTAAAAAGTCAAACTAAAATCACATTTTGCAAGCAGTCCCGAAGAAATCGCTTAGCCGATAAACAAAGAAGTATTCCCCGAAACAATCCCTTCACCTTCTTAATTAATTCCCCCTCTCTAATTTTTATAGAGAGTGTCCGGAGGTGAGTCCATTTTCCCCCTCTCTATTTATAGAGAGGGGTCCAGGGGTGAGCCTACATCCATGGGGTTCGTCCGCATTTTACAGGAAAATTTTTCCATCGGAAAATTTTTCCGCTGGAAATTTTTTCTTGTGGAAATTTTTTCCTGTGATACTGTTCCCCGCCACGTCAGCTCTTGACATTGTCTTATTTAATGTATAACTTATGGTATAACTTAGTGTATAACTTATTGCAAATAAAATCCATAAAAGAAACATGAAAACAGTTTCAATAATCAACTACAAAGGTGGCGTCGGAAAAACCACAATAAGCATGTATCTTGCCTCCGCCCTCGCAAGATTTTTCAACAAAAAAATCCTCTTAATTGACATTGACCCGCAGGCTAACACAACTGAAACCATGCTACCACCCGGTGTTGACATCAAAAAATATGGCTCAATGAAAGAATTCCTTGATCCCGACCGAAATGAACCAATCGAAAAATTCATAATCCCATCAAGAATAAAAAATGTTGACCTGATCGGTAACGACCCCGATATACTCCTCATTGACGACAAAATACTCGGAAAAAAAGAAAGCATGGAACGACTTTCAACTCAACTTGATAAAATCAACAAACAGGCCAGAAACTCCGGCTACGACTTCTGCATCATTGACTGCCCCCCGTATATCAGCCAGTATGCACTTATGGCCTTGCTCGCAAGCGACTATTACATCGTCCCGCTTGAAGCCGACGACTCCTTCAGCCTCAACGGACTTGAAATACTATCATCAAAAATTAAACTCATAAAAAATTCAAATCCACGCCTCAAACTCCTCGGTTACATAATTAACAAACTTGACCTCAGAACCAAACTTGGACAAACAATGCCTCAAATTATCAAAAATCAACTTAAAGATAAGCTATTCACAACAGCGATAAAAATTAGCTCCGACATAAAAGCATCAATCGCAGTTAGAACTCCACTATTTGATTACAAACCACGTTCAAAAGCAGTATATAACTTCCGCGATCTCGCGAAAGAGTTTCTTGATAGAGTAAATAAACTTTAAGGAGAAAAATTATGAAAAAAATCACAGAAGCGGTAGCTGAAGAATTACAAAAAATTTACGGCTTCAAGCCGGCAACCGAAAAAAAGAAAAGATCCGGCAGAAAATCAAAAGATGATAAAAAACCGCCCGATAGCCATACCGAAACAGAACCTTCACCGGAAAAATTTTCCGCTGAACCCCGGGAAAAACCTGTGGATAACTTATCCACATTAGCGGAAATTTTTTCCGCTAATAACCCTAAAAATGTGGATAACTCTCTAAAATACGCCATCCTGGCAGAAGTTATCCACAACCAGCACGTTTTCCACAACCCCTCTGAATTCACCGTGTTGATAACTCTCATGATGCTTGAATTTACCCGGGGGGTGATAAATGTATCCCAGAGCGAATTAAGTTCAATTACGGGGCTTTCTGATCGTTCTATACGCAAAATTTTGAAGGACCTCAGCTACAGGGGTTTGATTGAAATTGACCGGACAAGAAACGCCAAATCGGGGGAAAATTATACCTACAAACTCGTTTACCGGAAAATTTTTCCGCTGTGTTGTAGTAGTTTAAATATTAATACAAACATCAACAACTACAACAACATAGCGGAAAATTTCCGCTGGAAAAATCTTCCACTGGAAAAAATTTCCGCTGTTAACCCGAATCCATATCAAAACCAGAACTACGATGTTGAACTCGGCATAATTAAAGGTGAAGGAAAATTTAAAAGTATAAGAATAGATACACTTATTAAAGAATACGGAATAAATAGGGTCTACTATGTGATGGACATGCTGAATCATAAATATAAAGATAGAGATATATCCCACCCGTATAAGCTCATAAAATCAGTCCTTGACAACCCAAATGTCGTTCATAATAAATTTTATTACCAGTTCAGGGGTAAAAAGCAGGGTGAAGAAGTTGACATTTATATTGAGTGCCCATCCTGCGGACACAGGGGCATAGCTAAACTTCGCGTCGGACAGAAATCAAATCTCCCTTGCTCAAAATGTAATTTCCTCGTTGAAGTTGATCTTAATGTCAATTTCTAACT
>CAZQJI010000123.1:0-2369 GCA_964593475.1 uncultured Bacteroidota bacterium | reverse complement strand
AATTGCTCTCGCAATTGAAAGTTTCATTTAAAAGTATCATTGATAGCATTGTCGTCCTTCCATCGCCTGAACTTGGAGATAAAATTTATGGTGTAATTTCAGTCAGCGTCGCAAATATGAGAGCTAAACCGGCACATCAGGCAGAACTTGTAAATCAGGTTTTAATGGGAAGCGATGTTAAGATTTTAAAAAGACACGGCTACTGGTATCTTGTTCAAACTGAACCGCCGGAAAATTATTTAGGTTGGATTGAGGAAGGCGGGCTTGTTATTTTTGATAAAAGAGAATTTGAAAAATGGAAAAATTTGAAGAAGGTGATTTTCGTTGATTACTTTGGTTTTGTTTATTCGCAGAAAGATAAGAATTCTATCCCGGTAAGTGATCTGTCAATGGGGGATGTCCTTGCTTTTGAGGGAAGCGAAGGAAACTGGGTTAAGGTGATCCTACCTGACAGGAGGACAGGTTATGTTGAAAAAGGATCTGTCGTTGAAATGGGAAAGTGGCTTGCGAGTGTGAGATTAAATGAAAGTAATATAGTTAACACTGCGAAAAAGTTTGTCGGCTTCCCGTATCTTTGGGGTGGAGCAAGTGTAAAAGGATTTGATTGCTCTGGCTTTACGAAAATCGTCTTCAAAATGAACGGGTTTGAATTGCCAAGGGACGCAGATCAACAATCAAAACTTGGCGTTGAGGTTGATCCAGGCGAAAACTTTGAGAATTTAAAACCGGGTGATTTGCTTTTCTTCGGTCAGAAAGCCAAGGATGGAGAATCAGAAAAAATCACACATGTTGGGATTTATATTGGGAACAAAGAATTTATCCATTGTTCGGGTAAAGTTAGCATTGATAGTTTTGATCCCAAAGCTCCAAATTTCAATGAATATAGATACAGAACCTTCATCAGAGCAAAACGTTTGATTGAAAAATAATTTTTAAATTCTTTTGCTGAGAAACCCGACTGAAATTTTCGCATATCTTGTTTTTTTGATTTTTTTGATCTATCGGGCAAGTCAATTGAAGTTCCTCTCAAAATTTTTCAAATATCTTCCGCCCGTAATCTGGGTTTATTTTTTACCGATGTTATCATCTGCTATTGGGATAATTCCAAGAGAATCAGAATTTTACACATGGGCGAGAATTTATCTTTTGCCATCTGCTCTTATTTTGCTTCTTCTTTCGGCGAATATACCTGTTATCATTAAGCTTGGTTTTAAATCAGTTGTGATGTTTTTGACCGGCTCATTTGGGATAATAATTGGGGGTCCGATTGTTTTGTTAATTTTCAAACATTGGCTTCCGCCTGATGCCTGGAAAGGTGTAGGTGCATTGTCCGGAAGCTGGATAGGCGGGAGTGCAACGATGCTTGCGATCGCTCAAAGCATTGGAACACCTGAGTCATTACTTGCTCCTTTGATAGTTGTTGATACCGTGGTTGGCTATGGTTGGATGGGTGTTGTTATTTTCCTTTCTGCTTTTCAAGATAAAGTTGATGAGTTCAATCGCGTTGATAAGACGACTTTGCTTGAGCTTAACAAAAAAATGAAAGAATTGAAAGAGGCGAGGAAAAAAATTTTAACTTTTTTTGATTTTACAGAGATGCTTTTCATTGCTTTTGCCGGTGGAATTTTATCTTTAAAAATTGGAGAACTTATTCCACAGATTGGGGAAATTATAAGTCATTATACCTGGGGTATAATCATTGCAACTACGCTTGGTGTTATTTTGTCTTTTACGAGATTTTCGGAGTTAGAAAATTCGGGATCAACTCATGTTGGTAATTTTATGCTTTATCTTCTTCTTGCTTCTGTTGGGGCGAGAGCAAATATACAGGGTGTATTTGAGACGCCGATTTTTATGGTTATGGGTGTTTTATGGATATTGATCCATGCGACGCTTTTATTCTTGGTCGGTAGGTTGATAAGAGCTCCTATGTTTTTGATGGCGACTAGCAGTCAGGCAAACATTGGTGGCCCTGTTACGGCTCCTATTGTTGCTTCTGTTTATCAGAGTGCGCTTGCACCTGTTGGGCTTTTGATGGCTGTTGCGGGCAATATATTGGGGATTTACGGTGGTCTTCTTTGCTCTCAGCTTTGTTATCTTGTTTCTAAGTTTTGATAAATTCGTTATTACACTTTCCGAGAACTCCGTAAAAAAGTTAACATCCAATTTTTGCAAAATCTAATTGTCTTACAATCACTTAACCTCACTCTGACACAATCTCTGACATTCTGTCAGTGAGGTTCTCGTCCCGAAGGGATCGCTTAGCGAGAAAAAATCAGGGTAAAAATTAACACTCCGGGACTTGACAAATAGGAAAAAATTTATTATATTATAGTGTGTGAATTTGCTTGATTTAATTTTTTACTTAT
>CAZQJI010000122.1:0-2403 GCA_964593475.1 uncultured Bacteroidota bacterium | reverse complement strand
TCCAGAGGCAATGATACGAAATCTTTTGATCGGGAAAAGGATTTGCGATGAATTTGGGACAACGATGAAAGAAGGTTACATCCCTGATTCTTTCGGTCATATTGCGAGCTTGCCGAAAATTCTGGCAGGGTTTGGAATTCGCTCCGTCATTTTCACAAGGGGAATGGGAAAGGAATACGAAGAACTCGGCAATGAATTCTGGTGGGAAGCGTCCGATGGGAGCAAAATTCTTGCAATTTATCAGCGTGATGGATACTGGAATGCTGGTTGTTTGGGATTTGATTATGAATGGGGCGATTACAGATTTGAAAAACCGGATTTTAAAATTGCACTTAAAAAAATCCAAAATTCGTTTGAAAAATTAAAACAAGGTGCCAAAAGCAGATTCATTCTCTTCAACAACGGCACAGACCACGCACCAATCCAGCCAGAGATACCGGAACTCCTGAAATTTATAAACCAAAATTCAAACAACTTAAAATTAATTCACGGAAATTTCTCCGACTTCGTTGACCGGGTGTTAAGTTCAAACCCGAAACTGAAAACATTTAAGGGCGAGCTTAACAAAAATTATCACCATCTTTCAGTTCAAAGTGTTTATTCAACGAGAATTTACCTTAAACAGAAAAACTTTTTATGTCAATCACTACTTGAAAAATATGCCGAACCTTTATCAGCGATTCTCTTTGTTGAAACCGGAGAAAATTTTGCACCTTTGATATTGACAGCGTGGAAAATGCTTCTAAAAAATCATCCACACGATGACATATGCGGTTGCGGTGTTGATGAAATCCACAAAGATATGGAAAACAGATTTAAACAGGTTGAGGAACTGGCAAAGTTTATAATCTGGCAAGCAAGCGATAAAATTTTATCAATGACAGAAACAACGAAAGATGCTGAGATACTTTTCGTTTTTAATCCGCTTAATTTTGATGTTAAAGAACCTATCAAAGCCAGGATTTATCTTGATGAGCAGAAATTTAAAAACGGATTTAAACTTCTTGATGCTAATGGTGATGAGATAGAGTTTGAAATTGTATCACAAGAGCGAAAATTTGTGATGGGGATTTTAAAAGGTGACTTTAAAAATGTTTTTGAAATTGAATTCATTGCTGACCTGCCGGCGGTTGGCTATAAAATTTTTTATATCGTTCCAGAAAAATCAAAAAGAAACTTCGCAACACGAACGCAACGATTGAAAATTACATCAAGCACGATTGAAAACGAATTTTTCAAAGTAAAAATATCAAAAAATGGGACTCTTGAGATTAAAGACAAAAGAAATGGGGCAATTTATAGTAATTTAAATTTGTTTGAAGACGATGAAGATGCAGGTGACGAATACACATATTCGCACGCTGAAAATTATCAAAAAATTTTAAGCACAAGATTTAAACCAAGAATTTCAATCTCTGAAAAAAGTTATTTCAAAGGCACGATAAAAATTGAATATGAACTTAACCTTCCAAAGTCGCTTACACCCGACTTCAAAAAAAGAGAAAAAGAAAAAATAAAATGCAGATTGACGACATATGTGACCTTATATGCTGGAATTGAAAGAGTTGATATAAAAACCGAGTTTGAGAATAATGTAAGAGATCATAGATTAAGAGTTTTATTTCCAACAGGTATCAGGACAAAGACGCACTTTGTTGATGCACATTTTGAAATTCTTGAAAGATTAAACTCATATCTTGACGATGAAGTTTTAAATCCAAATGAAAAACCATATCCAACCCGACATCAAAACTCTTTCGTTTGTGTTGCGGACGGTTCAACTGGTCTTATGATAGCAAATCGTGGATTGCCTGAATATGAAATTCTGAACTCAAAAGATGGGGATATAATAGCGTTGACTCTTTTAAGAGGGGTCGGGTATCTTTCAAGGAAAAGTTTACACAGGGCACAACAGGCAGGACCACAGATTCAAACCCCAGATGCACAATGTCTCGGAAAACACACATTTGAATATTCAATCATCCCGATAAATGGGGACTTTAAAAAATCAATTTCAAAAGCATATTCATTTGTCTTTAAACCGATTGCGGTTTCAAAATCTGATAATTATCCGTATCAAAAAACACTTGGAGAAAGTTTGAATTTTTTGAAGACAGATTCAGAAAAAGTAATTTTGAGTTCAATCAAAATTGCTGAGGATGGGGAAGGTATCGTCGTTAGATTTTACAACATTTCAAATACCGATGAAAAATTCAATCTCAAACTCTATCGTAAATTCAATGTCTTCATTTCAAACTTGAAAGAGGAAAAACTCAAAAAGATAAGCAATCTAAAGGACGAAGTTGAATTAAAGATAAAAGCAAATGCAATTTTAACGCTTTATCTTTCTACTTCGTAAGAATCATTTTAACAGTTTTATTGAAAGCCCCAGAGACCATCCTG
>CAZQJI010000121.1:0-2435 GCA_964593475.1 uncultured Bacteroidota bacterium | reverse complement strand
AAGAAGTGAGGAAGCCGGGGATTTTCAAAATTTGCTTGACTTTTTGATTTTATTTGCTTATAATTCTTTTGGTTATTTAGTAAATAAAAATTTTGCATATGAAACAATGAAAAAACAACAAAAATTATTCGCTTTGATATTTTTGTGTTCAATTTTATTTAAGTTTATCAGTTTTTCAACGAGTAAAAATGAGTATCTTAATTATGTGAAACAAGCAGTTAAAAAGTCCTGGGCTAAATATCCAGAATTGATTGAAGAATGGAAGAAAACCAATTCCAATTATGTGCTCTGGGGTTATAATCCACCGGGGGAACCAGTTTATCTTGCGGATGCACTTGGATTTTTGTATGAAGTCACAAAAGATAAAAGTTATGCTGAAAGAGCTGTTAAAATCCTTGCTGAGTATTCAAAGTTAAGAGCTTTCTATCCTGATGAGTTTGCGAAGGTCAGAGTTGAATATTCAGATGGTGTTCCAGCGCTTCCAAATTTCTTCTTTCTTTTCGCTTATGTTCGTGCTTATTTGAGGGTTAAAGATTCTGGGTTATTAAGCAAAGAACTTAACGATAAAATATCTGCTGATATATCTAAGAGCGTTAATTTTATCTCATATTTTCCTGAATGGGGAGCGCATAACAGGGCTGTTTTGCGGGCGCTTGCCTATCTTCTGGGTGCGAAGGCATTTCCCGAAAATCCATCCTCTCAAAGCTGGAAAAAGCAAGCTGAAATTTTGATTTATGATAACCTAGGCAAATGGGAATCTGAGGATGCAACTTTATATAACGGCGTCTGGCTATATGCTATGTTAATTTATATAGAAAACTCAAATAACGACGAAATTTTAAACCATCCCATTTTCAGGTATTACTTTGATTATTATCTTAATTTGCTGACCCCGTATGGAACAATGGTTGACCTTGGCGATGCAAATTTTAACAATGCGTTTGAGTGGTTTATACCCTGTTTTGAGAAAGCAGCTTCGTTTTATAAAGATGGCAGATATAAATATGTTGCTGAACGAATTTTTAATAGAATGATCATTGACGCTAAGTCATCAGCGGGTCTTGCATCTATAATCTCTGATGCATATAGATGGTGTGATGGCAAAGTCAAAGTTGAGATTCCAAAATTCAAAAGTTGTGAAGTCCTTGACGATATCGTCGGCAAGAAAATAGTTTTTAGAACCGGCCTGGATTCTCTTTCAACATATCTGCTTTTAAACTATCGCGATGAAGGCGATGGAAATTATATCACAAGGGATTACCTGCGGAATACTATAACTGTTGAGGAAGAGAAAATGCATCATGGTAGTTCGGATGAAAATTCAATTATATTTTTTATGACGGAAGGTTCAATTTTGCTTCATAATGCGGGTTACAGGGATGCCTTGCCAAGCGGGATGTTCGGGGCATACAGAGCAGATTATTATCATAATCGGGTTGTCGTGCGAAAAAATAAGAGGGAAGCGAGAAATTCTATAATTTCAATTGCAAGAATTCCAGAAATAAAACAAAAGAAGCAAACTTTTCTTGAGTTTGTCAGAAATTCTGGAAATTACCGGCAGGTTCGGACTTTAAAGGTTGATTTTGTGCCATTTAAAGAAGTTGAATATTCAAGGACGAGGGTGATAGATGAAAAGATTGGCTACAGCTGGGACAGAATAATTTCTTACCTGAAAAAGCTTAACTGGTTTGTCATTGTTGATGTTATAAAGTTCACACAGTCGGATTACTATACACTCGGGACGCTCTGGCATACGCAGAGGATTTTAAAGCATGGTGAAAATTTTTATGACACAAGGATTGATTCAATTGGCGGTTATAGAGTTGGGGGTGATTATAATCTTTTGATATATTTCCCGGAGACATATGCCCGTGAGGATAGCTTTGAGGCGGAGATAAGGCATTATCAAAAAGAATTTTGTATTTATCAGACCGCATCATCACATTATAAATCAGGTGACATTGAGTTTTTTGTCACATTTCTTATACCGCACAGGACAGGTGAGGATGTTGAAAATTTAATTTCAAGAATAAAGCCAGTAGATGTTGATAAAGTTCCATACGGGATCGGTTATGAGATAATTACGGGTGAGGGGAAGATTTTCTTATGTTTTAAGCTTGATATTGATTCTGAAATTTTGAGGGAGAACATACGTCCGCGATATACATTTGATTCTGGTCGGATAAAATACGGTGCGCTTGAAACAGATGCTCATTTTTCATATCTGATTCATGATCCAAAGAAGTTATATTTTGCTTGCTCAAACTTTATAAAATTTGTATTTGATGGTCAGGTTCTTTATGGAGCAAAGCCATATACATTTCCTTTGCAACCGGATGGAGGACCTGATAGGGTTGGATATACGAAGATTCGTTTCTGGGAGGATGAAATTAAAATTGAAGGTGCCAGATGAAGACAAAATCAGAAATTTTACT
>CAZQJI010000120.1:0-2737 GCA_964593475.1 uncultured Bacteroidota bacterium | reverse complement strand
CTTGCTCAAAATGTAATTTCCTCGTTGAAGTTGATCTTAATGTCAATTTCTAACTTAGGGATTTTTTAAACATGGGCTCAAAACAATCCACAAAAACCGGCAATATACTTCGCATAAAACCATATCATATCTTCGGGATTGAACTCAAATCAATGAAAATCACCCAGTCAGAGAAAGAGGAACTTTTTGACCTGAATCGCCTGAATCATATCAAGATTATCAACTCCCTTGCCGATTTACCCGGAAGAAAAGTCGTGTTTGAAATCAGAACCATCAGCTTTCCGGCAACAGTTGAAAATCCAGCCGGAAATGTTAAAGTTTTTTTCATTGCCAGATTACAGGATTTTGACGACACCCTGGCAGAACATTATTTTGAATCAACCTTTAATCTGCTCACATCAACATTTGATGAATATATCTTTGAACCCGTCACCCCGGATGACCTCAAAAAATACCTTATCCCGTTTGACCTGAACCATGCTTATGTCATAACAAGACGTGTTATAATAGACCGGCTTGACACCCTCAAGACCGGCTTCACCTCAAGAAGAATCGGTTTTCTATCCGATAACCTTGATATGAAAGCAAATCTTGTGAAAACAGCATCAAATCAGATATATGAAGATGATACAATTCTTTACATTTTCCCTTTTTCAAAGCCAGTTTATCAAACCGAACAATTTTTTGATCTTATCGTTAATTTAAATACACCTGTCCTGTTAAGTGTTAAACTTCAACCCTCCGCTCTTTTCAGCCACGAGGAGGAATTTCTTGAGGAACAGATAAAAAGATGTGAAAAATTTGCCCAGATTCACATTATTGATACAGGAGATGATACCACATACCTCAACCCGACGCTCCAGGAACTTGCCCGTGCTTACCAGCGAAACCTTATAAAATTTTTATTCGGACTCAAAGATACATCCGCACTGATGACAATAGAAATTTACTCTCAAAAACCCCTCTCCGATCTTGCCCTGAATTCAATTGCTTCATTTATAACTGCACCCGCCGGATCAAAAACCGGCGATAGGGAAGACATCAACGAATATCTCTCCGGAGGTTGTGAAATCTTTGAAATTAACCCCTCTCCTCACAGGTTCAATCTTCTTGATAATGTAAAAAACCTGTTAAAATCTGAAAAATTACTTGCTGAATTGCTCAACTTAAACTTTTACGACCACCCCTTACTTCCCGCTGAATACAGACGCCTGCTCCATATTTTCAGTCCCGAGATAACTTCATTCGCATTTAAATTTCCACCGCCTCCATACGATGTTCTCCCCAGCTTTGACACACGATTTTACGAACAGCGCCTTACCCCTCTGTCTTCAATTAAAACCGGCTGTCTTGTTGGACTCAACATTTACAAATCCACCAGAACGGAAGTCAGAATAACCTCTGAGGATAGAAAACGACACATCTACATCATAGGTCAAACCGGCACGGGTAAGACAACGCTTCTCAAAACCATGATACTTGATGATATACGAAATGGAAACGGTCTGTGCGTGATTGATCCCCACGGAGATATGTTTAAAGAAATACTTGGAAAAATTCCACGCAAAAGAATTGACGATGTTGTTATATTTGACCCAACGGACATTGACTATCCCGTCGGCTTTAACCCCCTTGAATATCAGAACCCCGAATCAAGATATTTCATAGTTCAGGAATTTGTCGGAATAATTCGCCGTCTTCTTCAAAGTGAATACGGCACATTCGCCTCTGAAATATCAGGACCAATTTTCTACCAGCATGTTCAGATGAATCTTCTCCTCATTATGTCAGATCCCGATAAACCCGGAACATTGTTTGACTTTTACAAAATATATCAATCAAGAGGAGAATGGAAAAAATGGGTGCCACCGAAATTACCCGATCCTCTGCTTCAGGACTGGATAAAAAATGTTTTACCTGAAACCGATTACCTGTATTCCACATCCGACGGTGTCTCGCTTGGAACATACATTTCAAGCAAATTCAGAAACTTTATCTTTGATCCGTATCTCAGATACATTTTCGCCCAGCGAAGAACAACCGTGAATTTCTCGGATATAATGAATTCAGGCAAAATTCTTTTGGTTAATCTTGCCAAAGGTGAACTCACGGAAGAAAACTCACGATTTCTCGGAATGCTGATAATGACAGAACTTATGACAAGCGCAATGGAAAGGGTTAAAATACCACCCTCAGAGAGAAAAGAATTTTACATATATGTTGACGAATTTCAGAGCATAGCGACAAATAGCTTTACAACGCTTCTATCCGAAGCAAGAAAATTTGGTATCTCACTCATACTTGCTAACCAGTTTATAGAGCAAATAGAAGATAAAACCATCTCGCAGGCTATATTCGGAAATGTCGGAACTATTATCTGCTTCCGCCTCGGTCAGGAAGACGCAGAACGGCTTGAAAAAAGATTTTATCCATATCTAAACAAACTTCACCTTACAAATTTACCCAACTGGCATGCCTATATGACAACACTTCTGAACGGACAGAGCACAGTTCCATTTAATATCCAGACAATCCCTGATAAAACACCTTACGATGAAAAAATCGCACAGGCAGTGCGCGAACAATCACGCAGGAAATACGCCCGACCCCGCAAATCAATAGAAGACGAACTCAACCAGGAACTCTCATCAAAGCACTCTGTTCTCAAAAGAAAAGAAAATAAAAACGATAATTTCATTGACCTTGACGAAGATAATGAATCCATTTGAACCCTTGA
>CAZQJI010000119.1:0-2781 GCA_964593475.1 uncultured Bacteroidota bacterium | reverse complement strand
CTCTTCCACAGTTTGGACAAGTACCGTTTATGTTTACATATGCGTCAAGGCATCCAGAGTGAAAAACTACACCGCATGAGGAGCATCTAACAGCATTTTCAGCTTCTACGGAAGTGTAGCAAATGGGGCAGACTACTCCCTCCTCAACCTCACCGGCAACTTCAAAAGAGGTTGTCTCCATCGGCTGTGTGGACGACACTGTAGCCCCGCTCACGCCACCATAGCCTTGATATGGAATCTCGACCACACGCGGCCGTGTCATAAGAGCCACTCCTCCTAACGCAAGAATAACTATGGCGGAGAAAAGTGCTATGAAGAACCCTATGCCCGGCTCGCCAGCCACGCTTAGAGCCGGAACCCTGACAAGCCCGAGATAGAGCGGAGAAACCATGGCTAGCACCCCTCCTAAAAGCGATAAGACAACTAGCACGGTTCTCACCGCCATGGGACGCTGGCTAAAGGATGTCACCAACAAAGACAAACCCGCCAAAACTCCTCCGGCCACTGAGAGGGCTAGTGTCTCAGGTAGCAGGTAGCCGCTCAAAACAGAGGTTGAAACGCTGTCAGCCCTTACAGTGTACCATGGAAGGAGAAGGGTCAGCACATGTATGCTGCCCGCCAAAGCCAGCACAGAGCCTATCTGAAAAAACCGAACAAGCAACCGTCTCTCAGACACAACCATGCCGATTAAACCCAGATGCCCCACCTTATAAAAACATGCCCCACGAAAACCTTTGAACAATACTTGGCCATTCTCTATCTTCCACTACCAAGTAGGGTTTATAATCATGCAGACCCCAAATTCAGCCATGGGTCTGCTGCCGAGAAAGTCAGACAGCATAGCCGACCTCCGTAAAGAGGTCGCGGCCATAAGGGTACAGGTCATAGAAAAGCTTGAAGAAAGAATAAGCCTGCTCGAAGAAGCCTTGGCCAAGCTCAAGGAGGATGTCCGCCAGGTTCTTGAGCAGGTTTCATCTCCTCAGAGAACTCTGTCATCCCTGCAGTCTGTTGTCGAGAAGGCGTATCTTCTGGACCAGGCGCTGGACTCGTATAGGGGGTTAACGGAGGAGGTTAAGTCGCTTAGTGAGAGCTTGCATGAGACGGCTGACCTTTTGTCGAACCAGCGTGCTGAGCTGGTTAAGGAAGTTCAGAGGCTTATGCAGGAGAGGGAGAGCTTGTCTAGGCTTCGCGAGGAGGTTCTGAAGTGGCGTGAGGAGCTTGAGTCAAAGGAGAAGCAGATAGCGGAGGCGCAGGAGACGCTGAAGCAGCTTATCACCAAGAAAGAAGCGCTCGAGACAGAGATAAACATCCTGTCGGAACGCTACCTCACATCATTTGAGGAGGCTCAGAAAAAGCTTGAAAACTTTGGAAGAGAGATGGATAAGCTGTTTAAGCTGCGGGAGATAAGGATGGAGAGGATGATACGCAGGGAGAGGGAGCTTGAGGAGCGTCTAGCAGCTCTAGAGAAAAGCAAGGCAGAAGCGGAGACTTTGATAGAGACTTCCAACAAGTTGAGGGAGGAGGTTAAGAAGCTGGAAGCCTACAAGGAGACGCTGGCCAGAGAGATAGCTGAGATGGAGAGACGTCGAACCGAACTTAACGAGCTAATCACAGAGATGAGACGAGCCTTCCTGACATCATAGCTTCAAAGCCTTTTTTATCTGCGCAACCGTCGCAGACAATTCCCCGAGGGCGTTTAATATCTCTCTCACGTCGTCGCTAAGCACAATCAGCTGGTCCTCTATGTATTTCAGCCTGCGCTCGAGGTTCTCGGGAGTCTGACTGCTTTCGGACAGTGTTTGCAGCCGCTCTTTCATCTTGTCAATTTCCTCGATAACCTCTGCAAGAACCTCAGCCAGCTGCCGGACACCCTCGAACCTTGCTACTGCTCCTTTCGGCGTCTCCAAATAGTCCAGCTCGATTACTTTCTCGTTTTCTTCTCCGCTCATTTCACATCTCTACCAGCGGCCTGCGGCAAAGCGGGCACGTCTGCTTCACCACCAGCCAGTCGTCGAAACACGACATGTGACCAACTGCTCCACAGTGAGGACATGAATATGTTTTTTCATTCCCCATCTCCAGGCCACAAATTACACAGTTCTCTTGCTTCGGCCTTGGCTTCGGCTCCTCAAAGGGGTTCCAAAACCCTGCGTTGACCTCTCTAATCACCAGCCTCAATCAGCTTCACCTTCACAGCCACCGGTGTTGCTCTCCTGCTTGAATGGATATAAAGTATGTCTCCATCACATATGCCTGCCGATGTAATATCAGCCGTGTCATCCAATAGTTTTGCGCCGTGTTGTAAACGGGTGTCAGGAAACATTAGAAGGTTGGATATTCTCTCTCTTAGGTCGGCGATAGTTTCGTTAGGCGCAACATTTATCTGCACAGGCTTGTCCTCGCTGTAGCCGCATACGTGGCAGTTCACGTTTCTCTCCAGCTTTATACGCGAAAGCCTCCCCCTCAGCCCGTCGAAAACCATCATACCGTTCAACGACCTGCCCAGAGAACCTTTATGAAGTAAACGGACTACTTCGAACGAGGCAAGGCCTGAGACGGTTGCTGATATGCTCTGTAGAGCGGGCATCTTGGGGTTAAGCAGTGAACGGAGCTGGATGACTTGTTCTCTGAGTGACTTGTCCATTTGATCCAACACTGTCTGCGGCGCGAACTTGATGTCGTAGACTGTTTTGATGTTGTGTTGGAAGAGAGTCTCGGCATCGGACAAGTTTATTGATATGCCTCGTTCACTAAGGTCTTTGACGAGGTCGTTTGGGGTGC
>CAZQJI010000118.1:0-2781 GCA_964593475.1 uncultured Bacteroidota bacterium | reverse complement strand
AAAAAAAAAACCCCCCCCCGAACCGGGGGAGGGAAAAATACAGGTAAAAATCCTAACTTACCCGCGCATCAATACATATCGCTCATCCCACCCGGAACTGCCGGGGTTTTCTCCTTCTCTGGCTTCTCAAAGACAACCGCCTCTGTTGTCAGGAGAAGTGATGCAACACTTGCTGCGTTTTCAAGCGCAACACGAGCAACTTTTGTCGGATCTATGACACCTGATTCAAACAGGTTCTCAAATCTCTCTGTCTGGGCATTGAAACCAAAATCATCTTTCCCTTCCTTAACTTTCTGCACGATCACAGATGGTTCAAGACCAGCATTTGCAACGATTTGTCTTATCGGCTCTTCAAGCGCCTTTCTCACAATTTCAATTCCAACCGCCTGGTCTTCGTTCTCAGGTTTGAGCTCATCAAGTTTATGCATAACTCTCAGATATGCAACTCCACCACCTGGAACGATTCCTTCCTCAACCGCTGCCTTTGTCGCATGCAAAGCATCCTCAACGCGTGCCTTCTTTTCCTTCATTTCAACTTCCGTAGCTGCACCGATCTTCAACACAGCAACACCACCTGAAAGCTTTGCAAGACGCTCCTGTAATTTTTCACGATCATAATCTGATGTCGTCTTCTCAATCTGGACTTTAATTTCATTTATACGACGCTTGATATCTTCCTTGTTTCCAGCACCTTCAACAATTGTTGTGTTGTCTTTATCAACAACAACCTTCTTTGCTTGACCAAGATATGAAAGTTGTGCATTCTCAAGCTTGAATCCTTTCTCCTCGGATATTACGGTTCCACCTGTTAAGATCGCGATATCTTCAAGCATTGCTTTTCTTCTCTCACCAAATCCCGGCGCTTTAACCGCACAGCAACGCAATGTCCCACGAAGTTTGTTAACCACAAGAGTTGCAAGAGCTTCACCTTCAACATCTTCAGCTATGACAAGAAGAGGTCTTCCAGATTGTGCAACTTTTTCAAGTATCGGGAGGAAATCCTTTAAAGAGCTGATTTTCTTATCATGGATCAAGATATACGGATTTTCAAGAACACATTCCATCGTATCTGGATTTGTCACAAAGTAAGGAGATAAATATCCACGATCAAACTGCATACCCTCCACAATTTCCATAGTCGTTTCAGTTCCTTTCGCTTCTTCAACTGTTATAACGCCATCTCTTCCAACTTTATCCATTGCATCTGCAATGAGTTGTCCAATTGACATATCATTATTTGCGGAGATAGCACCAACATAAGCAATTTCTTTCTTATCCTTAACTTCTCTGCTGATCTCCTTCAAACCCTCAACAACTTTTTGAACCGCCATATCAATCCCACGCTTCAAATCCATAGGATTTCTTCCCGCAACAACATTCTTCAAACCTTCTCTGAATATCGCCTGCGCTAAAACCGTAGCCGTTGTCGTTCCATCACCAGCGACATCGCTTGTCTTTGATGCAACTTCACGGATCAACTGAGCTCCCATGTTCTCAACCGGATCTTCAAGCTCAATTTCCTTTGCAACCGTCACACCATCTTTTGTCACAACAGGTGGTCCAAATTTTTTATCTATGATTACATTTCTACCCTTTGGACCAAGGGTAACTTTTACAGCTTCAGCGAGTTTGTCTACCCCACGCTTTAAAGCTGCACGTGCCTCTGCATTAAAAAGAATGTCTTTTACTGCCATATTCTCTGCCTCCTTTCGTTTTTGTTTTTAAATTTTTTACTCAATTATTGCAAGAATATCACTTTCTCTCATTATCAAAAATTCTTCACCATCAATTGAAATTTCTGTTCCCGCATACTTCCCATATAAAACTTTGTCACCAACTTTAACTTCCATCGGGATTTTTTTCCCATCATCGGTTATTCTTCCTGGACCAACTGCGATAACTTCCCCCTGTTGAGGACGCTCCTTTGCTGTATCTGGAATGACGAGCCCACTTTTTGTGACCTCTTCAGCAGGCAATGGCTTTACAACTACCCTATCTGAAAGAGGGCGAATGTTTACTTTTGCCATAAAATCAACCTCCTTTTGAATTTTTATTTTATTAATAGCACTTAACCTCAACGAGTGCTAAACGCATAAATAAATATAATCTTTAAACCAATTTCTGTCAAGTGACAAATTGACTTGCCTTTTAATTAACCCTCTAAAATTCAATGGGGAACTTAAAAAGATTTTTTGATGATTCTGAAAAGTTGTCTTAAATTTTGAATTCGCCCGTTAAAAGTTCAGCTACAGTTTTTTGAGATAGCATCTGTTTTATTTCTTCACGAATCCCTTTCCAATAATTATGAACAGGGCAGGGCTTTTTATCTGAGCAATCAGGTAATCCAAGAACACAGTTTTTAAAAAGCTCCTCTCCATCAAGAGCAATGACTATGTCAATCAATTTGATTTTTTCAGGTGGCTTTTTCAAAACAAAACCTCCGTTTTTACCCCGTTTTGAATGTACGATACCGGATTTGACAAGTTTTTGAATTACTTTAGCAAGAAAATGAAAAGGGACTTTTAAATCTTTTGCCATATTTTTTGTTGTTACACGCTTTGATTGATTAAGTCCGATGTAAAGAACTGCCCTCACTCCATATTCAGCCGTCTTGCTTAAAAGAACTGACACTTTGAAGTTTTTATTTTCAATTTAGCATTAAAATTTTATGTTTCAAAATTTGGAATTTTAAACCGGTGTTTTTAAATTTAAAATGAGAATTTTTAGGGGCCGTAGCTCAGCTGGGAGAGCGCCACAATGGCATTGTGGAGGTCACGGGTT
>CAZQJI010000117.1:0-2812 GCA_964593475.1 uncultured Bacteroidota bacterium | reverse complement strand
CGGCTTGTTTCGTTTTTCATTTTATATTTCTTAACAGGTTTGGTAAATTCCGGAGGTTGATATGCTCAGAAAAATAAGTTTAAAGTTTAAGTTCGTCGCTTTCACGATCTTAATAATGCTTTTTTTGATCATAGTCCCGAGCATAGCACGGGGTAAGATTGTAACGGAGGCAATTTTTGTTTTCTCGTTGATATTTTTCATCATCGTTGCTGGATATATTTTCATTTTGGGGATTTTGAATCCGATTGAAAAATATAAAATTGCGATTGATCGTGCTTTAAGGGGACAATATATTGAGATTGAAACAAAAAGTGGTGATGAGGTCGGACAACTCGGTTTGAAACTCAGCAAACTTGTTGATAAACTTAAAAGGCGTGATCTTGAAAATTACATCATTTCAAGGATTGATCATATTTTGATTTCAAACATAAAAATTGAGGATTCAGCGGAGGAAATTTTGAAGATTTTAAAAGAAGCACTTGGTTATTACAGGTTTTCAATCTATCTTGTTGACAAAGAAGAACAAAAATTCTACCTGCTCAAGTCCATAGGATTTGAAGATAAATATCTGATCAAAGAACTTCCAATTGGTGTGCGTGGGTTGATAAATTACGCTTATATGTTCCGCACCTCTGTTTATTCACCCGATGTCCTCAAAGATGAAAGATATATTCAAGAACACCCGGCAATTAGATCTGAATTTGATATTCCGCTTATGATTGGAGATGAGGTTATAGGAATTTTGAATGTTGAAAGTGATAAAGTTGACGGGATAAAACCTGAGGATAGAGAGTTCTTGTTACAAATGGCGGTTCAAATAGCAACTGCTTTCAGGAATTCTCAATTTTATAATCAGGCGATAGAGAGATTGAAGCAATTAAACTTGCTTAATAAAGTTTCGCAAGCGATAGGATTTAAACTTGACATTCAAGAAATTTTAAGGGCTATCTTGAACTTGATGATAGAAAATTATGGCACAAGAAAAATAGCAGTTCTATTGAGAGAGGAAAATGGTTCTTTAAAGTGTGCGATTTCATTGGGTTTGTCAGATCAGGTTGTAAAATCAATGGAAAGATATGTCCCGTGGCGCAGTGAAAGCGGGGCGACACCAATCATAATAACAGACATAGAAAGTGAGATAGTATTTCCGGAGTTTGAAAAAATCCTCAAAGAAAACGGTATTAAGTCGGTTGCTTTTTTCCCGATTGTTCATCGTGAAAAGTTTATCGGCAGATTAGACATTTATTTTGATTCAAGGAGAAAGCTCAAGCAGGAAGAAATTGAGTTCGGGATTAATGTATGTGGTGAAATTGCAAGTGCGATAGAAAATGCACGGTTGTTTGAACTCTTGAAATCATCTGAAAAATTTATAAGGACGGTGCTTGAGAATGCTCCGATAGGGATCATGAGATTGGATAACCAGGGTCGGTTGCTTTATTTGAATTCCGAGATGAGAAGAATAGTGGGTATTTCTGGAGCAGGTGTATCTGAATTAACAGGTCAGCGGATTGATTCAATTTTAAATCTTGAAGGGGTTGATGCAGAATTTTTCAAGGATTCATTGATGAAAGGTGAAAGGGTAAAGCGATGGTTTGTTCCATTTAAATCTGTTGATGGGAAAGAAATGTTTTTAATTGTTGATGTTGAGCCAATTTTTTCATCAGGCGGGCTAATTGATGGTTATGTAGTTATTGCAAGAGATGTAACAGCGGAGGAACGATTGCAGCATGAAAGATTAAAGTTAGGTAAAGTGATTGAAGGTTTAAATGAGGCGGTTATGATAACCGATATCAATGGAAACATTGAATATGTGAATCCCGCTTTTGAGAGGATAACGGGTTATAAACTTAACGAGGTGATAGGTAAAAATCCGAGATTTTTGAAAAGCGGTAAACAGGATAGAAACTTTTATGCTAAAATGTGGGAGACAATTTTGAAGGGTGAGATATGGGAGGGTGAATTGATAAATAGAAAGAAAAATGGCGATCTATACTATGAGTATATGAGCATTACACCACTTTTTGATAGTAAGGGGAATATAACAAATTTTGTTGCGATAAAGCGTGACATAACGGAGCAGAAACTTTTTGAAGCGCAGATATTACAATTCCAAAAACTTGAATCCGTTGGTTCTATTTCAAGCGGTATAGCACATGATTTTAACAATGTCCTTGCTTCAATTCAGGCGGGTATAAAAGTTTTGCAAAGGCGTCTTTCAAGTGGTGATCCTGAGATACTTAAAGTTCTTGATATAATCAAGAAAAGCGCTGAAAGAGGCGCTGATATAACGAGACGACTTCTTAACTTTGTAAGACGTGAAGTTGGGAAGCCATCCTTTGTTGATGTCAGAGATTTAGTTGATGAAATTAAAACTCTTATCGTTCATAGTTTCCCCGAAAATATAAAGTTTGAATCTTTTGTTGATGAAAATGTTAAGTTTATAAATGTTGACTATGGTCAAATAGTTCAGGCGTTGATGAACCTTTGCATAAACGCACGTGATGCTATGCCAAATGGTGGTGTTTTGAGAATCGTTGCTAAAAATATCAGTTCTAATGCTATTAAAGATAAATTTCCGAATGTTTCGGATGGAGATTATGTCGTCATTGCTGTTTCAGATACAGGTGTGGGTATTCCAGAGGAGGTTAGAGATAAAATTTTTGAGCCGTTTTTTACAACAAAACCGCCTGAGAAAGGGACAGGACTTGGACTTCCAATTGTGCTTAAAATTATAGCATCGCACGCTGGTTTCATAACTTATGAAACTGAAACAGGCAAAGGCACTACATTTTACATTTATCTTCCAGCGGTT
>CAZQJI010000116.1:0-2898 GCA_964593475.1 uncultured Bacteroidota bacterium | reverse complement strand
GAGGATGAAATTAAAATTGAAGGTGCCAGATGAAGACAAAATCAGAAATTTTACTTGATGAAGCGTTGAGATTGATACCCTGGGGGACGCAGACGAATGCAAAGCGTCCGATTATGGATTATGCCGGGGTGATGCCATTTTTTGTAGAAAAAGCCAGAGGTTGCAGGTTCTGGGATGTTGATGGGCGGGAATTTATTGATTACAGAATGGCGCTTGGTCCAATTATTCTCGGTTATTGTTATGATGAGGTTGATCTTGCTGTTAAATCTCAAATGGATAAAGGTGTCATATTCAGCATGGCAAGTCCAATTGAAATTGAACTTGCAAAAAGAATTGTTGAAAACATTCCATCGGCTGAAATGGTCAGGTTTATGAAAAATGGAGTTGATGCGAATGCCTGCAATGTCAGATTGGCTAGAGCTTACACCGGAAGGGATAAAATTATAAGGTGCGGATATAATGGTTATCATGACTGGTTTATGACGGGCTTTGAAGGTAATGGCGTGCCAAAGATTTTAAGGAAGTATGTTTATGAAGTTAACTATGGTGATATTGAAGCAGTGGAAAAGATACTTAAAAAGGATGCTCATAATATCGCTTGTATTCTGTCAATTCCGTATGATTTTGGTCCTGATACAAGCGGTGAATTTCCACGCACTTTAAGAACTCTTGCTGATGAATATGGCGTGATTTTGATCTTTGATGAAGTTTTAACAGGTTTTCGCCTCTCGCTTGGCGGTGCTCAAGAATTTTTCAATGTCAAACCCGATCTTTCTTCTTTTGCTAAGGCGATGGCGAATGGTTATCCAATCTCTGCTTACTGTGGAAGGAGGGAAATAATGAAGAAGCTTGATGATTTTATTCTCACCGCAACTTATGCCGGGGAGACGCTTTCTATGGCAGCTGCTATTGCAACTATTGATATTATGAAGAGAGAAAGAGTTCATGAGCATTTATTTAGGGTTGGTCAGATGTTGATGAACGGGTTTTGTCAGATTGCTAGTCGTTTAGGGGTTGAAGCTGAGGTTGGCGGGTTGCCAGTTGCTCCATTCTTTATGTTTAATTATACTGACCCGGAAAAAAATAAAAAACTTTATTTCATTCTAAATCGTGAGCTTTTTAACCGTGGTATTTTTGTCTATGACAGGTGGTTTTTGTCATTTTCACATACTGAAAAAGATATCGCTGAAACACTTGATAAATTTGAGCTGGCTTTAAAAAATACGCTTGAAATCTATGCCAGAAGTAGTTTATTTTGATTGCTTTGCATATATTGGAAAGTTTACGCCAAGGGATAAAAGGCAGTTATACAGTCTCCAGCATCTTCTTTCTGAAATGAAAAGGTGCGGGATTTCTTATGCTATGGTTGTTCACACTCTGGCCCGTGATTATGACCCGGTTGTCGGGAATAGAATTTTGATTGAACAGATAAAATCTTATGCTAATATTTTCCCATGTTTTGTGTTGATGCCAGACATTTGGGGTGAATTTCTGGAGGTTGAAGTTTATTTGAATGAATATAATGTCAGGGCTGTGAAACTTTATCCAAGGACTCACAGATATTTTTTTGATGAATATACCTGCGGTAAAATTTTTAAAGTGCTTGAAGAAAGAAGCATACCTCTTTTTATTGAAGCTGGAAGAGGATTTGACGAAAAATATAATCAGGTTAGTTTTGAAGAGATAGATGTTCTTTGTTCTATGCATCCGGGTTTAAATGTGGTTTTACAGGGTGCAAGATGGGAAGAAGCACGAAAGATTTTTACATTGATGAAAAAGCATAAAAATCTTCACATTGAGTTTTCATCGTTTCAGTTAAATCGTGGAATTGAATATATTGTTGAGAATTTCGGCTCTGATAGAGTTTTGTTTGGGAGTGAATTCCCGATAAAAAGTATTGGTTCGGCACGAACTTTTCTTGATTATTCTGAAATAAGCGATGAAGACAAGTCTAAAATTGCTGGCGGTAATCTTGCAAGATTGCTTAAGGTAAAAATTTATCCAACGGATGATGAAACTGGTGATGATTTTATTGAGAGCGCCAAGAAAGGCGAGAAAATAAAATTTTCTATCATTGACGCACATGCACATCTTGGGGCTGAAGAACCGGTTGTTTCGGGTTATACACCTTTGATAAAATCGGGAATTGATGATATTTTTAAACTTAACGAAAAAATAGGTATAAGAAATTGTTGTGTTAGCTCGTGGCTTGCTATATGGAGCGATCATAAAGCCGGGAATGAGATAACCGCAAGGGCAATTGAAAAATTTCCTGAACATTTCATCGGTTACGCGTCTTTTAATCCATATTATGTTGATGATTGGGATGAGGAGTTGAATTACTGGTTTATCCTGAAGAAATTTAAAGGGATAAAACCATATTATCCGAGAATCCTGATTCCATATAATGATGTCAGATGGGGAAAACTCTTTGAGTTTGGTAATAAGTTCAAACTCTTTGCTCTGTTGCATCCATCGGATAATTTTGTTGAGGAAGTTGACGAAATTTCAAGTTTATATCCCGATGTCAACTTTTTGCTGGCGCATGCAGGCATTGGATTCAAGCATGTAAGGGATTTGATTGAACTTGTTAAGAAGAGAAATAATCTGTTTTTTGAGTTGACTTTTACAAATGTTCCGGATGGTTTGATTGAATTTTTGGTTGATGAGGTTGGTCCTGACAGGATAGTTTTCGGAACGGATCAGCCAATCAGGGATCCGGCCCCACAATTGGGTTGGGTTATTTATTCAAGAATTTCTCCGGAAGATAAAATGAAAATTCTCGGCTTGAACATGAAAAGAATAATAGAAGAATGTTTGATTTAAATAAAAAAGTGGAGTAGATAAAATGAGCAAGTTGAATCTTAATGGTATAATACCAGCGGTTGTGACGCCGAT
>CAZQJI010000115.1:0-3093 GCA_964593475.1 uncultured Bacteroidota bacterium | reverse complement strand
TAATGCTACAAACCTGTCCTCGCCTCGCACTGTTCAATTAACAGGTGTTGGTGATGCGGTTATAAATCAAATCATTTCGCTCATACAATCGGGGTGGCAATCTTTTAGAAACAAAAATTACAATGATGCATTTTCAAAATTTGACCAAGCGGTCTCACTTGCACGCACAAACTCAAGATATGACAGTTTACAAGCAGAAGCTGAATGTGGTCGTGGATGGTCAAGGGCATTTAACAGGGATTTTGCTCTTGCAAAAAATGATTTTTTGAATTCGCTTGCTCATCAAAGCGTTTCAAGTGGTGTAAGTTTGAACTCAAAAGCCGGGCTTGCTTTTGTTCATCATGCGCTTAATGAATTTGCATCCGCAATACAAAGAGCACTTGAAGTTTTAAATGCAAATCCAAATTATGTTTTTGAATACGACTCGCGCATTTATTACAAACGGCTTCGTCTTGTTCTCGCGCAGTCATATTACACGCTTGGTGATTTTCAAAATTCGGCTCTTCAACTTGACATAATTGATCCAGCAAACGCACCTCATTCAACAGATCCAACCGTATTACTCCGTCAAATTCAGGATATGTGGAGCAGGTTGTGAAGAATAAGGCGAGCTTTATGGCTCGCCTTTTTTGTCTCCAAATTAAAGTTTCACTTTAAAAACTAATAAATGGAGATGTCCAATGTGTCTTGGAGTGCCGGGAAAGATAATAGAAATTTTTGAGGAAAATGGTTTGAAGATGGGGAAGGTTGATTTCGGTGGAGTTATAAAAACCGTTTGTCTTGAATACATCCCGGATGCACAGGTTGGTGATTATACTGTTGTCCATGTCGGATTCGGGATAAGTAAGTTAAACGAAGAGGAAGCGAAAGAGATGCTTTATTATCTTGAAAAAATGGGTTTTTTGAAAAGTGAACTCGGGGATTAAAAATGAAGTTTATTGACGAATACAGGGATTCAAAGCTTGTTCGGGCATATGTTGAAAAGATTCACGAGATAACAACACGAGAATGGACAATTATGGAAATTTGTGGCGGTCAAACGCACACGATTATAAAGTATGGGATTGACGAAATGTTGCCTGATAAAATTAACATTGTCCATGGTCCGGGTTGTCCTGTTTGCGTCACACCTCTTGAAATAATTGATAAAGCAATTGAGATAGCATCTATGCCCGGAGTTATATTTTGCTCATTTGGGGATATGTTAAGAGTTCCGGGTTCAAAGAAGGATTTATTCACCGTCAAATCAGAAGGCGGGGATGTGCGAATTGTTTATTCTCCTCTTGATGCGGTTAAAATTGCGATCAAAAATCCGGATAAAAAAGTCGTTTTCTTTGCAATTGGTTTTGAGACAACTGCGCCGGCAAATGCGATGGCTGTTTGGAGAGCAAAGGAACTCGGCTTGAAAAATTTCTTTGTTCTTGTCTCGCATGTTCGTGTTCCGCCAGCTATGATAACGATTCTTGAATCGCCGTGGAATATGATAAATGGTTTCATCGCCGCAGGTCATGTCTGCACTGTAATGGGATACGAGGAATACGAACCGATAGCCAAAAAATATAAAGTTCCAATTGTTGTAACCGGATTTGAGCCCGTTGATATTTTGCAGGGAATTTTTATGTTGATAAAACAACTTGAGGAAGGTCGTTATGAGGTTGAGAATCAATATACTCGCTCTGTCAAACGTGAAGGGAACATCCCGGCAAAGCAGTTGATATTTAAGGTCTTTGAGATAGCTGATATGAAATGGCGTGGCATCGGGTTAATTCCAAAGAGCGGGTTTAAATTGAAAAGCGAATTTGCAGATTTTGACGCTGAAAAAGTTTTTTCAACAATCTCCGATATTAAAACTGAGGAGTCCTCAATTTGTATAAGCGGATATGTTCTTCAAGGTGTGAAAAAACCGAGCGATTGCCCCGCTTTTGGAACTCTTTGCACTCCCTTAAATCCTCTCGGTGCACCGATGGTTTCCTCTGAGGGAGCATGCGCTGCTTATTACAATTACGGAAGATTAAAAACTTAACAAAATTTTTAATATGGCTTCTGAGTTCAATTTAAATTGTCCGGCGCCGATTTCAAATTACGATAAAATTCTCCTTGGACACGGAAGCGGTGGCAAATTGACAAGCGAACTTATAAAAAATATTTTTCTTCCCGCTTTTCAAAATCCATATCTTGCTGAGCTTGGAGACCAGGCAGTTGTGAATGTAAACGGAATTAAAATTGCCTTTACTACGGATTCTTATGTTGTGAATCCAATCTTTTTTCCGGGCGGTAATATCGGAGAACTTGCGGTAAATGGGACTGTTAATGATCTTGCCGTTGGAGGTGCAAGACCGCTCTTTATAAGCGCTGGATTTATACTTGAAGAGGGTTTCTCTTTGTCTGAACTTTGTGAAATAGTTGAAAGCATGAAGAGAGCTTGTGAAAGAGCTGGTGTAATTCTTGTGACAGGAGATACGAAAGTTGTTGAAAAAGGTAAAGGTGATAAAATTTTTATAAACACATCTGGCATCGGGATAATTGAACACGATGTTGAAATTTCACCTCGTAAAGTCAAACCCGGCGATAAAATTTTGCTAAATGGACCAATTGGGCTTCATGGTATCGCAATTTTGTCAAAGCGTGAGGGAATAGAGTTTGAGGTAGAAATTGAAAGCGACACCGCACCGTTAAATTTCCTTGTCCAGGACATTTTATCTGTGAGTAAAAACATTCACTGGATGCGTGATCCAACACGTGGCGGAGTTTCAAGCTCGCTTAACGAACTTGCACAATCATCAAATCTTGGTGTGGAAATATGGGAGACCGAAATCCCGATTCCTGAACCGGTCAAAGCAGCGTGTGAAATGCTTGGGCTTGATCCACTTTATGTCGCAAATGAAGGTAAACTAATCGCTGTCGTTTCTCCAGAAGATGCGGATAAAGTTCTTGAAGCGATGCAAAATAATCCATTGGGCAGGGAAGCAAAAATAATCGGCGAAATCACGGAAGAACACCCGGGAGTTGTCCTTATGAAGACGGCGATCGGTGGTAAAAGAGTTGTTGATATGCTTGCTGGAGAACAACTCCCGAGGATTTGCTAATTTATTT
>CAZQJI010000114.1:0-3205 GCA_964593475.1 uncultured Bacteroidota bacterium | reverse complement strand
TAAATCTTATACCCTTTGTCAAAATAACATTAACTTCTTCACCAATTTTGAAATCGTAATCCGGATCAATCGTGACAGTTCTGCTTGCAGAATCATAACTTATCCCTCCCCTATGCAAGCCGGTTTGTGAGCCAAAAATTCTTATCGTTTCATTAGTTAAACTTGACGCATTAACATCCTGAGAAAATGTAATCGTTATATTCGTTCCTTTATCAACATTCAGGGCATTTCGTGCAGGATAATGTGAAGATATATATGTTTGTGAATTTAAAAGCGAAATTTCAGAAAATATGAGTATTATCAAAATTTTAAATCTGGAGTTCATTTTTAAAGCCCTATTTTATTTCAACTATCCCGGGAACAAGTTCTTTAATTTGAACTGTGTTATTATCGCTATCCCGCATAACTGTTTCATTTGTAAAAACTAAATTCGTTATCTGTGTCGGAGCGCTACTTTTAACTTTAAATCTCAAATTCCCAATTGCCCCCGTTCCATTTACATTGCTTGGATTTCCACCCGCAACAGCTACATTTATAATCACCCTGTCAGCTCTGGTTTCAACGAAATCAATCAATGTTCCGCCGTTTTTGAGCAATATACTCGTTGTGTCCTTGTAAATTTCAACATTATCAAGATCAAATAAATTGAAATCATAACTTATGACGATTTTAGCGCCTGCGAAATTCGCCGCCTCCTCAGCGAAAATTTTAACTTCAAAAATAGAACCTTTTTCAACTACCGATTTCCTTGGGACAAACATAAGAGATGGTCCCTTCACGGCGTCAACATTAAACTTAACGGTTGTTGGCGTTTGCTGTTCAATGTTATTGATATACTTTGCTTTCACATAAAAAGTATGACTACCTTCGTCAAGATATTCATATGTCACCGTCTTATTTTGCGACCAATTTGACCAATTTTGATTGTCAAGTTTAAAACTGAACAACATCAAACTATCTGCCTGATTCCCACGCCATTGAAATGTAACTGTATGTGTTGTAACCGTGCTATTATCACCTGGTCCAGATACAATCTCTGCCCTTGGCTGTTGAAAATTTGGATTTGCAGGGTCAATTGGATTTGCTCTTTCAGGCGGTGCTGGTTCGGTTATTATATTACAACCGATGAAGACGAAAATCGCAAAAAACAAATAAAAATTTCTCATACGCAAAAATTTTTTATTTGAGATTAAAATCTAACCTCTACCTCAATCAAATTTCCCCTGAATCCAACTTTAAATCGCTCCTCGCTGATAATATCGCCTGGTGAGAATATGATTGCATCAGCCAAATTAAAAAGCCATATCGCCCCGGCAACCCCAGAAGATATCAAAAAGTAATTTCTGAACTTTTTCATTGAATCATAATTTCTCATCATCAGTGAATAGTAATTCTGAATATCATTAATATCCGAAGCAGACAGATAAATGTTTCGGTAATTTTCGTAATCATTTTTATACTTCATAAAGCCAACAAACGAACCTATAACAGCAGCATCACTTAAAATTGATGTCACCAGAAGAATATTCCCGATTGTTTTTCTGCCCATATACATCTGTCCCGTTCCCGGAAGCAATGCCGACATTAAAATAGAGGTAAATTTTGACTTTGGCATCAATCTAATAGGTATGTTCATCTCCGGCTTATCAATTACAATCGTCTGATTAAACGGGTGATATCCGGCTTTCCTCACTCTGACCTCATAACCACCATACACAAGTTCTATATTTCTCGCCGGCAATCTATCAATACTTTTTTCCATTCCTTCACCTTTTATATAAACTTCGGCTTTCCCGATCACACCGGTGAAATTAACACGGGACCTCATTTTTTCAAGTTTGACATCAACATCAACTTTGTCCATCTTTATCAAATCAATATCCTGAACATATTCCTGATAATTTTTCAAAACGAGTTTAACTGTGTAATTATCTTTTTTCAACTTCGGCAGGGTAAGCGGGGTTTTGCCGACAGTTTTATCATTTAGAAAAACTTCCGCTCCGGGTGGATTACTTTTAACGGTCAATAGTCCCGCTTTTTCAAGTTTTACATTCAAATCGTGATAATCTTCTGTAATATCAACTTCTCTGGAATAATCAAGATAACCATCAAGTTTAATATCAACTTTGAACTTTCCAAATTCATAAATATCTATTTCGGTTGGCGTTTTTCCAACTTTTTCATCGTTTATATAAATATCCGCCCCTGCTGGCTCTGAATTAACCTCAAGTAAAGAAACCCTCATCCTTGGTATGAAAACAAATTCACCACCCCTATCTCCAACAAGTATACCATATTGTGGTGTTTGCTGCCCCTTTGACTCAGCTGTAACCCTTGGAAGAATATAACTTGCAATCTCACTTGCGGTAATTATACCATTTTTATCAAGATCAGCAAATCCTTTATCAAGCCCTTCAAGCAAATGAAATGTAAAAACGCTATGTCCACCCGGTCCAGTATCAAAGACAGGTTGATCTCTTCCACCAGCGGTTAACGCCTGTCGTGTTCTCCTTTTTGAAACGATCTCAACAAAATTAACAGCATCAGCAGATATCGGTTGAGAACGGGCAAATATCAAACCACCATAACAGGCATCCATCACAAAATAAAGATGTTTTGCGGGAATTGCTTCAGATAGCTCATTCAATTGGTCCGTTGATATCGCTGTCAGAACCGGCTGACTCGGGTCAGCATCAACAGGAAGTATATATCCTCTCTCTTTACCTTCCGGAAGTGGCATAGTTATGCCGTGACCTGCAAAAAAGACAAAAACTCTATCATCCTCACCCGTTTCTCTTATCAATCTCTCAAACGCTTTCAAAATATTTTCTTTCGTTGCTTCGGAATTATAAAGTTTAATTACATACTTTGAACCAAAACCATACTTTTTCACAATTAAATTTGAAATCGCTTCAGCATCGCTTACAGCATACCTTAACTTGTTTGCTTTGATATAATCATCAATCCCGATTATCAAAGCCCAGCTTTTCTTAAAAAATGGATTTCCCTTATATTCACTCAATTTCAAACCTATCCCCCGTAAACCTTTAGCTGTATCACCTCTTTGAATACCCTGTTGTGAAAGCAAAATAGTTGATAGTAAAAATAATGCAAGCGTGATAAAAATTATTCGCTTCATTTTTAACACCTCCTTTTGTAATTAAATTTTGAATAAATTTCAAATTTTTTTAACCAATTTTTCACC
>CAZQJI010000113.1:0-3207 GCA_964593475.1 uncultured Bacteroidota bacterium | reverse complement strand
GACTCAATCCTTGAGTTTAATTCATTTCTAACAGAGTCAATTTTTGAATCAAGTGATTCAACCTTTGCGTAAATCTCTGTCCTTAAAGCATCAATCTCCTTTTTCGTTGCGATCTCCTTTAAAAGTTCATCTCTTAATTCAAACTTCGTCTGACTCCATTTGTTCACAATCTCATAATCAATGACTTTCTCAAGTGCTGAAACAATCTTCTTTGCCCTCTCACTACCAAGAACCTCCTCAAACTCTATGTATACCTCAGCCGGTATTGTTATAGGCATAATTGCACCTGTTTTTATTTAAAAGCGGAAAATCCAGTGATATACTCACCAATTATTAATGTATGAATGTCGTGCGTTCCTTCATAAGTTTTAACTGATTCAAGGTTATTCATATGTCTCATTACAGGATACTCGTTTAAAATTCCATTTGCTCCGAGGATATCACGCGCAAGGCGTGCGATTTCAAGTGCGTGATAGACATTGTTTCTCTTTGCTAAAGAAACCTGGACATAATTGGCTTTGCCTTGATCTTTCAATCTGCCAAGTTGTATACAAAGAAGTTGTGCTTTCGTGATCTCTGTAAGCATATAGACGAGTTTTTCTTGAACGAGCTGAAACGAAGCAATTGGTTTATCAAACTGGATTCTTGTTTTTGCGTATTCAAGTGCTGTTTCATAGCAAGCCATCGCAGCTCCAACAGCACCCCAGGCGATTCCATATCTTGCCTGTGTTAAGCACATAAGTGCAGCTTTTAGACCTTCGGCTTTTGGAAGTATGTTTTCTTCAGGAATCCAGCAGTCCTGAAAGACAAGTTCACTTGTCACAGATGCACGAAGTGAATGTTTCCCCTTCATTTCAGGTGCTTCAAATCCGGGTGTTCCTTTTTCAACTAGAAATCCTCGTATCACTCCATCAAGTTTAGCCCAGACAACCGCAACATCTGCGATTGAACCGTTTGTTATCCACATTTTTGTTCCATTTAGAACAAATCCACCATTTTTATATTCGGCTTTAGTCCTCAAACCGCCGGGGTTAGAACCGAAATCTGGCTCGGTCAAACCAAAGCATCCGATTTTTTCACCCCGGGCAAGTTTCGGGAGCCAGTAATTTTTTTGTTCTTCGCTTCCAAATTCATAAATCGGATACATAACAAGAGCGCTTTGGACAGAGGCAAAACTTCTTATTCCGCTATCCCCACGCTCAAGCTCCTGCATTATCAAGCCATATGCGACATTGTTTAAATTTGCACATCCATATTTTTCCGGAAGCGTTGCCCCGAAAATTCCAAGTTCAGCCATCTCCGGAATCAGGTGCATCGGGAAAGTCCCTTCCATATAATGTTTTTCAATTATCGGTATGACTTTTTCATCAACCCATTCTCTTATAGTATCCCGAACCATTTTTTCTTCTTCGGTGAGAAGTTCTTCTGTGTTATAGAAGTCAACTCCCTTGAACTTTGTTCCCACTATCATGGTGTCGCCGGATTTTTATTTTTGATTTTGAACAAAATTATCAAAAAATCCGTCCAAAAGCAAGAGAAATTTCGGGCTTTGACAAACTTCAAAAATTTTTTAATTTTTATTTGTAACAAAAAACAAATCACCAGATCAAAGATGATGAAAAGGAAACTCGTCATTTCAACTCTCGTTTTTATCGCTTTATCATTTTTAGCTTTTGCTCAAAATTACACAATTGAACAATACCTTAACATAAGAAGCGCAACCGCTCCAACCATATCGCCGGATGGAAAATTTATCGCTTACCTTACCGATATCACCGGAACAAATCAAGTTTGGAAAATCGGGATTGAATCAGGATGCCCTGAGCAATTGACATTTTTTGAGGAGCGGGTTCAATTTATCTCATGGAATCCGAAAGATAAATACTGGATATTGTTCGGTAAAGATATTGGGGGGAATGAACGGACTCAACTTTTCTTGCTCAAATCTGACGGAAGTGAAGTCAGAAGATTAACACAAAGAGATGAGATAATTTATAACTTTGGCGCCTGGAATAGCGACGGGACAATGTTTGCTTACACATCAAATGAAAGGGATCAAAGATATTTTGATGTTTATGTGATGAATATAAAGACCGGACAGGTTAAACTTGTATGGCAAAATGATGGCAATAATTCTGTCGTTGCATGGTCCCCGGATGATAAATACATCCTTGTCTCTCAAAATAGAAGTAGTTTTGACAATGACTTATATTTGATTGAATATGAAACAGGCAAAGTTTATGGGATAACACCGCATAAAGAACCGGCAAGATATTTTGGCGCTGAATTTTCAAAAGATGGGAAAAGAATTTATCTCCTTTCCGACGAAGGTAAAGAGTTTGTTGGAATCGCTTACATTGATGTTCCGAATGGGAAACTGAATTATATTTACAATACGAATTGGGATGTTGAGACGATTGAACTTTCAAAAGATGGCAAGCAAATTCTTTTTGTCTTGAATATTGATGGATACAGCGAGGTTTATTCACTTGATATAGCGATCAGAAAAGCTCAAAAATTGAATTTCCCAAATGGTGGAGTAATTGGGGGTTTAAGATTTACATCCGATGGGAAAAAGATAATTTTCACTTATCAAAGTCCCGCAAAAAATCAGGATATTTATTATTACGATGTTTTAACAAAAACTTACAAGCAAATTACACATAGTTCAACCGCCGGCATTCCGCTTTCATCTTTCGTTCAGCCACAACTTGTTCGTTTTAAATCTTTTGATGGACTTGAAATTCCGGGTTACCTTTATCTTCCAAAAAATGCAAAGAAGGATAAATCTTTGCCTGTAATTGTTTCAATTCACGGAGGACCTGAGGCGCAAGAATTGCCGAGATTTTCTGCACTTTATCAATATTTTGTTAACAACGGTTACGCTGTTTATGCACCAAACATTCGCGGAAGCACAGGTTATGGTAAAACATACGCTTCACTTGACAACACAACAAAGCGTAAAGATGCAATTAGAGATGTTTCACTTATCCCGGAATTTTTGAAATCAACCGGATACATTGACCCGAATAAAATCGTTGTTTATGGAGGAAGTTATGGGGGTTATATGACTCTTGCAGCTGTTACATTTTATCCTGATTTGTGGGCAGCTGGTGTTGATCTTGTTGGAATTTCCAACTTCTTAACATTTCTTAAAAATACCGGCGCCTGGAGGCAAAGACACAGAATGGCTGAATATGGAGACCC
>CAZQJI010000112.1:0-3248 GCA_964593475.1 uncultured Bacteroidota bacterium | reverse complement strand
GTGACAGTCCTTGGTGAACTGTTGTTGATGATTTTTTGGTGGGGTCGCTGCCCTGCTCGGATGCATCTGAGATTTGGATGGTTTAGTATATGCCGGCTTTTTCGGGCTTTATCTTGAGAATGACTCTTTTTACGCCCGGTGTTCGCCATTTGAATTTCTCGCCTGTGTATTTGATGGCGAGTTTGTCGATGTGTTCTTCGGCCTCGGGGCCCGTTACCCATTCAACGACACGTCCCGTGATGTAGGCGTATTCGTAGGGGTTCTGCCAGTCGGGCACAGCTAGAGCAACCCGTGGGTCACGGCGGGTGTTCCGCTCCTTCACCCGTCCAACAGCCGTGTTGACGAGAACATAGCCATCCGCCTCATCAACCCAGACAGGCGAAACCTGCGGAGAACCATCACCGTTCACCGTCGCCAAGAAACCGAAGTTTCGTCCGCGAACAATTCTCCTCACATTCTCATCTAGAACCATGTGGGTTGTGGAGATGTTCCACTATTAGTTGTTACGATTTTTATCTGTGCTCTGAGATTAACATTTAAATGACACAGGTTTATATATCTGTGACATAGAGATGTGTGATTTACTATGATGGGCACTACTTTGAGGTGTCTGGAGCTGTTGTTGAGGAGACCCATGTCTGTGAAGGATTTGGCTTTTGAGCTAGGTGTTAGCAGGCGGCAAGTTTACAGGGCTCTAAAGTTTCTGAGCGAGAATGGCTATGTGGAGAGGATGGGCGATGTGTTCACCGTATCGAATACCTCGCTGGGCAAAGCCATTCTCGACGCAGCCTCCAGATATAGTGTTCCAACAATATTGGGAGGGTTGGCGGAGAAGATTCTACCACATCTTCTCAATCCAACGCGGTTAACAGATTTGGCTCAACTCACGGGGCTCTCCGAGTCTGCTCTGCGAAAAACCTTAACCACCTTGATGGAGAGAGGCGCCGTGAAAAGGGAGGGATGGTATTACAGGCTTGCAGACGACGAGACACTACAGCGTCTGGCTCAGCTGTTAAAGGAGAAAAACCTGTTGAAAAAAGTTGAGCCGAATGCATCCATTCTCTACACCAACAGCTTCATAATCAAAGCTGTCCCCAAAGGTGAAAAAGCTCTCGGCGAGTTGACCGCTTTCTCCCGCTTCCCACAATATGGTGTGCAGTTTCTCACCGACCGTGACTACTACGTTTACCCCCCGACCAAGATAGGGCCTGAGAAAGTGCTAGTTCACGCCCTCCTTTCATCCAAATCCAGCTACGAGAGAAGTATGTGCGCCCTCTTTTTCCTCGTCAACAGAACAAGAATAGATATTTTCGAGGCTCGAAAAACCGCCAAGCATACGCCAGCGCTTGGTCTTCTCCTTGATTTAGAGAATTACGTGGCTGGGCTGCCGGTGTCGAAGCCTGAGCTTTTCCTTCCTTGGAACGAGTTTAGTGATTTATGCGCCGTCTACGGTGTCAAAGTTGAGCCAGCCCCCTCAGCCGTCGAAATTATCTCGAATATTGAGGGGTGGGCGAGGAAGCTGAAAGAAAGTGTTACCGCTTATCTTCTCGGCGGCGTTAACATGGTTCTACGGCAGATTAAGTCCTCTACGAAAGACATCGACCTACTTGTCGAAAACAGCCGTGAATATGAATTGATTGCCGAGGCTTTGCAGGCCTCTGGATACGAGAAAGCCGTTGAATGGTCGCCCGGCGACAGAGACGCGGAGCCGAGCAACATCTTTATTCATCCAACCATGTTGAGAGTTGACCTCTTTACTTCAAAAGTTGGTGGAATACCTGTCTCGGACACTGTTAAGGCCCGGGCCTCCTCGGGGATGGCTCTTGGAAAACTGAGACTGATGCTGTTCAGCCTTGACGACGTGGCTTACATGAAGCTTTTAACAACGCGGGAGAGAGATGTTTCAGACGCGGCTGAGATAATCAGACGCCATGGAATCAACTGGGAAACTTTTCGTGAAGAGGTTGAAAAGATTCCACCTGACATCTTGAAACGTAAGGCTTTCGTTATCTTGGAAAACTTAGATGTCCTAAGAATGAGCTATGGGCTGAGAATTCCCCGTAAACTTTATTCATGGCTCAGGCGAATAGCTATTGACTCTGGAATAAAGGAATTTTGGAAGAGAGGTGTTGACAACGCTAGCATCATAGCTAGGGATATGGGGGTTCATCCATCTTATGTGCGTAGAAAATTGGCAGAGCTTAGGAGAAAGCGGCAGGTTTAGCGGCTTGTTTGATAGAGTCCTTCGAGATATTTTTCGACGATTTCGTGTGTGAGTTTTTCGTATTTCTCGGTTGAGCCGACGTCGTACCAGAAAGCTTCTGTTATGTATGCGGCGACTTTTTCTTTTTTCTCAATCAGGCGGGGGATGAGGTCTGACATGATGTCTGAAGCGTTTTCCGCGTATGCGAGGGCCCTTGCCTCGAGGACGAGTAGGCCTATGGTTACGTTAATGTTGATGAAGGGTTTTTCACGCATCTCGGTTAAGCGGTTGTTCTCGATGGTGGCGACGCCGACGGGGAGCTGGTAACGCGGTGAGACGGCGAGGGTTGCTGTTGCTTTTTCTCGTCTATGTTGTTCGACGAGTTCTGAGAGGCTGAGGTTGGTGAGAATGTCGCCGTAGTAGATGAGAAGTGTGTCATCCATGGTGAAGGCCTTTTCTCTCAAGGCGTTTAACAGGGCGCCACAGGTCCCCTTAGCATCTTCCCTATCCCATACATAGGTGAGCCTCATCCCAACCCTTTCGCCGTCGCCGAAATAGTTGACAACCTGCTCCCCCTTGTATCCCACAAGCAGCACCGCCTCAGAAAAGCCGTAGGCTTTGAGATGCATGAGAATGTATTCGAGCAAAGGCTTCTGCTCCCGTCCGACGGGGATCATCGTCTTCTGAAAATAGTAGGTGAGGGGCCTCAGTCTGCTTCCTTCGCCGCCGCAGAGGACAACAGGTTTCATTCCGTAGCATCCTTGAGCGAAAGTGTTTATAGTTTTCCCTAAATTGTTATGGGTGTTGAAGGCTGGAAGGATGAGGCGGTGTGTTGTATGCGGTGTCTATACTTTGAGGGATAGGTGTCCCAGCTGCGGTGGGGATACGGCTTCGCCTCATCCGGTAAATTTTGTTCCGGGCAGTAAAACTGCCGAGTTACTTGTCAGGGCGAGGAAAAGGCTTCAAGGCCTCTCTTCCTGAGGCCTGTGTTGAGTTTGGCTACGAGTTCGCGTGGAGTGTGGATTGTCTCAGCTCCGCTGTGAAC
>CAZQJI010000111.1:0-3260 GCA_964593475.1 uncultured Bacteroidota bacterium | reverse complement strand
ACACAGATCCGACAGGACATGTTGCATGGTGGGTAGTCGGTGGTATTGGTGGTGCAGTTGTTGGATTAGGTGTTTATGCACTTACCCACAAAGGCGACTTTGATTGGAAACATGCGGCGTTGTATGCTGCAGGAGGTGCAGTAGTTGGGGCGACTCTTGGTGCGGGGGCGCAGGCAGCGGCCGGACTGATTGCGCGAGCTGGTGCTGCAGGAGCGGCTGGGACAGCTGGTCCTACTATCCACTTTCTCAGCAATCAACTGAACAGGGTGAATCACATCATGCAGAGTAAGCATAACTGGAATAAACTTATCCAGTTATCGGGTGATGTCCAAAGGGATTATCAAGCTATCCAACCTTATCTGAAACAGGCCATGTCGACTCAAGGAAGGCAATTAGGAACAACTAGTCAAAGATACTCTATCTTAGAGTTTACCGCCACCTTGAGAGGACAACAAGTGGTCGTGAGAGCGATAGAAATCGCCAAGAATACTTTGCAAATCACCGATGCATGAGTAAAGTGACGGAAGGAGTATCAAGTATGCATACGTATAACGTGATTCGGGTTCTTGCTGAAGTTAATATACTAAGACAAGAACAAAACTATGAAATCACAATTCGCCGTCTAATGAATTTGATTCAACTCTATGGCGAAGATCCTCGGATACAGGCTCTAGTTGCATACTGTCATTTTGCTCTGGCTTGTAACGATCCGGATGAAACTGGTGACAACTATCAACAGGCCATCACTTGGATGGAGAAGGCGATCGCTTCATTACCCAACGATGCTAAGCTATATGCAATATTAGCTGAATACTACAGTATAGGTGTGCTGGACTATAAAAAATCCGCACAACTATATCGGCAAGCTATCCAACTAAATCCAAATGACGCTTGGATTCTGAGCAATGCTGCAGCACTTTATGGTGTACCAGAACAGGTAGTGACGAGGGACGAAGCAATTGCGTGGCTCGAACGTGCTACTCAGCAGGAACCAGATGAACCAAATTATCTCTTTCGTTTAGGTAGCCTGTATGCCGAGGCTGGCCGGTTTGAGGACTCAGCACGAGTATGGCTTCAATCGCTACTGTGTTCAAGACCACTCGATTTAGGAGCTACTCAGGCCATTCTCGAGGCGATAAATGGTGGGGTTGGTTAAGGCGTCTCTCTGTGGTGTAACAAGAAATATCTCTGTGGCAGCCCACTACCAGGATATTCGAACTGCTAGGGACAGCTTGGCAATCCCTCGATAAATCACAGAGCCACAGTTATGCTCTACTTCGCCGACCACCTCGGCAGCGTGAGTCTGGTCACAGGTAGCGGTGGCGCGGTCGTGAGTCGCCAGGAGTTCGATCCGTGGGGCGCGATCCGCAGCGGCAGCATCAGCCAGACGACGCTCAACTACACCGGCCAGCGCAAAGACGGGACAGGTTTGTTGTATTATCATGCGCGCTATTACGATCTGGGGCTGGGACGCTTCATCAGTGCGGATACGATCGTTCCTGGTTCGGGCGCGCTCACGCTCTGGCCGAGCGATGCCACGGCTGCACCGTTGTTTGGGCAGCAGAACGCGCCGGGACCGCAGAACCCGCAGGAACTCAATCGGTACGCGTACGTCAACAATAATCCGGTGCGGCATACCGACCCGACCGGGCATGTGGCGTGTGTAGATCCAATTAGCTGTGGCATTGAAGGTGCAGCAGCAGGTGGTGCTGTAGGTTCGGCTGGCGGTCCTGCCGGAGCAGTCGCTGGCGCGGTTATTGGTGGCGTTGCTGGTGCAGCGGTCGGCTTGGGAGTCGGGATCGCGGCGTACGAAGGGCTTACCTATCTCGCCGATGGGCCAACCCCTAAAAGTGTTAGCGATTATGGCGAACTTGCGCACGCGACAAGCACCAGCAATAATAAGACTACGCCAAAGGGAGGTACTTATGTTTTGAAAGATCCACAAACAGGGAACGTGGATTATGTTGGTCAGACGAAAGATCTTAAGAGGCGCGAGAAGGATCACAAGCGAGATCCGAGGCTAAAGGATTTGGATTTTGATGTCGATGCCAGAACTGATGATTATGCTGCTCGTCGAGGTCGTGAGCAGATACTTTACGATAAACACTAGCCATCACGTAACAGGCAGAATCCTGTTAGTCCCAAGAACAAGAATCGTGATACCTATTTGAGAGAAGGAAATAAAGTGAAAGGACTATACTAAATATGCCACGTAGAAAGCTTCCATATCAGGAGGGAGACTGGTTCGCGGTTCCACTGAGAACAGGGGGTATGCTCTTGGATTGATCGCTCGTGTGGATGGTAAAGGAGGCGTGTTAGGCTACTTTTTCGGACCACGCTATCATCAACTTCCGAGTAAGGATCAAGCCTCCAAGTTAGCTCCCGCAGACGCGATTCTTATCCGCCGTTTTGGCGATTTGGGTCTTCTTCAAGGCGAATGGCCAATCATCTACCGACCTGAGCAGTGGGACCGTAGAGATTGGCCAGTTCCCCCTTTCTCAAGAATAGCCATGGACAAGAGTTGGGCTATCAAGGTCGTGTACTCTGACGATTTGAGTCTCCTTAGTGAAGCGCCTATTACTGTCGAAGAAGCGCAGGAACTTCCAGAGGATGGATTATCGGGATATGGGGCACTAGAAATACGGCTAACGAAGCTCTTGAATGATAGATCAGAGAACTCAGAGGCAGGTGGAAATCATGGGAACCTGGGGGGTCGGAATATTTGATAATGATGTTGCTGCCGACGTTCGTGCTGCCTTTGAGGAGGCTTTATCGAGCACTCCTAACATCACTACCGCAACCAAGCGCGTCCTCAATCAGTTTATCAACGAAGTTGAGGATGAGGATGATAGAGTCCATGTATACCTTGCGCTGGCGTTCCTCCAGCTTGAACTAGGAGGACTACAGCCAGATGTTCGTGATGAAGCCCTACAGATCATTCGATCGGGACAGGACTTAACAAGATGGGAAGAATCTGAAGCAAGTATACTAGATGAACGTAAACGTATCTTGCAGGGATTAGAGAGGAAATTAACTTCTCAGGGAGAGAATGACTGAAGTTCAGCACCTCATCTTAAGGCAGTAGCAATCGGTTCATCGCGCAGCGCAGCAGTGACGCGACGGGCCTCATCTACCTGCATGGCGACCACCTCGGCAGCGTGAGTCTGGTCACGAACGCGAATGGCGGCGTCGTGAGTCGGCAGGACTTCGACCCGTGGGGCGGCATCCGCAGCGGCGGCATTAGCCAGACGAGCTTGAAC
>CAZQJI010000110.1:0-3289 GCA_964593475.1 uncultured Bacteroidota bacterium | reverse complement strand
CAACATAAGAGATATGAAAACCTTCCTTCAAATAATAAAGCGGGTATTGAACCTGAGCGTAAGAGACAAAACAAAAAACAGAAATTAAAGCAAAAATAATAAACACATTCCTCATGGTTAAACCTCCTTTTTTGTTTTGAATTGAGATTATCCTCCGCCCAAGGTGCTTTAAAAATTGTCCTACAGAGTAAAATTTATCGTAAAGATGTGCTTTTGCTTTAAATTAAAAAATAAAATTCTCCCTGTCAATAGATTTCTTTGCAAAAATCAAACGGGATAAAAAACGCCAGAATAAATTACCTCTGCATCAAAAGATACATCCAATCCTGATTTTTCACCTCACCGACAAGTGTTGAGTGTAAAAGCTCGTATGAACCAAATCCAGTCCTGTCTCCAAAAACAAATATCACACCTCCCTGTAAATTATAGTAATGCCATATCTCATATGGCTTCATATTTTCAGTGTATGGGTATCTTTCAACATCATCAGGGGGACCATAAACTATATAAACTCTTCCTCTATCTGTTCTCCATCCGGGTGCAAATCGTGTTGTAAATTTTTCGTTCGCCTGTTGGACTCTCTCAAGATATTTCTTTCTAAAATCAACACCGCCACGCTTTGCCCAGAAAAACCCCAGAAATCTTCGCTTCGCATCAACACCTTTTAATTTTGAATACATTACTTTTTCCTCCTGCGTTGAAATATAACCCGCTTTCTGAAATTCATCATCAAGTTCCTCCTCAGATATACCAATCAGCTCCGAAAAAATGGCTGTCGTGTCAACCCTGGGAGCAATTTGAGGGTTATAGATGAAAAATTTTCTTCTGTTTTCAGCAAGAAGAGAGCCATCCATTTCCGTGACCGAGACATCAAGATAATAAATTCCTGTTGGAAGCATATTTACATTTATCGCTCCGACCTCAACCGCTGAATTATAAACTTTATTACGCACAAATTTTCTCTCCCGCACTTCTTGAACTTTTCGTTGATTATTGTCAAGAACACTTACATTCAATTGATATTGATCGCCCTTAACACCGCCAAATATGTTGTAAAGTTCAAAATAATAATAAAGCACGGGGACACTTAAACCATAAAGAGCGGTTGGATTCGGGACAACATGAAAAGAATTCTTATAAAAAACATCCGTTGTATCCTGCGACTTAACAATTGAATAACAAAATTGCAAACTGCTGATCATCAATTTATCACTTGCTTTAAAAACAGGGACATTGACATCAAATGCAACGCTATCATAATTTTGCGTGTTGTAAAGGTCAATAGCTCTCATTATAACTCTGTATTTCCCCGAAGGGACATAAAATCTCAAAACATCAACAACATCTTCCCCAGCCCCACCAGTTGTGTCACTCAAAGCGGTTTCTATCTTCCATCCCTTTCTTATTATCGCCGAATCGTTTTCAAGATTTATAACATCAAGCCGAAAGAAAAGAGAAATGCTAAATTGGTTTTCCTTAACTTGATAGGTAAGTTTTGATTTTTGAACTGAATAGAAAATTTCAAGATAACTTTGCTGGTCAGAATATCTAAAAACCGAATAATCAACATTCAAGCCAAGTTTGCCTTCAATGAAGTAGGTTAAGAAAAGATGTGCGAAAGCAAGGATTAAAGTTTTCATTTCGGGTTCAGGTTTTATTTTTAAACAAAAAAGGGTGAGCCCTGGAATAAGAGCTCACCCTTAAATTTAGTCAAACCATTTCAAAAGTAAAATCACATAGCAAATCTAAGCGTGAGGAATTGATTGTTGTTAAAGAATTTGACCTTCCTGTATGTATATTCAACGCTTGCTTCAAGGTTTCCACCAAGTGGTATATTCAAGCCAACTCCAAATGCCGGCTGATTGAAGACATAATCTGTTTCATTCACATATGAATAACCAAATCTGAGGAAAAGGATGTTGTTAAACGAATATTCAATTCCACCTTTGTATTCATCAAGTGTGAAGTTATTGTTCTGGAAGCTTCCTGCAAATGTCAAGGAGTGTGCTTCACCAAGTTTGAAATTGTATGAAAATCCAAGCTCAAATGCTGCTGGCAATTCAAATTCCTGCAAAGGAACTCTCAAAGACCTGACCGGTGAACCCGGCTCAGAACCAGGAATAACAACACCCCATTCAAGGTCTGGACCATCAAATTTCATATTTCCACCGATGTTCTTCATCACCGCACCAAATCTTAAGCCACTTTCAAGACGATACTGCAACCCGATGTCAACTGCAAATCCTGTTGCTGACTCTCTCAAAATTCTCTCGCTTATTAATTTCAAATTAGCACCGACATAAATTCTATCCGTCATTCTTCTGCTGTATGAAATAGCTGCTGTCAAAAAGTTTGGACTGAACTTCTCACCTGTTCCATCCGGTGCATCAACCGTTGTAACTGGAATTTCACCGAAGTCAAACGATCTCAAGCTGACACCAAAAACACCAACTCCGCCAAAGTTTGCAATTGCTGCGATGTAGTTAACTTTTATATCCGCAATATATGAGACATACGAAAACATTGCCTCTGCTGATTTTTTCGTAAAGCTTGCTCCGGCTGGATTCCAGAACAGGGCATCAACTCCATTTGCTTCTGCAACAACTCCACCACCCAGAGCAACACCCCTTGAACCAACCGGTATTCTCAATTCTTCTGCTCCGGCTGTACCTTTACGCTTGCTTGTTCCTGCTTCAAGCGATGTTAGGATTATTAGCAAACCTATTATTGTTAGTATTAATTTTCTCATCATGTTTGCTTACTCCTTGTGTTTATTTTTATTTTGAATTTACAAAACCAAGCCCGGCGCCCAAAAGGGCACCGAGCAAACACAATTAGAAGTATCTCAATCTCTCTTCACGCTGGAATACGACAACTTTAAGAACTTTGCTTCCAACTCCGGGAACATCAACATGAACAATGTAAATTCCACTTGCAACCGGGATACCAGCATCGTTCCTGAGATCCCATCTCAAATATGGCGAATCATCGTTCTTATACAATGTTCTGACAAGGTCACCAGCTACCGTGAATATTCTCACGGTGCATTCTTTTGGTAATCTTGTGAATGTTATAAATGCTTCGGTGATTTCTTTTTCAAGAGGTGAAGCACCAAAGTATGGGTTCGGAACAGCATTGACTTTTTCAAGATCTGACTTTGCTGTCTCAACATTATACACAGGAGCAGATGGCGTCGTTATCTCAAACACATCGTTAACTGTGTTCGGATGATTTGCATAAATTTCAAGTTCATCCTGATCGCTGAAAGCCACATTCCCTCTGCGATTCC
>CAZQJI010000109.1:0-3404 GCA_964593475.1 uncultured Bacteroidota bacterium | reverse complement strand
AAGATTATCTTTCTCACCATCTGGAAAATGATAAAAGGTGACCCGAACGCATATTGAATTGTTCTTTTGTAAAACTCACATATCTTTTAATCGCTCTTTGTCTTCTGATTTTCATATCCTGCTCCCCTACAAAACCCACCGGTAAAACCATCTCCGGCAAAGTAACGCTTGAGCAAACATCCGATTTTTCAAATGTAAAGGTTTCTATCTATAACCTTCCTCAAATTGACACTTCCATCTCAAATGCCCTGAAAAAGTACCTATCTCTTTCATCAGGAATTGATTTAAGCATCTTTTTATTTGACCATAGAAAACAAAAACCGATTGCTCAAACATTAACAGATAAAGACGGGAATTTTTCAATTTCAAATATACCTGATGGAGAATATATAATTTTTGCTCAAAAAGAGGGCTACGGATGGAGATATTTTAAAATTTCAACTTCAACTGGGAATATACAAATTTATTTGAATAAAGAAATTAACATCTCTGGTTTTCTTTATGGTGAAAAAAGATGGAGCGGTGATAGAAATTACATCGTTGATGGAGATATAGAAATCCCGGACGGTTCTTCGCTGTATATTGAAAATGGTTGCGTGATAAGATTTAATGGAAATTTTAAAATTAAAGTCAATGGCAAACTGGAAATAGATAAAGTTCAGGAGCAACTGCCGGTTGTTTTTACAACTGATGATACATTGAATGCATGGGGCGGAATTTATGTTTCCAGACAGGGACAGATAAATTTAAGATATTCGGTTATAAGATCGGCAAGCATCGGGATGTTTATTGATGCCGGTAACGCCAGCATATCAAACTCTGTTTTCATTGATAACAAAAATTACGGTGTTTCAGCTGTTCAAATTGACAATGTAAAAAATGTTAAAATTGAGAACTGTATATTTACAGGTCAACCGGTTGGGTTAAATTTTGAGTTTACAGATACAACTGCTTATGTGAGAAATTCAATCTTCGTTTCAAATTACGAAGCGGGAATTTACGCAACGACATCCTCGGCAAAAGTGGAAAATAATTATTTTGATAAGAATAAATATTCAATCAACGGCTATTCAAATGTGGGTGGCGCGGTTTTAAAAATATATCAAAATGATTTTGCGTCGTCAGGTTCATATCATATTAACCTGCGCGGGCTTGATTCGGAGATAAAATATAATGAAATTAATTCAGCTTCCGGCGGTATTTCGCTCGGGGATATGTATTTGAAAAAAACCAGTTCAGTAATTAACTATAACAATTTACAGGGCAAAAGATATCTTGTAAGAGCTGGCTCAAACACATCAAATATAGATGCGAAATTTAATTACTGGGGAACGGAAAGCGAAGCGGAGATAAGAAATTTAATTTTTGACAGGAATGATGTATCGCCATCTGATCCATATTATAACAGTTTTGGCATCGTTGATTATTCAAATTATTTTTCAATGCGTATAAAAGATGCAGGGATAAAATAGTTTTAAAAATGTAATGTTGAATCTTCGGAAGATAGAAAAATTTTTTCTTGTTGTTTTAATCTCTCAAGTTTCATTCGCCCAATTTTCTGAGACGATCCCGACGGATTACTGGGTTTATAAAATCATTGATGAATTGGAAATTCGTGGCTATTTCAGGGAGTTACCACAGGGGTATAAACCTTATTCAAGAATTGACATCGCAGGGCAAATACTTAAAGAAAAAGGCAGAGCAAAAAGTAAATTTGAGATTTCGCTTTTTAAAATGCTTGAGGATGAATTCAGGGATGAAATTAACTTTCTGACATCAAAAGGGGATCAAGATGATGACGATTTTTCTTTTAAAGCAGGTGTTATGATGTCAGGTTATGCGGTAAAAGAGATGGATTCACAAAGAATTTTAAGGTTCAGGGGGAGGGCGAAGTTTTCATTTTACTATGGCGATAAATTTACAATTTATAATAACTCAATCACAGACCAGAATCTTCTTGACGACACCACATACACGGGGAATAGATTTCGCGGATTTTTCGCTGGATATACTGAACAGGCATTCTTGAAATTAAATTTTCAACCCGTCTCAATAAAATTCGGGCGTGATTATGTCAAGTGGGGATACGGAAGTGGTGGAAATCTTTTAATTTCCGACTATGCGATTCCGTATGATATTTTGCAGTTTGATTTGTTCTCAAAAAAATTCAAATATAGTTTTTTAATTTCTCAACTTGACGAAAAAAATTATTCACCTGATAGCGGGAAAACAATTTTAAAGGCAAATAGATATTTAACTGGTGGAAGATTTGAAATCAACCTGTGGAATAAACTTTACATTGGGTTTGCGCAGACAATTTTATACGGTGGAGCAAATAAAGGAATTGATATAACTCTTTCAAATCCACTTGCTTTTTATTATGAGTTTCAAGCGAATGAGGGGAAAGAGATGAACGGTATGGTTTATGCTGATTTAAGTTATTATCCGTTGAAGAATTTAAATTTCTACGGTGAATTCTTAATTGACGACTGGCAGGTGAGCAGACAAACCAAAGGTGATCTTGAACCGAACGAATACGGGTTTATAGTTGGATTAAAATTTGCGGATCTTTGGGGAGCGGGTAATTCAATTCAATTTGAATATACGCAGGTCAGGAACAGAACCTATAACACAAAGCGTGATTATGAGAAATACATTCGCTTCAAGCGACCGATAGCGCATCCGCTGGGAAATGATTTTCAAAGTTTTGAACTCTGGGTTTCACAATGGTTTTTGAATAAACTTCAAATCACGGTTAATTATAAATTTATTGAACATGGCGAGGGTTCAATAGAGAAGCCATTTGATGAACCCTGGATGGCACCTGAGATAACAGTTGAAACCGGATACAGAGAAAAATTTCCTTATGGCGTGGTTGAAAGAACGCATAAAATTGGATTGGGTCTTTTTTATTTTTTGAACTCAAATTTTAATTTTAATCTTGATATCGCATATTCAAATGTGAAAAATTTTAAAAACATCCAGGGAGCAAAGAAGAATATTTTGACTTTTAAAGCGTGGGTTTTCTTTAACTTTGATAAATTTTTCAGATGACATGTATCGCTTTGAATTTAACTTTTAATTTTTTAATTTTACTCAAAATAATTAAAGGAAAGAAATTTTATGCCAAAGTCAGGAAATGGTTTCAAGTTGACAGGCAAGATAAGGGACGAGATAATAAAACTTATTGACGAAAGAGTGCGACTTTACTATGTGACCAGACAGGACTTCAATGAGTTAAAGGAAGTCGTCAGGGAACTTGCAGAAGCTCAAAAGAGGACCGAGGAACGCCTTGAGAAATTTGAAAGGGAAACGACGGAGAATTTTAACAGAGTTTGGGAAGCGATTAACAATCTAACTATAAAGGTAGATGCTCTCGCAGAAGCTCAGAGGAAGACGGAAGA
>CAZQJI010000108.1:0-3409 GCA_964593475.1 uncultured Bacteroidota bacterium | reverse complement strand
CATCCTGAGAAAATGTAATCGTTATATTCGTTCCTTTATCAACATTCAGGGCATTCTTTGCCGGATAATGTGAAACTATGAGTGTATCCTGCGAAATCGCAGTTGCATAAATTAAAAAGAGAAACAAGATTTTTTTCATGGCTCAAATTTTTACTTCGTTTTTAATTTCAAAATGTAATTGATATTGAAACAGCTTTTATTCCACCTGAGTTTATGAAATTTATTGAAGCATGTTTTTTCAAAACATCCCGATAGATTTCGTTGTAATCAACTTTTTTGAGGAGAAAATAAACAGTTGCTATAGCAAATCCAGAACCGAGACCAATGCTGATATTTCTTTTATAAGCAAGTTCCTTATATTTGTTATAATAGTCCTTCATATCCGATGGTCTCGTTGCCTGAAGGTAATCACGATAGGACTTTTCAGCGTTAACATGGAAAATATATGCAGCGCCAAAGAACCCAACAGATAAGAGTCCTGAAGTAACTGTTGCACTTTTCAAAGTTGAAACCTTACTTTTATAAATTCTCATCGCAATTGTTTCCGGTGTTTCAGATAACACTACATCTTTATAAAGTTCTTTTTCCGATTGGACAAATACTTCAAATTCATAGGGTTTAAATCCCGGGGATGTAAGTTTAACCTTATGTGAACCGTATGGTATTTTTAGAGTCGCCTGAATTTTCAAAGCATATGGCGAAGAACTTGATAAAACACCTATATGTTCATCGTCAACATAGACATCAATTTTTGAGGGCACCGGCGACACATTCAATTTAAGCGTGCCGAAAATTTGCTCAAGATTAATATCTATCCTTTCATTATTCTTTATGTTTCTTGACAAAGTTGCAGTTTTATATCCCTCTTTAGAAAGTTTTATACTCCTAAATCCTTTTCTAACTTTAACATCAAGGATACCGTTTTTAAGATTTCCAATTCTGACATCATCAATCCAGACAACCGCGTCCTCTACATTTGATTGGATGGTTATATTGTAAAAAGATGGTTCAAGATTTAAATTGGCTTTTGTCCTTGAATTTGGAAGAATATCAATGTATTTGTATACTGATTCGTAATCCGGGTGTTCAAGTTTAATTTTTCTTCTTCCGGGAGATACTGAAAAAACGCCAGAACCCTGAGATAGTTTACCAACTTTAATATCATCAATGTAAACATCAGCATCAGGGACATTTGATTTAATTTCAATAAATGATGGTTTTAATTTGAGTTCAAAATAAAGTGAATATGTTTTTCCCAGTTCCAACTCAACAATTTTGCTTGATGCTTCATATCCTTTCTCCTCATTTTCAAGTGTAATATTTCTCACTCCTGCCTGAACATTAATTTTTGCATATCCATTTTGCAAAGCACCCACTCTAACACCATCAACACTGATATATGCATCTTTAACATTTGATTTTATTTCAACAACAGCGGCAAGTGGTGTTAAATTAACTTCAAGATAATCATCGGAAAAAAGTTCTATTTCGCTGATATAATCTTTATAACCATCCCTTGTCACCTTTATAGTATGCTTATCCAGAGTTAAACGATATGTTCCCGGACCATCAACCTTAATACCATCAATATATATTGTTGCATCTTCCGGCTCAACACTTATTGTCAGATTTGCAAATTTAACCGCTTTAACAGGAATAAAAACAAAATCACCTCCAAGATCACCGCTTAATATACCATACTCCGGTGTCTGAGTCCTTCTTGATTCAGAAGTAACCCTCGGTGAAACATAATCATTCAATTCACCAGTTGTAATTATACCATCACGATTTAAATCAGCTGTCTTATTCTTCAGAGCATCAAGTAAATAATATGTGAAAACACTATGTCCCCCAGGTCCTGTATCCATAACGGTTTGATCCCTGCCTCCAGCTGTAAGGGCTTTCCTTGCTTTTCTTGTCGTCACTATCTCAAGATAATCAAGAGCCTCACTTGATATTGGTGTTGCTCTCGCAAAAATTAACCCACTATAGCAAGCATCCATAACAAAAAATACATGCTTTGCCCTGAGAAGCTGACTTATCTCTGCAAGTTGATCGGTAGATATAGCAGTTGATAAAAGTTGATCGCTCCTGCCATCATATGGCAGAATATAACCCTTGTCCCTCCCATCCGGCAATCGCTCCGTTATCCCGTGTCCAGCAAAAAAGATAAAAACCCTGTCATCAACTCCAGCCCTATTTTTTACCCGGTCAAACTCCTTCAAAATCTCAATCCTCGTGGCTTTAGAGTTATATAATTCTATAACCTTATCCCTTTCAAAACCATACTCATCAATCAAAACCTCTGCTATTGCCTTTGCATCCTTTACCGCATATTTGAGTTTGGGTGCATAAACATAATCATCAATTCCAATTATTAAAGCCCAGGAATTTTTATAAAATTTTTCAAATTGAACAGATTTAGAATCTTTTAAACCTATCCCCCTTTGTTGTGCCTGAAGTGAGAAAGCAATTATGAAAAGTAAAATTAAATTCCTCATAACAAGCCACCTCCTTTTTATTTAATTTCAACATTTGCTCTGCTGGTAGAAAAATTTAAACTATATTGACTCCCATTGGGGTCAACGATCTTAACATTTGATAATGTCAACCCTGTCGTCCCTGATTTTTTTGACTGAAAAACTAACCTTACAATTGAACCCGATTTAATTGATTGCGTTGGTGAAGAGAGCAACACACCAGCTGTTATATCAACATATCCCCTATTATTCGCCTCCTGAATCACAGACCAACGGGAAAAATCCGGTAAAATTACAACAGGAACATTATTACCTATATCCCCTGGTGAAACAGATGATAAATTTAAATATAGTGGTTCAAAGCTGACCCTGAAGCTTGCTGACTCAAAATTTGAAATATCCTCAAGAACAACATCTAATGTAACGGATGAACCCAGATTGATTTGATTATTCAGCTTATAAAATTTCAAACCGGGTCCCTTTATCGCATCAACGCTGAAATTCCTGATCACAGAAGTAATTTCATTTTGATTTTCATATCTCGTTTGTAATGTAAACTTATAAGGAATATCGTCAAGTAACGAGAAAGTCGCAGAATTGTTCTTACTCCATCCGCTCCACGAAGACATATATGGTTCAAGGATGTATCTGAATTCATTAGCATTTGAATTACCACGCCAGACAAATGTTACGGTATTATCTTTTACAATTTCACCCTCTTTAGGACCTGAGATAATCTCAACACTCGGGGGAATATAGGACTGACTTGAAGGGTCTAAAGGATTTTCTGGCTTCTTTATACATGAAACCAAGGACAGTGAAAGAGAAAATATGATAAAAAGAGTTGAACTCCTCATGGCTTTAACCGGTTTTATTTTTAACCAATTTTTCACCACACACAGGGCAAAATCTTGCTGTCGGGTAAATTA
>CAZQJI010000107.1:0-3409 GCA_964593475.1 uncultured Bacteroidota bacterium | reverse complement strand
TTCTTGAATAGAAAATTGAAGCGTCATGATTTATTCTACCAGGAGAACCAAAGCTGCTTGTTTTAGTTCCTATTCTTTTTCCCATTACTGCTCTTATTTCCATTCCTAATTTTCCAGATTTTGAGAATTTAGTTTTCTAACATGCTTTCATCTTCAAACATAAGCTTTAAACCCGTAACCATTTGCTTATCCTTCAAAATTTTTCTCCAGAAAATTGGAAACTCTCAAAATCGTCCCCTCATCAAATTGCTTTCCGATAATTTGCATTCCTATTGGCAATCCCTTGCTGTCAAACCCAGCCGGAACATTTATCGCAGGAACACCAGCGAGATTAACTGAAACAGTGTAAACATCAGACAAATACATTTGAAGCGGGTCATCAACTTTTTCACCAAGTTTGAAAGCTGTAGTCGGCGATGTCGGAGTTATTATAACATCAACTTTCTCAAACGCTTTGTCAAAGTCCTCTTTTACCAACCTTCTCACCTTTTGAGCTTTCCTATAATACGCCTCATAATATCCCGCAGATAAAACATAGGTCCCGAGCATTATCCTTCGCTTAACTTCAGCTCCAAAACCCTGACTTCTTGATTTGACATACATATCATATAAAGTTTTGACACCCTCAGCTCTGTATCCATATCTTGCTCCATCATAGCGTGCAAGATTTGACGAAGCTTCAGCGGTTACAAGTATGTAATAAGTTGGAATGTTATAGTCCGTGTGTGGAAGTGAAATTTTTTCAACTATTGCGCCGTTTTCTTTCAAAAAATCAATCCTTCTTTCAATCGCTTCCCTTATCTCATCATCAAGTCCTTCTGAGAAATACTCCTGTGGTATGCCAACTTTTAAACCCTTGATATCTGTGTCAAGAAAGCTCAAATAATCCGGAACAGGCACATCTGCCGATGTTGAATCAAACTCATCACGACCCGCGATAACCTGAAGGACAAGGGCAACATCTTTCGTTGAATTTCCAAACGGACCTATGACATCAAACGAGGAAGCAAACGCAACAAGCCCGAACCTTGAGACCCTTCCGTAAGTTGGTTTCAGACCATAAACACCACAAAAAGCAGCTGGCTGTCTTATTGAACCACCTGTGTCAGAACCAAGCGCAGTTGTTGAAAGTCCAACCGCAACAGCAACAGCACTTCCCCCACTTGAACCACCTGGAACACGTTCTTCATCATAAGGATTAAGCGTCGGTCCAAAATAAGAGTTCTCGGTTGAAGAACCCATCGCAAATTCGTCAAGATTTGTCTTCCCGATGATGATCGCATCTTCTTTTAGTAATCTCTCAACAGCAGTTGCATTGTAAAGAGAGACAAAATTTTCAAGTATTTTTGAAGCACATGTGCATCTTTCATCTTTAATACAAATGTTATCCTTTACAGCGATAACCATCCCCGCAAGTTTTCCTGCGTTTCCAGATTTTATCTTCTCATCTATTTCAACTGCCCTCTGGATTGCTTTTTCCTCAAAAACATTTATAAAAGCATTTAACCTTTCAAATTCCTTTATCCTCTTTAAATAATTCCTGACAAGAGATTCACAGGTCAATTCCCCCGATGTGAGTTTTTCCCTTATCCGGTCATAAGTCAAAACATCAAATTTTTTTACCTTCATTTTCTTTTCGCTTTTGTTTTCACACCAGAGCGAGCCCTGTTTCTTTTTGATGATGTTGATTTAAATCCGACTCTTTTACTTGTTGAGTTGCTACGCTTTTTTGAAATCCCGTCTTTCCTAACTGTATCTGTTTCTTGCTTAACATCCACGAGATTTTCTCCCTCACTTTTTACAAATTTCAAATCATCAAGATCATCCTTTTCAAGGGGTTTTGAGATGGTTTCCGAGGTTTCATTTAAATCAATTCCGGTCACACTTTGAATTTCACTTTGAACATCCTGCATTGCTTTTCTAAATTCACGAACTGCTTTCCCAAGTGTCCTCGCTATATCCGGGATTTTCTTCGGTCCGAAAAATATCAAAATAAACAGAGCGATTACAAGTAATTCTCCAAATCCAATGTTATCAAACATAAAAACACCTCCCGAAGATATAAATTATTTAATCCTTTCTCTCTGTTTTTTGCTCAATTTCCTTTGGCTTTTCTTCCTGTGTTGCTGACTCATCCTCCCTCAACGCTTTTTTAAATTCCTTTATCCCGCTCCCGAGACCACGGGCAAGCTCCGGAAGACGCTTACCACCAAACAAAATCAACAACACAATCAAAATCAGAAGTAATTCCTGCCATCCAAGTCCGAACATTTTAATCACCTCTTTTAATTTTTGAATTTACTTTAAATTCACAAATTCCTCTGCCAAAGTAAGAGAATAAATCAATGAATTAAAAATCTTCGCTCCATCCGTGCAACCAAGCAATGCTTCTGAACAACGCTCCGGATGTGGCATCATCCCAAGTATATTGCCTTTCTCATTAATTATGCCTGCTATGTTGTAAACTGAACCATTTGGATTTGCTTCATCAGTTATATTTCCATCTTTATCGCAATATCTAAACACAATTTGCCCGTTTTCAATCAACTTTTTCAATGTATCTTCATCAACATAATAATTTCCATCCCCGTGAGCGATAGGAAGTTTCAAAACTTCACCATTTTCACATAGAGAAGTAAACAATGTATTATTATTTTCAACCCTGACATAAACATATTTACATACAAATCTTAACGATGAATTCCTTAACAATGCACCGGGTAGAAGTCCTGACTCAACAAGAATTTGAAAACCATTGCAAATGCCTATAACTTTTCCACCACGGTTTGCGAAATTTACAACATCTTTCATTATTGGTGAAAATCTTGCTATAGCCCCGGGTCTTAGATAATCTCCATAAGAAAATCCACCCGGCAAAATTACGACATCAACATCTCCAACCGAACCATCCTTGTGCCATATGAACTTAACATCCTGATTGAAAACTTCCTTTAAAACATAATAAGTGTCATAATCACAATTTGAACCCGGGAAAACAACAACGCCAAATTTAACTTTTGAACTCATAAAATTACCACTCATAACTTTGTATTACTAAAATCTTTCTTGCTTCAGCATCCTTTAAAAATTCACGATCCGCATAATGCGTCACAATGATTTTAACAATTTCCTTTCCTTCATATTTACTCAAAACCGCTCTGGCTTTTTCTTCCAATTCCTCAAATACATCCGCTTCACCTCTTTCCTTCTTTAACTTTTCTATTCTAGATTCAATTTTCATTTTCGCCTCACCAACAATCAAAACTTCCTTGCCATCAATGTTTGCTTCTGCGAAGAAATTAATCTCCTTCCCTCCTATTTCGGTTCTTATAAATTTGTTTTTCAACCTTATTGAATATCTCTCTTCAAGAACCTTTGGAAGCATTTTATACGCTTCGTTCTCAAAAGC
>CAZQJI010000106.1:0-3542 GCA_964593475.1 uncultured Bacteroidota bacterium | reverse complement strand
ATGTTTCGCTGTTTCCTTATCTCCGACTTCAAATTTGATCATGAGCGCATCGCATTTAAAAAAATCTTCTCAAACCTTAAAAACAAATTTTCAAATTCACCTGAAAATTTCAATCTCATCGTTCAACCTTACATCCTCTCATCAACCCCCGATCTTATCATAATCTCAAACAAACTCATTGCTGTTGCAGAGATAAAATCCGGTTCTGGAACGATCACTGGAAATGAAAACAGCCTCTGGTTTGCCGGCGGACTTGAAATCAACAAATCTCGTGAAAATCCTTTCCAGCAAATACATCGCTACAAATTTGAACTCCTAAAATTCCTCAAAGATAAATTACACCTTTTCTTCACACCCGAATTCATTGACACAAACCTGAATCTCGGACACATAAAAGGTTTAGTCATATTTGATTCCAGAGTTTACTTTGATCCCCTTCAACTCAGCGAAGCAACGAGAAAATGGTTTAAAGTCACATCATCAGAAACACTCCACACAGAGATTGACTCTCTCCCCCCATCACAGATAAATCTATCAAATGAAGATGTTGACACGATTATCTTTAAAATATTTAATCTTCACAACGATCAATGCATTAAAGAATATAAACCCCCATCAGGAGAATTAGAACCCGTAACTATTCGTGTCAATATACCCATAAAGATCAACATTTCTAAGGATTCGCCCGAGCATACCAGAATAATTAACTATTTCCGGTATTGCCTTGTTCTTGAAGATCTAAAATCGTCCGAAATTCCCGACTCCGCTATTCCCCTTGATCTTCCATTTTCTCCTTTTACAATAAGCGAATTCATAGCGCCACTTTCACCCGAATTAGATTCTTTCCTTAAAAAACAAAGTTTTTACTCAAAAGCACAACGCATCCAGCTTCTTCTCGCTTTTCCTGTCCTTTTCATCCAGGATAAAAACAATGGAAATCAAAACACAGCAAAGACAAAGGTTCCCGTCTTTATATCATCACTTGACTTTGAAATTGACGAAAGAAAGAAAATTGTTTCATTCAAAATTTCAGAAAAGTTTGAAATCTCAAAAACATTCATTTCAAGAGCCCTCGGCATCCCGGACCCCGAACAACTTGAAGAAATAAAATCTCAAATTGATAAAGCAAAAACTGAACAAGAAAAACTTAACATAATCTTTGACAACATAAACCCTGAAAGAGCAAGGATCACAAAGGATGACTTTAACGCCATCTATTCATCAAATCGTATTTTCATTTTCTGGGGCAACTGGGGAACTAATTTCAAAGTCATCAAAGAGCTTGAAGAACTTTCAAAACAATCAGGACTTTCACCTGTTTTTCTTTCATTCGTAAAACGAACCTCTTTTTCAAATTCAGAATCACCGATTTATTTTAACATCCTTCCTTTTTCACAGCTTAACCGTGAACAACAACTTGCTGTTGAAAGCGCCTTTAAAAGACCTCTCACAGTTGTCACCGGACCACCCGGCACAGGAAAGACACAGATATCATTCAACATTCTTGCAAACGCAATCATAAATGGAAAGACAGTCCTTTTTTCAACCAAAAACAATAAAGCAGTTGACGATGTATGCAAAAAATTTGAATCAATTTTTGCCAGCTCCCAGCTCTCACCTCTTATCAGAGTGGGGAATAGGGAAGTCCTTTCTCTTATTCCAGAAAAAATCACCAGAGCGATAAACATCTTGAATAACACCGAAAAACCTTCATCCTTTTCAATTGAGAAAATCAAAAACGAAATTTTCATCCTCACAGAAAAAATCAACAAAATTGAAGCCATATTTAAAGAATTTGAAAATCTTAAAATGACTGAGCGAACACTTTCTGAGCAAATTAATTACACTATCTCCCTTAAAGAATTTAACATAAACACAAAACTACAGGTCATCTACAATCTTGAAACCCGTAAAAATGAAATTCTCTCCCACATCCCCGAACCATTTATTCTTTTCTTTTACAAAAACAGAAAAACTTATCCTGTTTCACGAGATCTTATATCATTACACATAAAAAATCTAAAAGATAAACTCTCCGGGAAACTCACGCTGATTGAGAAACTCATTCTCTTTTTCCGCAAGGATTACATACATAGAAAATATCTTAACATCTTTGAAAAACTCACCGGACCATATCTTGAATCCGAACAGATTGAATATCTAAAAAGCCAATTTCCCGACCTGCTTTCACTCTTTAATTCTCTCTTAAAAGTTAAATCCTGGGAATCCGATACCGAACAGATCTTTGAAATTGATAAAAAAATTGACAGACATAAAAATGAGATTTCAATCTTGCGATCAAATTTTGATAAAATTATAAATGAACTTAAAAAGGAATTAGACAATATAGTGGTAAAAATAATTAATCTCAACCCTCAGATTGAAACCGCACTTCACGAACTTGAAGACCTCAAAACTCAGCTTATTGAAAAATCAAAGAACTATCTTCTTTTAACCTTCACTTCCTTGCTTGACCGGAATTTGGTTCCTTATTTACAGAAGTTTAAAAATGCTATTGAAAATTCCGAACAGGTTTCAGCGCCATTATTCAAGCAGATTTTGAAAATATTTCCGCTTTTTGCTACCACAAACCAATCTGTTGCAAACGCTATCCCCCTTGAACCCGAACTCTTTGATATTCTCGTCATAGACGAAGCATCCCAATCCGATCTCCCTTCTGCCTTGCCCCTTATTTATAGAAGCAAAAATGTCGTCATCATTGGAGACCCGATGCAGTTAAAACACATATCCGGTTTATCCCACGAAGAAGATAACACAATTTCCAGCGATTGTCACATACCATCTGAACTCAAACTCACTTATAGCAATCGCTCCCTTTACTCAGTTGCTGAAGAAATTTCAAACCTGAGCCTTACCCCTGTTGTTTTCCTTACCGAGCATTACCGCTCCCATCCCAGAATAATTGAATTTTCAAACACATATTTTTACTCACACATAGGTAAGGAACTTATCATAAAAACACCGCCGGAGAATCTCAAATTTGAACGCTATCAAGGAATTTACTGGATTCATACAAACGGGGAAGAGCGCAACAAAGTTAACAGAAATGAAGCTGACACAATTAAAAACCTTATAAATTCACTTAAACTTACTATAACCCCTGATATTTCCATAGGAGTCACAACTCCATTCCGAAATCAAGCTGATTTTCTCCGAACATACTTGCAGGATGTTCTTCGCCCCGGAATTGATGTTGTTGATACAGTCCACAGATTTCAGGGAGATGAAAAAGACATAATGTTTCTCTCACTTGTTGTCTCACCGGGATCAAATGATTCACTTCTACGGTTTATAAACCACTCCGCAAAACAGCTTTTAAATGTTGCAGTCACCCGTGCCCGCAGTTGCCTCTTTGTCGTCGGTGATTATAACTTTGCCATAACCAGAAAGTCCAACTTACGCTACATCCGTGATTACATCTTTCATCTTGCCGAATTTTCCATTTTACTTGACAAACTCTAAAAAAAACAGACGCACACTAATTAAAAAACCTTGACTTTTTTTCATCAAATTCTTAACTT
>CAZQJI010000105.1:0-3797 GCA_964593475.1 uncultured Bacteroidota bacterium | reverse complement strand
CTCTAAAATTAGAGAGGGGGAAAGGCAGAACAAGTTCAAACTTTCATCTCCAGAAGTTCCCTTGCTATGATTATTCTCTGAATTTCTGAGGTTCCCTCATAAATTTCAGTAATTTTTGAATCACGAAGATATCTCTCAACCGGAAAATCTTTGATGTAGCCATAACCACCGTGAATTTGCACCGCTTCAAGGGCACATTCAACCGCAACTTGAGAAGCCATCAGCTTTGCCATTGACGCTTCCTTAACATATCTTTCACCGCGATCCTTTTTCCACGCTGCAAGCAAAGTTAACAATCTTGCTGCTTCTATTTTCGTTGCCATATCGGCGATCTTAAATTGTATCGCTTGATGTTCAGCAAGATATTTACCAAATGTTTTTCTCTCCTTTGCATATTTAATTGATGCCTCAAGAGATGCTTGCGCAATTCCAAGTGCCTGTGCAGCTATACCAATTCTACCACCATTTAAAGTCGTCATAGCAATTTTAAATCCAGCACCTTCCTCTCCAAGACGGTTTGAAACCGGGACTCTGCAATCTTCAAAAACAATTTGCGCCGTGTCCGAACTTCTTATCCCGAGTTTTTTCTCTTTCTTTGCGACAATCACACCTTGAAAGTCCTTCTCAACTATAAATGCGGAAATACCTTTTGAACCTTTTTCCCTGTCGGTCTGGGCAAAAACTATTAAGATATTTGCATATACGCCATTTGTGATGAAATTTTTCGTTCCGTTCAACACATAAAAATCGCCATCTCTTACAGCGGTCGTTCTTTGATTTGATGCATCGCTTCCGGCTTCTGGCTCCGAAAGACAAAAAGCACCGAGCAATTCACCACGTGCAAGTCGTGGTAAATACTTTATCTTTTGCTCTTCGGTCCCGTATACTTCAATGGGCCAGCAAACAAGCGAGTTATTCACAGACATTATAACTCCAACGGAAGCGTCAACTTTTGAGATTTCTTCCATAGCGAGAACATAACTTATCGTATCAAGTCCTGCGCCACCGTAATTTTCCGAAACCATCATTCCCATAAATCCAAGTTCGGCAAGTTTTTTGATTTCTTCGTGTGGGAATTCTTCCTTTTCATCTCTTTCTGACGCTCTTGGCGCCAGTTCCTCAACCGCAAATTTTCTTGCGGTCTCTTTGATCATTAATTGTTCTTCTGTAAACTGAAAGTTCATTGCCCTGCCTTGTTATTTTGTTGTTGAGTATAATCGTAGAAACCTTTTCCTGTTTTTCTCCCGAGATAACCAGCTGCAACCATCTTTTTCAAAAGCGGACATGGTCTGTATTTCGGGTCACCGAAACCTTCATATAAAACATTCATAATTGAAAGGCACACATCAAGCCCGATTAAATCAGCCAGAGCAAGTGGACCCATCGGATGATTCATACCAAGTTTCATAACCGTGTCAATATCCTCTGCCGAAGCAACTCCTTCCATCAAACAATATATCGCCTCATTTATCATTGGCATCAAAATACGATTTGAGACAAAGCCGGGATAATCTTTTACCTCAACCGTTGTCTTACCAAGTTTTTCAGCAAGCTCCTTTGTGATTTTGAAAGTTTCATCAGAAGTATCATGCCCCCGGATTATCTCAACAAGTTTCATCACAGGAACAGGGTTGAAGAAATGCATCCCGATGACCTTATCCGGGCGATTCGTTGCAGACGCAATTTCAGTTATTGAAATTGAAGATGTGTTGGTTGCAAGAATTGTCTCGGGTTTGCAAACGAGATCAAGCGATTTGAAAATATCTTTTTTAATCTTCACATTTTCAGTTGCAGCTTCAATCACGAAATCGGCATCTTTAGCACCGCTTTCAAGTGAAGTTAAAGTGTTAATTCTTGCGATCGCCTGTTCCTTTTCTTCCTCGGTCATCAATCCTTTTTTAATTTGCCTATCCATATTTTGCTTTATCACATTTATCGCTTTCTCAAGGACGCTTTTGTTGATATCAATCAAATTTACAAGATAGCCATTTTGCGAAAGAACATGCGCAATTCCACTGCCCATTGTCCCAGCTCCGACGACTGTAACTTTTTTGATCTCCATAGTTATGTGCTCCCATTTTTTGTTTTTGAAAAAAAATTAATCAAGAATTTTTATGATTTCTTCAACACCTTTGATTCCCGCCTTTATCATATCAACACTTACTCCACCACGATAATATGCAAAGATGTGAAGGTTCTCATAAGCAGTGCTTAAATATGCTTTAAGCTTGCCGTTTTTCGGAATTTTTGAAATCGCTTCAAAATACTCCTGAATTGAAGTCGGAAGTTTATCTGGAGGTGTTCCTCTGCCAAGCAAATAAGCATCAATTGCTTTCAGACCAGCAAGATATGCCATTGCAGATGCTTCTTTTACATACTTTGTATCTGTGTATCTTCCGCATTCAATTTTAACTTTTGATAAAATCTCCTTTGCATTTTTGAGAAATTTCTTCGCTCCTGAAATTGCTTCCTCTTTTGTCAAAGGTATTTTTCTTTCCTTCTTCCTTGTCATATAATTTTGACTTCAAATTCTTTCAACTATGACAGCGCTTGCTTCTCCACCGCCGATGCAAATAGCAGCAAGTCCGAATCTTGCTTCTTTTCTCTTCATAGCATAAAGAAGGGTTGTCAAGATCCTTGCACCACTTGCACCAATTGGATGTCCAAGCGCAACAGCTCCACCGTGTATGTTCATTTTTTCAATCGGAATTCCACCAAGTTTTGATGTCGCAAGCGCAACAACAGCAAATGCTTCATTCACTTCAAAAAGATCAATATCTTCTTTTTTCATATTCGCTTTCTTCAAAACTTTTTCAATCGCATCAACGGGTGCAGTTGTAAACCACGCGGGGTCTTTAGCTGCTGAGGTATATGCGACAATCCTTGCAAGTGGCTTTATGCCAAGTTCATCTGCTTTTTCTTTTGACATAAGAACAAGAGCAGAAGCTCCGTCGTTTATCTTTGATGCGTTTGCAGGTGTGATTGTGCCATTTGGATCAAAAGCCGGTTTAAGTTTTGGTATCTTCTCAAAAATTACTTTCTTCGGTTCTTCATCTTCAGTGACAAGAATTGTTTCACCTTTGGGTTGCGGAACTGGAACAGGGACGATCTCTTCTTTGAAATAACCTTTCTCAATTGCTTCAAGCGCTCTTTTATAACTTAACACAGCAAACTCGTCCTGTTCTTCCCTTGAAATCCCACATTCTCTTGCACACAATTCACCTGCATTTCCCATGTGGAAATCATTATAAACATCCCAGAGTCCATCTTTTATCATTGAATCAATAATTTGCGCATGACCCATCCTGTAGCCCGTTCTTGCTTTATCAAGAAGATATGGAGCATTTGACATACTTTCCATCCCACCAGCGACGATTATATCAGCATCACCAAGTTTGATCGCTTGAGTTGCAAGCATGACAGCTTTAAGCCCGGAGCCACAAACCTTGTTAATTGTCATACATTCAACTTTTGTTGGAAGACCAGCAAAAATTGCTGCCTGACGGGCTGGCGCCTGACCAACTCCTGCCGTTAAAACACATCCCATTATAACTTCATCAACAAGATCTTTCGGGATATTAGCCCTTTTAAGAGCTTCTTCAATTACGATTGCGCCAAGTTTAGGTGCTGGAAGTGGACTTAATGCCCCGTTAAATGAGCCAATTGGTGTGCGACATGCACTTGCTATTACAACTTCTCTCATAACGCCTCCAGAGGTTAGTTTATAAAGTGCTAATGCTTGTGAATTTTCATCTGAAATATACTTAATTCAATTTTAACATTCAACTTCACAGAAA
>CAZQJI010000104.1:0-4010 GCA_964593475.1 uncultured Bacteroidota bacterium | reverse complement strand
ATTAATAAAAAACCTGCCTGCTAAATAAAAAATTACAAGCCCGGACATCTGTATAATTTGTTTTGCTTCAAAACCTTTTAACTTGACAATTATCCCATCCTGAATTATATTTTAAACAAAGATAAAACTTGTGTTTAGGAAAATGGATGAGACGAATCTAAAAGTTGAAAAATTTCGCCAGAAAGTTGGAATTGACACAAGAACCAGCGTTTTTGAGATTTCCGAGAGCGTTCTGAAAATCTCCGATAGCAAGTTAATTGAACCAGCTCAAAAATTTATAAAACATCTCAAATTAAAAATTCCAATAAAACTTCTCCCTGACGAAAATTTAGCGTTTAAATACGGCATCTGCAATGTCGGGACAGCGCCCGTCTTTAAAGAACCATCAATGAAAAGCGAACAAACCACGCAAATCATCCTCGGTGAGACATTTGATGTGCTTGAAATTTTCCAAGATGAATGGATAAGATTGAGATTGCATTTTGATGGATACATCGGCTGGGTGTATAAACCTCAGGTCGTTCTTATGGATGAAAAAAACTTTGAAGAATATATCAATAAACCAAAACTTGAATTTACGGATGCTTTTGGCTTTGTCTATTCAAAACCAAATAGAGATTCTCAAACTTTGAGAGACATTGTTGTCTGTTCAGTTTTAAATTACACAGAGGAAAAAGATGATTGGTTCAAAGTCCAGCTTCCAGATGGAGAAATCGGCTGGGTGAATAGAAATTCGGTTAAATTGCTCTCAAATAAATTCGGCTATTTTACTTACGACAGTATAATAAAAACTGCGAAAAGATTTCTCGGTGTCTCTTACTTATGGGGTGGGAAAACGCCAAAGGGATTTGACTGTTCTGGATTTGTTCAAACTGTTTTCAGAATAAATGGAATTTACTTGCCGAGGGATTCAGACATGCAGTGGAAAATTGGGAAATATGTTGGGAAAAATTTTGCCAAGTTTCAAAAGGGTGATCTTTTATTTTTCAGTTCAGATGGCAAAAGGATAACGCATGTTGGAATATACACTGGAAAAGATAAAGAGATAATTCATTCTTCTGGATTCGTCCGAATAAACAGTTTAGATAAAAAAAGTGAGCTTTTCAGCGAGCGACTTGCGAGAACTTTTGTTGGTGCAAGAAGAGTTTCAATTAAAAAGAGCAAAAATTAAAATTTTAATCACGGAGGTGAGTTAAATTCAGAGAGGAAACGCCGTTCAAATTTCGGTTTTACGAGGAGAGCAAAAAACAATCTGCGTCAAGCCCTCTGCACAAAAAAGTTCTTGTTCTGAATCAAAACTATGAACCGATGAGCATTTGCCCTGTTAAAAAAGCGATCGCATTGCTTTATCTTGGAAAAGCTGAACTTGTTGCAGCAAGGGAAGGGCAATATATAAGATCCGTCTCATATTCAATTCCATTCCCAAGCGTTGTTAGATTGTCTTATTACATTCATATGCCCTATCGCAGGGTGATTTTAACGAGAAAAAATATTTTAAAGCGAGACAATTACAGATGTCAATACTGCGGACGCACTGGAGTTCCTCTTACAGTTGACCATGTGATTCCGAAGTCAAGAGGTGGAGAAGATACCTGGGAAAATCTTGTTTGTGCTTGCATTCAATGCAACAATAAGAAGGGCGATAGAACTCCTGAAGAAGCAGGGATGAAATTATTGCGAAAGCCAATGAGACCAAATCCGATACTTTTCATTAAAAATTTCGTCGGCGAAATTGACGAGCACTGGAAACCATATCTCTTCCTGTAAAAATTATGGGCGGGATTTTCCCGCCTTTTTTCTTTCCTCTTCCCTCAAAATTAACCCAATAAGCGCAAAAACATTTGATAATAAACTGCGGATTTGATATATTTTTGAAAAACAAAAACAAAAGATTAAATGATTTTCAAAAAGCGAACGCACACCTGTGGCGAATTAAGAGCAAGCGATGTCGGGAAAACCGTAACTTTAAACGGATGGGTTGACAGAAGAAGGGATTTAGGAGGTTTAATTTTTATTGACTTACGAGACAGATACGGGAAAACTCAAATTGTTTTTTCGCCCCAGCATAATTATGAAGCATATCAAATCGCAAAGGAATTAAAATCTGAATATGTAATTTCGGTTACGGGCAAAGTTGAAAGAAGACCAAAAGGTGCGGAAAATCCATCAATCCCAACGGGAGAAATTGATGTTCTTGCTGATGAAGTTCAAATTTTAAGCAAGTCAGAGACACCACCATTTTTGATTGAAGATGATATAAATGTTTCCGAGGAACTTCGCTTGAAATATAGATATCTTGACCTGCGAAGACCCATAATGCAGTCAAATCTTATAACAAGGCACAGGATGGCGCAAATTGTTAGAAAGTACTTTGACGAAAATAATTTCCTTGAAATAGAAACATCTTTCCTTGTCAAAAGCACGCCTGAAGGAGCAAGGGATTTTCTTGTTCCAAGCAGAATTCACCCAGGAAAATTTTACGCACTTCCGCAATCGCCACAACTTTACAAGCAAATTTTAATGGTCGCTGGATTTGATAGATACTTTCAAATTGTTAAGTGTTTCCGAGATGAGGATTTAAGGGCGGATAGACAACCCGAATTTACACAAATTGACATTGAAATGTCGTTCGTCACGGAAGAAGATGTTTTCAACATTGTTGAAGGTTTAATGCTTAGATTGTTCAAAGAGATAAAAGGAATTGAGATTCCGACGCCATTTACGAGGATAACATACAGAGAGGCAATTGAAACATACGGGACTGATAAGCCAGATTTGAGATTTGATTTGAAAATTGTAAATGTCACGGAAATTTTCAAGGCAACAGAGTTCAAAATTTTCAGAGAGACGATAGAGAAAGGCGGGATAATCTGTGGATTAAATCTCAAAGGTTGCGGGAACTATTCAAGAAAACAGATTGATGAACTCACAACGCTCGCAAAAAATTACGGTGCTGGCGGACTTGTTCATTTTAAAGTTGAAAACGGCGAACTTGATTCACCCGTGGCAAAATACTTCTCAAAAATTTCTCTTCAAAAATTAAAAGAGAAAATGAATTCAAACGATGGTGACTTGATAATTCTTGTTTCGGATGAACCGCAGAAGGTTTATTCAATACTTGGAAATATGCGAGTTGAACTCGGGAAAAGATTGAATTTAATTGATGAAGATGATTTCAAACTTGCCTGGATTGTTGATTTTCCGCTTCTTGAATGGGATGAAGAAGAAAATCGGTGGGTTTCGGTTCATCATCCTTTTACATCACCAAAACTTGAAGACATTCCACTTCTTGACACAGAGCCGGGAAAAGTCAGAGCAAGAGCTTATGACCTTGTTTTGAATGGAAATGAAATCGCAGGTGGGAGCATAAGAATTCACGATGCGCAACTTCAGGAGAAAATTTTTAAACTTCTTGGGATTTCAGAGGAAGAAGCAAGGAGAAAATTTGGTTTTCTGCTTGAAGCGTTTAAATACGGACCTCCGCCACATGGTGGGATTGCTTTCGGATTTGATCGTCTCGTGATGCTTTTCACGGGGATGAAATCAATTCGTGATGTAATCGCATTCCCGAAAACAAGCAGTGCAATTTCGCTTATGGATGAAGCCCCATCCGAAGTTGATCCAAAACAGCTTGAGGAACTTCACATCCAGATAAAACGAGAAGATTGATGCGAAAATACACAGGGATTCTCGTAAGCCACACGCACTGGGACAGAGCCTGGTATTGGTCATTTCAATTTATGAGAGCAAGATTAATTGAAGTAATTGATCAAATCATTGATGTTCTTGAAACAGACAAAAACTTTAAATGTTTTGTTCTTGATGGTCAAACCGTTATAATTGAGGATTATCTTGAAGTTAAACCTGCGAATAGAGAACGGATAAAAAAACTTGTAAAAGCGGGGAAACTCATAATAGGTCCATGGTATGTTTTGATGGATGAATTTCTTGAAAGTCCAGAGGCAATGATACGAAATCTTTTGATCGGGAAAAGGATTTGCGATGAATTT
>CAZQJI010000103.1:0-4043 GCA_964593475.1 uncultured Bacteroidota bacterium | reverse complement strand
GATAAAGTCCTGCCCTCAAAAAATCTCCTCTTAAAAATCTGCAATTGCACCGGGATAAATGTGGAAATAAAAGTGAAAATCAGAATTAAAACCCCATCAAACCGCTTCACTCACTACAGATCCTGACTATCTATCGTCGGCATATCTCCAAACCGTGGTTCCATCTTTTCTATCTTCAAGTATAATTCCAAGATTTTTTAATTCATTCCGCACCCAATCCGCAAGCTCCCAATTTTTATCCGCTCGTGCTTTAGCCCTGATCTTAAGCAAAAGCTCTATCAACTGACTTTCAATTCCAGAATCACCCCTTCTCTCTTCAATTTCATCAGGTATCAAACCAAGTATTTTCCCCCCGAACTCCCTGTAAAACTCATCTATTTCCTTTAACGAATCCGAAGAATATACTTCTGATGAATTCAAAATTTGATTTACTTCTCTTGATAAATCAAAAAGAACCGAAATTGCAACAGGAGTGTTAAAATCATCGTCCATTGCCTCAATAAATTTTCTCCTGTATTCATCAAGATTAATTTCATGATTTTTCCCCGATTGAGATTTTGAGATTTCATATCTCAAAATTTTAACAGTGTTATGAAGTCGTTCAAGTCCCTTCTTCGCCGATTCAAGGGCTTCATCACTGTAATCAACCGGACTTCTGTAATGACTTGATAAAATGAAAAATCTTATCACAAGGGGATGGTATTTTTTAAAAGCATCTTTTAAAGTAACCACATTTCCAAGTGATTTGCTCATCTTAACACCATTTACTGTGACCATATTGTTGTGAAGCCAGTATCTGACAAATTGTTTTCCAGTTGCAGCTTCACTCTGTGCAATTTCTGATTCGTGATGTGGAAATTGATTTTCAATTCCACCACCGTGTATATCAAATGTCTCTCCAAGATATTTCATGCTCATTGCTGAACACTCAATATGCCATCCCGGATAACCAATTCCCCACGGACTTCTCCATCTCATTATATGTCCCGGTTCTGCCCTTTTCCAGAGGGCGAAGTCAAACGGATTCTTTTTTTCACTTCTTACTTCAACCCTTGCACCAGCGATTAGATCTTCAATTTTTTTGCCAGAAAGTTTTCCATATTCAGGAAATTTTAAAACATCAAAATAAACCGAACCATTTACCTCATAAGCATAACCTTTTGAAAGCAAAATCTCAATAAGTTCAATCTGCTCCGGGATATGTCCCGTTGCCCTCGGCGATATATCAGGTCTTAAATTCCCGAGTTTATCCATATCCTCAAAATAACTTCGCATATAAATTTCAACAAGTTCCATCGGCTCAAGACGTTCTTTTCTCGCCTGCGCTATAATTTTATCCTCGCCCTGATCAGCATTATCCGTCAAATGCCCAACATCAGTTATATTCTGAACATACCTGACTTTATAACCGAGATATCTCAAATATCTCACAATGACATCAAATGAGACATAACTTTTCGCATGCCCGAGGTGTGAGTGCGCATATACAGTTGGACCACAAACATACATCCGGACAAAACCTTCAACTTCAGGTTTAAACTCTTCCTTTCTTCTGGTAAGTGAGTTATAAACTTTAAGAGCCATTTTATAGCCAGAGAAATTTATTTTAAAATTTATCTTCTTCCTGTAGCCGGTTTTTGTGAAAGCCCCATAAGTTCTTTTGCGCTCTCAATCGTTGCCTGAGTTACCTCCTCACCACTCATAAGTTTTGCAACTTCTCTTACTCGCTCTTCAATCCCAAGTTCTCTTATCTTTGTAACAGTTCTTCCATCTTGTATGACCTTTTCAGCGAGGAAATGCGTATCAGCTAAACTTGCGATTTGCGGTAGATGAGTTATGACGATTATTTGATGATACTTTGATAGATTTTTCAAACTGTATCCAACCTTTTGTGCAATCCTTCCGCTTATACCTGTGTCAATCTCATCAAAGACAAGAAGAGGCAAACGCTCTGATTTCGCAAGGACGCTTTTCAAAGCAAGCATTATCCTTGAAACTTCACCACCTGAGGCAACTTTGATCAATGGCTTTGGATCTTCACCGATGTTCGTTGAAATGTAAAACTCAACAAAATCAATACCACGGTTGTTTATCTCATAACAATCATTTCCAAGTTTAACATAGCATCTTCCATCTCGTTTTAAATGATTTTCTATTTTAACCTCAAATCTTGCGTTTTCAATCCCAAGCTCTTTTAAAACATCAACAATTGCTTCTCCAACTGTTTCTGCAACTTCCCTTCGTTTTGTGGATAATCTTTCAGCTATTTCAGAGCAAATCTTAATTTGCTCTTCTATTTTTTGTTCTATTTTTGAGATCTCTTCCTCAAAATTTTCAGCAAGTTCAAGCTCACGCCTGATCTTATCTCTATATTCAATTACACTTTCAATTGTGCCACCATATTTTTTCTTCAATCTGTTAAGTGCGTGCAATCTCTCACGTATGAATTCAAGTCGCTCTGGATTAAACTCAATCCTTGAATTATAACTCTGGACGAAACTTGTTATCTCATCAATTATCGCCTGTGCAGAGCGTGCTTCCTCAACATAAGGTTGAAATCTTTTATCAATCGTGGTTAAATCTTCAAGTTGATTTCTTACAATTACAAGAAGATCGTGAACTGACTTTTCCGAGCCATAAAGCAACGAATAAAGTTGCGAAGTTGCTTCATATAATTTCTCAGCATTTTCAAGAAGTTTCAATTCACTTTCAAGCTGTTCAACCTCACCAATTTCCGGATTTATCGTCTCAATTTCTTTAAGCTGAAACTCGTAAAGTTCCCTCTTTTCCTTTAAAAGCTTTTCCTTCTGCTTTAAATCGTCAAGCTGTTTATATAGATTCTCAAGTTTGTGAATTTCTTTTCTGAATTCCTCCACCATACCGATCAATCCACCGAAATCATCAAGAAGTTCTATATGGGTTTCAACCCTGAGCAGAGATTGATGTTCATGCTGTCCGTGCAGATCAACGAGAAGATTTCCGATTTCTTTCATTAAGGAGAGTGAAATTGGCGTGTCGTTTGCAAAACAACGGCTTTGTCCCTTTGCCGAGACCTCCCGCCTTAAGATTAATTCATCTGAAAATTCAATGTTGTTATCTTCAAGCAATTTTTTAATTTTTTTATTTCCACCCACATAAAAAACTCCCTCAACTATTGCTTTATCAGCACCTTTTCTCACGACTTCACTACTTGCCCTCTCCCCGAGGATCAACCCGAGGGCGTCAATCAAAATTGATTTTCCTGCACCTGTTTCACCCGTTATTATATTTAAACCACTTTTAAATTCAACCTCAATCTCTTCAATCAAAGCATAATTTTTCACATACAGGGTGCGAAGCATTTCAAATTAAACTATATTTTTCTTTTTTTAATTTAAAAAATTCCCCAATTATTTTAAACTTATGACGAAATCAGCTATTCTCTGCGCAATTTTTTCAACCACTTCATCCGGAACGCCATCAAATGCTTTTGATTTTAATCGCATATCGGGGATCTCATTTACATAATCAATCACTATAAATTTCTTAACACCGTTAACTTCGCTCAACGCGATCTCGCTTGAAAAGAAATCAAGCTTGCAAACATTTTGAATTTTCGCCATAATATCTTTTATCTCACAAACTCCATACTTTGAAATTTCATCATCTCTGGCTTCCCTGTAAACTTTGATCTCATTATCCCACCAGCAAATTAAAACCTCACCAAGAATATAAAAAGCCCTGAACCACGCCTTACTCCCATCAATGTAAATCGGGTTAATTATCTCCTGAATCAAGTATCTATCATAGGAAAATTCCTTTCTTGCTTCAACTATGTCGTCAATTGAGCGTCCGATTTTAACCCCGATCCCTCCGCCCGTCTCAGAAGATGGTTTTATGATAAAAGGAATCCCGATTTTTTCAAAAATTGACCCCTCAAATTCAAAATTTGGCTCATCCTCAAAAGGAGGCAGGATAATTGTAAACGGCAGGTTAACACCGGCACTTAAAAGTTCAAGATGCATCGTCGCCTTATCAGATGCCCGCACCATATCATCGTATCT
>CAZQJI010000102.1:2115-4083 GCA_964593475.1 uncultured Bacteroidota bacterium | reverse complement strand
CCGGATTATCTCACTCTGCCTCAGGGAATGGCTCAAGAAAATACTGTCCAAGTATGTATTCATCTTCAAATCTCAAAGCATAACCTCGCAAAACTTCAATAAGCCCCACAAGCTCAAACTTATCTTCCCTGTATTTTTCAACCATTTTCAGAAAATGCGCTTTTTCTCGTTTTGACAAGTTTTCCGAGAAATGTCCGAAAATATGAATCAAGACATTGACAATGTTTGATTTTCTAAAACTTTTCGTCATTAAATCTTTGAAAACTTCTTCATATCTTGCTACCACATCTTCAAAATTTCCTCTGTTATGAGATGCGATTATGCTCCCGAGCGTTTTTAAATGTTTCTGCGAGAGCGACATTATCAAGTATTTGTGTTTGGTGTGAAACTCAATCAGATTTTTTATACTGCTTCTTGAGTTTGTAAACCTGTAAAACATAAAAACTTTTGTTAAAAACTCCCACATAATTTGCCTGTTTCTCAATCTTCCCTCATCTATCATCGGAACGAACGGAAGATATTCTTTCACAACGCCAGCGAAAATTCCATAACTTTTTCCATAAGGATTGCCTCTGTGATAAACTTTTGCACTTCCAACCCCACAGCTTGGTGATTTCGCTTTCAAAATGAAACCGTGAACCTCACCAAGGTTATTTAAAAAATTTTTTGCAAACTTTTCAAGTTCATCGGTTAAATCCATCCCCGTCTCATCCTGAATTGCTCTAATATCATCTTTAACTTTTTGCAATTTTATCGTCTTTCTCGGAACCCCAAGCCCTATGCCAACTTCCGGGCAAACATGGACGAGATTGAAAAGCGATTTTATCTTATTCACAATTTCATCATTCACAGAAAATCCGTTATATCTATAAGCAAATCCATCAAGACATGCGCTTATGACGAGGGTTGGTTTCATCCCCAAGGGGTTTTAGATTATGTTTCTATTTTAACAGTAAATTTCCGCTTGCATTTCTTACATTGATATTCAACGGTAATCCAGTTGTTTCGTTCATAATAACTTATTTCTTCAAGTTCGCCATTACAACCCTTAAAGATACACTTTTTCATTTCTACATTGAACTGCCTGTTTCCGTTTCTGATTTCTTCCATCTCTTCTTCAAAATTTTTTCTCCGATCATTATTCCAGCAATTGATTTAGCATCAACTATTTGCCCGTTTAAAATCATATCAACAGCTTCATCAATCGTCCTGAACTCAACGGACAAAATTTCGCCTTCTTCAAGATTTTGTTTTTCTTTTTGAAGTTCTTCTGCAAGATAAATGTAAAGTTTCTCACTGCAGAAACCCGGACTTGTGTAAATATAAGTCAGAAGTTCAATTTTAAGTGGTTTATATCCCGTCTCCTCTTCAAGTTCCCTTACCGCACAAACTTGCGGGTCTTCGCCAGCATCAAGTTTTCCAGCCGGAAGCTCATAAATGAATTTATCAATCGGATAACGATATTGCTTTATTAAAATTATCTTTCTATCAGGAAGAACTGCAAGGACAACAGCTCCGCCGGGATGTTCAACAACTTCTCTAATTGTATGGTTGCCCGACTCAAAATATTCAAGTTCATCAACGATTATGTTAAAAACTTTTCCACGATAGATGATATTACGCTTCTTTAATTTCATATTGCCTCTGATGTTCTCGGTGCCCATTGAAATGAGTTAAGATTAATTTTCAATAAATCCCCCTGCTTCCGGGTTTCGCTATTTCAATCCCCTCTTTACATAACGGACATTCTTCCGGTTTAAAAGTTGGAACTTCAAGCCGAATCACAGAAGCAAACCTTATCCCGAAATCAATTTTTCCACCGCTTCTATCAACTATACATCCGACACCAACAAGTTTACCTCCAGCATTTTTGACAAGTTCAATTACTTCAAAAACACTCCCCCCTGTTGTCACAACATCTTCACAAACCAGAACTCTTTCCCCGGGTTTAATCTCAAAACCACGCCT
>CAZQJI010000102.1:0-2015 GCA_964593475.1 uncultured Bacteroidota bacterium | reverse complement strand
AAAATTTTCAAAACCTCTTCGGTTGAAATTTGCGAAAACTGCATAATTGGAAAATTTTATTTTAAACAAAGAAGCGGATGGGAGAGCATCCGCCTTTGAACTTATCTCTCTTCCTCTGGCAATTCTTCTGGCTCATTCTTTTGTCTGCTGGCATCGTAAAAGACGAGTTCGTCTCTATTTTTTGACAACTTAACTTTTATAACACTTCCAGATGTAAATTTACCTTTTAAAATTTCTTCTGACAACGGCTCCTCAAGATACTTTTGAACCGCACGTTTCAAAGGTCTTGCTCCAAACGCAGGATCATACCCCTTCTCTGCAAGAAATTCCTTTGCGCTTCTTGTCAACTCAAGCGTCATATTCATCGTTTTCAATCTCTTCATTATGTCTTGAACTGCTATATCAACAATCTGAATTATATGCTCTTTTTCAAGAGGTTTGAATATGATTATTTCGTCAATTCTGTTCAAAAATTCAGGGCTAAAAACACGTTTTACCGCTTCTTCAATTGTTGCCTTCATAGCCTCAAATCTATCTTTCGGCGTCTCTCCAATCCCGAAACCAATTCCACCTGTCAACTTTATGTCCCTTGTTCCAATGTTTGAGGTCATAATTATAACTGTATTTCTAAAATCAACCCTTCGCCCCAGACTATCGGTAAGTTGTCCATCATCAAGAACCTGAAGCAAAATGTTGAAGACATCCGGATGAGCTTTTTCAATTTCGTCAAACAAAACAACGGAGTAAGGTTTTCTTCTAACTTTTTCAGTCAACTGTCCACCCTCTTCATATCCGACATATCCGGGAGGCGCACCAATTAATCTTGAAACATTGAATTTCTCCATATACTCGCTCATATCAATTCTTATAAGGGCATCTTCCGTGTCAAACAAATATCTTGCAAGCGCCTTCGCAAGTTCTGTTTTCCCGACTCCAGTTGGTCCAAGGAAGATAAAAGAGCCAATCGGTCTTCTCGGATCTTTCAATCCAGCTCTTGCTCTTCTTATCGCACGTGTTAATTTCTCAATCGCTTCATCCTGTCCGACAACTTGCTTTTTTAACTCCGCTTCCATATTCATCAATTTTTCGGATTCAGATTGACTTATCTTATTCACAGGTATGCCAGTCATCATTGCGACAACCTCAGCGATATCTTCCTCTGTAACTTCAAAAACCATGCTTTGAGCTTTTATCTCCCATTCACGCTTTGCAATTTCAAGATCGCTTAAAAGTTTCTTTTCAAGGTCTCTCAACCTAGCTGCCTGTTCAAAGTCCTGATTCCGCACAACTTGATTCTTCATTTGCCTGATTCTCTCAATCTCTTCTTCAAGTTCAACAATTTCTTTCGGGACAACAATATGAGATAAATGCACCCTTGCTCCTGCCTCATCCATAACATCAATTGCTTTGTCCGGAAGATAACGATCCGTTATGTATCTATCACTTAATCTCACCGCTGCTTCAATTGCTTTATCAGTATATCTGACATTGTGATGTTCTTCGTATTTATCTTTGATGTTCATCAAGATGTAGATTGTTTCCTCAACGCTTGGCGGGTCAATCATAACTTTTTGAAATCTCCTCTCAAGCGCCCCGTCTTTCTCAATATACTGGCGATATTCGTCAAGCGTTGTCGCGCCGATACATTGCAGTTCTCCGCGCGCTAACGCTGGCTTAAACATGTTTGATGCGTCAAGGGAACCCGATGCCCCACCGGCTCCGACAATCGTGTGCAACTCATCAATAAACAAAATTACATCCCTTGCTTTTTCAAGCTCATTTAAAATTGCCTTAACTCTTTCCTCAAATTGTCCCCTGTATTTGGTCCCTGCAACAAGCGCAGCAAGGTCAAGTTGAACAATTCTCTTATTATGCAAAACCCTTGAAACTTTCTTCTGCACAATTCTTAACGCAAGCCCCTCAACAATTGCCGTCTTCCCAACGCCTGGTTCACCAATCAAAACCGGGTTATTTTTCTTCCTTCTGCTCAAAATCTGTGCAACTCTATCTATCTC
>CAZQJI010000101.1:0-4101 GCA_964593475.1 uncultured Bacteroidota bacterium | reverse complement strand
TGTGCCTGAGATATCGGGTATTAAAATTACCTGCCCAATTCTAAGGGCTCTTGGTTTTACTTTCGGATTAAAACTGTAAAGAATCCCAAGCGGAACTTTATATCTTTGTGCGATTTTGCTTAAGGTTTCACCTTTTCTAACTTTGTGGACTATGAAATTTCTTTTTTCGTCGTCAGGCAGGGACTGGTAATTTGCTATGAAAATTTCTTTTTTGCCTTTCGGAATTCGCAATGTGTATTTATGTGGTGGTGTATATCCGCGAATTAATTCTGGGTTTAATTCCATAATTGTCTCAATGTCAGTTTCGGCACATTCGGCAATTTTTTTGAGATTTACGCTTGCATCAACAAGGACTTCGTCAAATTCCAGGGGGTCATCGGTTATCTCTGGTGGTTTAAATCCATATTTCTCTGGCTCAAGTGCTATCAAAGTTACCGCTATATACTGCGGGACATAGTTTCTGGTTTCGCGTGGCAGGAATTTTCTTATATTCCAGAAATCCGCCACCCCGGCTCTTCTTATTGCTCTTTGAACTTTTCCTGCCCCGGAGTTGTAAGCTGCAATTGCAAGATACCAATCCCCGAACAATTCATAAAGGTCTTTGAGATGCTGTGCAGCTGCGCGCGTTGATTTCTCAGGGTTTCTTCTCTCGTCATACCACCAGTTTGCCTCAAGACCGTATAATCTTCCCGTTCCCTTGATGAATTGCCAGATTCCCACTGCTCTTGCCCTTGATATGGCGAAAGGACTCACACCGCTTTCAATCATGCAAAGATAAACCAATTCTTCGGGGAGATTATACTCCGAAAAAATTCGTTTGAACATCGGCAGATATTTCCCGATTCTATCCAACCATGTTTCCATGAAATATCTTCCATCATTTTGAAAATAATCAAGATAGACCTGAACATAGTCGTTTATGATAAGCGGTATAGTAGTTTTCAATTTCGGAATTTGCTCAATTTGGATTTTTTGTTTCGTTGTATCAACTGATTCTGCGATTTGATTGAGTTTCTCCTGTATGTTTGAGATATATTCCTGCAAATTTGATTCCTGAAATAGAGAGTCAAATTTTTCAGTGTAACTGTGATACAGAGATAAAATTTTACTGCTTAAAATTTCAAAGTCCTTGTTTAACTCAATCTCACTTGTCCTTGAGACCTCGTCAAGTTTTTCCATTGCGGAGTGTATAATTTCAATTGCAGAGATTGTATCTCCCTGTTTTATGTATGATAAAGCAAGTTCGTAATCTTTTCGGATTTCATCCAGAATTTTTGATGTCGTGAGCGAATCGTAGATTAATATATCGTTTTTAAGTATTTCTCTGCGTGAGGTTTGTTTTATTTTTGTAGTATCAGGATTGGTTGTTGATACGGTTGAATCGGGTATGATGCAGATCGTGCTGTCTGAGAAGGTAATGTTTTCTTTTATCGTTGTATTTTTAACACCGCAACCAAATGCAAATAAAAGAAGTAGAAAAATTTTCCTATGCATCTCACCTCCAGAAGTTTTTTAGTTATCTACGGTTAAGATATTAATTTGAATTTACAAAATCAAGAGTTGATGAATGTGGATTCAGAGTTTTTGATTTTTTAGGGCTTGTGTGTTATTTTTGAATTGAAATAGATAATTGATGCAAAACAAAGGATAAGTTTTGGAAAAGTTGAAGAACGATTTGTTTCTCAGGGCGTGCAGGCGTGAGCGAGTTGAAAGAACCCCAATATGGATAATGCGACAGGCAGGAAGATACCTCCCTGAGTATAAGAAAATTCGCCAGCGTTATGACTTCCTTACGATGATAAAAACGCCGGAGATAGCTTCGGAAGTGACGATTCAACCAATTGAGATAATTGGAGTGGATGCGGGTATAATTTTTTCAGATATCCTTGTTTTGCCTGAAGCGATGGGTTTAAAACTTTATATTGATGAAGGTAAAGGACCACACTTTGAAAAACACATCCAGAGTGAAGCCGAAATTGACAAACTTTTTATTCCTGATCCGACCGATAAACTTAAATATGTTCTTGATGCGATAAAACTCACAAAGCGAAATATAGATGTTCCATTGATTGGCTTTGCCGGTTCGCCGTGGACCTTATTTGCGTATATGGTTGAGCCCGAAGGTGGGAAAGATTTTAGAAATGCGAAAGTTTTTATATATTCAAAGCCAGAGCTTGCGCATAAACTTCTTGAAAAAATCGCCATTGCAGTTGCCGATTTTCTGATCGCTCAAATTGAATATGGGGCTGATGCGGTTCAGATATTTGACACCTGGGGTGGAATTTTAAGCTATGATGAATTTAAAGAGTTTTCATTGAAGTATGTTCAGATTGTGATTGAAAAGGTCAAAAGTAAATTTAACGGCAGGGTTCCGGTTATTTTATTCTCAAAAGGAACATGGCAATGGATTGATGAAATTATCAACACGGGTTGCGATGTTATAAGCATTGACTGGACATTTGATATATCAGAAGCGAGAAAGAGAACTTTAGATTCTGTTTCTATTCAGGGAAATCTTGATCCTGTTGTTTTACTTTCGGAGCCAGATGTGGTTGTGCGTGAAGCGGTGAAAATTCTTGAGAGATACGGTAAAGGCGATGGACATATTTTTAATCTCGGTCATGGAATTTTGCCCGAGACGCCGGTTGAAAATGTGAAAATTCTCGTTCAAACAGTCAAAAATGAAAGTCAAAAATATCATAAACAAAATTTTTAAATTGCCATGAGGTTTGAAAATGTTGATATAGAGCTTTTGAAGAAATACGATCGCCCTGGACCAAGATATACGAGTTATCCTCCCGCGCCAGCTTTTTCAAAAGATTTTGGTCCGGAAGATTATAAAAATGCTATAATTGAAAATAATCTTGCTAATTCAACTTCTGTTCTTTCGCTTTATTTTCATATTCCGTTCTGCGATACATTGTGCTATTTCTGTGGTTGTAATATGCTTGTGACACATAGAAGGGAGACGATAAGGAAATATCTTGATTATCTTGAAAGGGAAATTGATATGGTCTGGAAGATGATATCTCCGGGAAGAAAGGTGACGCAATTACACTGGGGTGGGGGCACACCATCATATTTAAATCCAGATGAAATAAAAGAGCTTGGAAATTTCATAAATGAAAGATTTGAATATGTTGAAGACCCGGAAGTCGGGGTTGAGGTTGATCCACGTGGCTTGACATACGAGCATATGAAGGCATTTCGCGAGGTCGGGTTTAATCGCATAAGTATGGGTGTTCAGGATTTTGATCCAAAGGTTCAAAAGGCGGTTAACAGAATTCAACCGGAAGAGATAACGCGACAGGCAATTGACTGGGCTCGTGAGCTTGGATTTAAAAGCATAAATCTTGATTTGATTTACGGTTTACCTTTTCAAACGCTTGAGTCATTTGAGAAGACAATTGACAAAGTTATTGAACTTTCACCTGAACGACTTGCCGTTTTCAATTTTGCTTATGTCCCATGGCTTAAACCACATCAGAGAGTTATAAGGAAAGAAGATCTGCCGTCTCCCGAAGTGAAATTAAAAATTTTGAAGATGACGATAGAAAAGCTCACCGATGCAGGTTATGTCTATATTGGTATGGATCACTTCGCAAAGCCAGATGATGAACTTGCAATTGCTCAAAGAGAAAAGACGCTTTACAGGAACTTTCAGGGTTATTCAACCCGTGCCGGGGCTGACCTTTATGCATTTGGAATGTCGGCGATAAGTCAATTTCAAAATATCTATGCACAAAATTATAAAGAGTTAAAAGAATACTACGCAAGAATTGACGAGGGGAAATTCCCGACAGCGCTTGGATATAAAATGACGCAGGATGATGTGATACGAAAGCATGTCATAATGCGTTTGATGTGTGATATGGAGTTAACGAAAAGTGAAGTTGAGGGAAAATTTAACATAAAATTTGATGAGTATTTTGCTGATTCAATCCCGAAACTTCAAGAGTTTATTGATGACGGTCTTGTTGAAATAACCGAAGATAAGATAATTGTTACATTAATGGGGCGACTTGTCATAAGGAATATTGCAATGTGCTTTGATGCATACATTGATAAAATGATGAAGGAGAAACCGATATTTTCAAGGAC
>CAZQJI010000100.1:0-4479 GCA_964593475.1 uncultured Bacteroidota bacterium | reverse complement strand
TTGATGCACCAGGTATAGGACAAAAATTAATTAAATTCGCTATCATTAAGTAAAAAATTAAGGAGGTTGACTTAAAATGAAGCGTTATTTTATGCTTTTTCTCGCTTTGATTTCGGTTGTTGCTTTTCTTCATGGCGGGACAAAAGGTAAAATTGCCGGGAGAGTTATTGATGCTGAGACAAAAGAACCTTTGCCGGGTGTGAATATAGTTCTTGAGGGAACGACTCTCGGCGCAGCTACGGATGTAAATGGATATTATGTTATCACAAATATACCACCCGGAACTTACACAGTCGTCGTTTCAGCAGTTGGTTATAGGAAAATAACAGTGAAAAATGTTAAGGTTTCAGCTGATTTAACCACGACTTTAAATTTTGAGATGGAGCCAGAAGCAATAGGTCTTCCGCCGGTTGTTGTTGAAGCTGAGCGTCCACTTGTGAGGGCAGATCTAACTTCTTCACAAGCGGTTGTTGATGCTGAGCAAATTCGTGAGTTACCAGTTGAGAACTTTCAAAGAGTTTTAACTTTACAAGCCGGTGTTGTTGTTGGAGCTGGTGGTGATATTCATATAAGGGGTGGAAGAACAAGCGAAATCGCTTATACAATTGATGGACTTTCAATAAATGATCCATTCTTCAATACGCTTGGAATGCAAATTGCAAGGAATGCAATTCAAGAGATGACGGTTGTGAGCGGAACATTTAACGCAGAATATGGAAATGCCATGAGTGGTGTCGTTAATATAGTTACTAAAGAAGGCGGACAAAAATATACCGGGGAATTACTTGTATATAGCGGTGATTTTGTAAGCAAGCATAAAAATATATTCTTCAACATAGATAAAGTTGACCCGCTTAACAATCCGGTTGTTGAATTCAGTTTGGGTGGTCCGTTCCCGTTACTTAACAAAACGATTTCATTCTTCACATCTTTGAGATGGGAGCAAAACAAAGGCTGGCTTTATGGAGTAAGAGAACATCAACCAAGCGATCAACCGAATTTCAATGATGCGAATAATTGGATAATTCCGATGACCGGTGACAGCGCAATTGTCCCGATGAACCCAAGTAGAAATTTAAACACAACAGCGAAATTAACATTCAGAATTTCACCAACTGTTAAATTGAATATTGATGGTCTTTACGATAGAAGCTGGTATAAAACATATAATCACTTGTTCAAGTATAATCCAGATGGGACTTATCAATATCGCGATGAAAACTACAAAATTGGTTTCACATTTTCACATGCGATAAGCAACAAAACGTTTTATGAACTCAGAGCATCGTATAATTATCAGAAATTCAGACAATATGTTTACGAAGATCCGCTTGATCCAAGATATCAACCGGTTGAGAGATTGGCAAGACCAACAAGTTATACTTTTTATTTTGGTGGAACCCAGAACGATCATGTTTATAGAGATTCAAGGACATTTATGGCAAAGTTTGATATAACAAGTCAAATTTCAAATTATCACGAGATAAAGACGGGTTTTGAAATCCGTTTGCATAAACTTGATTTTGTTTACTTCACAATTTTAAGGGATACAGTGAAATATCTTAATCCAACGATTCCAGAAATCACATCTCCATATCATAATAGATACACACGCCGACCCGTGATCTTCTCCGTTTATGCTCAGGATAAGATGGAATACAGGGATATGATTGTTAATTTTGGTATAAGATATGATTACTTTGATGCGAAGGCGGATTATTCACGCTTTATTTTCTATCCCGACCCGAATGATCCCACGATTCCGCCGATAATTGTGCGGGACACTTTAATAGCAAGGGCTTCACCGAAACATCAGATAAGTCCACGTCTTGGTGTCTCATATCCGATAACTGACCGGGGTATTTTGCACTTCTCTTATGGTTGGTTCTTACAGATGCCGCCGTTTGCCTATCTTTACACAAACCCAGAATTTGAATCTGCACTGTTCGTTGGAACACCTACTTTCGGAAATGCTAACTTAAAACCGGAAAAAACAGTAGCCTATGAATTTGGATTGCAACAGCAATTGACAGATAATCTTGCAATTAACATAACGGGATTTTATAAAGATGTCCGTGATCTTCTGGCTTTGCAGAGGACAAGGATAAGTCAGGAAAAAGTTTATAATCTTTATGTCAACAAAGATTACGGTAATATCAAAGGGTTCACAATTTCACTTGTTAAACGCAGGTTAAAAGGCGAACTTATCGCAGCGACGCTTGATTACACTTATCAAGTTGCGGAAGGTAATGACCCAAATCCTGATGCTTTCTTTATTGATTTGAAATCTGGAAGGGAACCGGAAAAAATTCTCGTTTATCTTGATTGGGATCAAACCCATACATTAAATGGGACATTAAGCATTGGAATTCAAGATAACTGGCTTTTGAGTTTCGTTGGTCAGTATGGTTCTGGACTTCCATACACGCCTTATGTTACGAACAATCGCCTTGAATTAAGAAGAAATAGTGAAAGAAAGCCAGCAAGAATTCAGGTTGATATGATGTTTGAAAAGTTGTTTAGATGGTTCGGATTGAGATGGAGTTTCTTCGTCAAAGTTTATAATTTGTTTGATACTCTAAATGAAAGGTATGTTTACGATGATACTGGAACAGCACAATATACACTTGCAAAACAGAGAGGCGAAGGAATTGTGGTTGATCAATGGGTTGGAAAGATTCCGGGAGTTCATTCATCCGATGATTATTACACGAGACCGCATTATTATTATCCTCCAAGAGAAGTAAGGATTGGTTTTTCAATAGGATTTTAAAAACAAAAATTCGTGTGGTGTAACTATGAGAACGAAAATCTTATTGTTGATTTTTTCTGTGTTAATTTTGAATCCGTTGATTTCACAGCAAAAAAAATCAGATCGTGAGAAGGCACTTGAAATTTTGCGTGGGCTTACTTCTAAAGAAAGAGTTGAGCAGAGAAAAGTTGAGCATAAGGTTATCTCTGATTACATAATGAGTGGTTATGAAGAAATGTTAAGAAAGTCAGCATTTCTAAAACAGAACATTGAAGTTGTCCCACCACCTCATCTGGCTAATGACCCGAATTGGAGGAAAAAGTGGAAAAATCCAAAGGAAATGACCCCGGAGGAAAGGGAAAGGTATTATAGAGAAATAGACAAGAACATAAGAAAAGTTGGGGGCGAAGCGGATAGAAAAAAACTTGTGATGAACGGGAATAAAATCACCGTTACAATTTACAATTATGGTTCACTATCTGCTCCCGGAGATAGGATAACAGATGTTGTCTGGAACGGTTTGGGATATGCATATGAGTTTGGTCCTCTTGTTGGTGCGTCAGTGGTTGATACATCAAGTAAAAGAATTCATATAATAACCGATGGATTGCTTGATGGTGGTGATCGTTCCCCGGATGGAACTAAGAGATGGGGATGGCAACCATTACCCGGTTATGCTGATCCGAATCAGGATAAGATAGCACACAATCCGGATAAAGATTTAAATGGCGATGGTAAACCTGACTCATGGCCATCAAGCTGGTATGACCCTGTTCTTGGCAAATATGTTTGGCCTGGATATCTTTCAAGAGATGCAACACAAGCTGACCTTGAAGCTTTCTATGTAATGGATGACAGAGATAATGAAGAATTTGCGTATTTCCCATTTCCAGATGATTCATCAAGAAGAGGGTTGGGAGTTCAAGCGCAGGTAAGAGTTTTGCAGTGGGCTAATCCGCTTGCTGAAGATGCTATATTCATCGTTTACACGATTACAAATGTCAGCCCTAAAGACCTTGACTCTGTTGTGTTTGGTATGTGGGGAGATCCTCATGTTGGCGGAGCGACAGATTATTCGGATGACGACTCTTATTTCATTCCTCCATATAATGTTCCGAATTATCCACCTGTTGACAATATCCCCGTTTATGCAAGAAGTATGGTTTATTCGTGGGATCATGATGGCAAAGGGATGTTTGGTTTGAAGCCAGGATATTTCGGTTATAAATTTTTGGAGTCACCTGGGAATCCATATGATGGGATAGACAACGATGGGGATGGGATGATAGACGAGAGCCAGCAGGATGGGATAGATAATGATAGAGATTGGAATCCGTTGATAGATGATGTTGGGGTTGATGGTATTCCCGGGACAGGGGATGAGGGTGAGGGGGATGGAGTTCCGACGAGAGGTAGATTGTTACCCGATGGTAGTTTAGACCCTTTGAGCCCTGGTGAACCAAATTTTGAATTCACAGACCTTGATGAATCCGATATGATAGGATTAACAAGCTTTAATGCTTTTATCTGGTCAACAGATTACGTAAGCAATGATGAAAATATCTGGAATAGGTTAAAGCCAGGTAATTTTTCTGAAATAGTTCAAACGGCAGATAATGTTTTTCTCTATGGTTCAGGTTATATTCAACTTCCAGCTGGTCAGACAAGACGTTTTTCAATTGCATTACTTTTGGGTGAGGATTTGAATGATTTGTTGTTGAATGCTG
>CAZQJI010000099.1:0-4550 GCA_964593475.1 uncultured Bacteroidota bacterium | reverse complement strand
ACGACCGACTGGTTAACAGCCAGCCGCTCTACCACGCTGAGCTACGGCGGCACCAGAGCGGTAATGCTGTGCTAGTCGATTTAATCTTTTCTACTAAGGAATGTTTATGTGTGCTACTGGATTAACTGGTTGTAGATTGCGGGTAGGGTACATTAAGCAATAGCCTAATATATCTGAACGAAATCATTAGCGAACAAGGATAGGAATGACCTTCCCTTATCTGTTATTATATAGTAATTATACTCATTTTTCTTTATCATCCCTAAACTTTCAAGCATGTTCAGATATTTTGTCGTCTGTTGATTACTAAGATTGGCTCTCTGGGATAGATGTGTCTTCTTTGCTGGTTGATTGCTAAATTCTAGCAGAGCGATCATTATATTTATACAATCTCTCCTCCCCCTCTTCTTATCTTTATAACCAACCCCATACCTTGTAGCACAATTTACTGCTGCTTTACTATCTGCTTCATTATCATAAGTTATCATCATATCTATTATCTCTTTGGTCTTTGCATTAATAGCAAAGTGTATCTTTATGTAGTGCTTCTTATTCCCATGCTTCCTCTCCTCCTCTTCTATCCATCCATATGACTTGTGTACTTTAACACCAGTTGAATCAAGCGCTATTATAAATGGTTCATTACTGTTACTACTACCAATGTACTGCCTGTAATCTATCTTCATGGATAGGATCTTCTCCCTTATCCATGAGTAGTCTACAGGCTTCAGTACTGGTATGAGCCTGTTGAGTGCCCTTGTGAAACCTTCCAGCTGTCTGTATGGCATATCTAGCATGTACCTTATAAGTGCTAAGAATATAGCATAGTCATTGGTTAGCTGGTATGGCCTTCCCACCTTATGCTTGTTCATAGCCTCAAGCTCCTTATCGTAGTTCTCAACAAAGTCTAGGGATATGAGGATCTCACCCCTCCTTATCAGCCTCTCATCTATCATTCCAGTTCGTATCATGGTATGTATTATCGCCTACACATAAAATTTCGTTAGCCCACAGAGTAGAGTTATTTCTATTTCATCTCTGCTACTATCTGATAAATATCATCTATTTTATGTGATGTTATTAGATATGTGTTATATAATGCAAAATATATAGTAGAAGTTATGTAATACAAGATATATAGCATGTACTACCTAACATTTATCTATCTAGGGTTTATCCTCCCTTCAGGGATGTGATATGCGGACAGCAGCAACAACAATCATAAGCGCAATGATGAGTGCAATGATAGTGATGGCAGTACTGTCTATGGTTAATATGCAATCTATTATTCCTGAAGCCGTAGCTGATGGAGATGGACACTCTCATTTTAGATTCGGACATATAAGTTGGGTGCCTACTGGAAACCCTAATGAGGTCGAATTTACTGTATTGAATGCATTTAGAAGAGATGGATATAGCGGATCTGCTCCAGATGGTTCTCTCGCTGTAGGTGATACGTTTCTTGAGTATATAGGGCTTACTAGGTTATTCTTCGGTGATGGATCTGATACTGGAGTCCTGACATATAAAGTAGTTGCCGTAAATATAGCAGATAACTGGGTATTTGCTCGTGCTCTAGATCCAATTACTGGTGCGGATACTATAAAGCATACATACAGTAGTGCTGGAGTATACGAAGCAAGTATCGATTCCTGTTGTAGAACTTTTATTGAGATCAACAATCCAGCTAGTGACTATAGAGTGTCTACAACGGTTAATTTAACAATATCCAATCGATCACCAGTTAGTACTATACAGCCAATAGTATCATGCCCATTAGGTCCATGCAGCTTTACTATACCAGCTGCTGATGCAGATGGTGATGCTCTAAGCTTTAGATTATCAACTTCGTCTGAGAGTGGTATAGGGACGCATCCTCCAGGTGCAAGTATAACTCCTGCTGGCCTCTATTCAGCAGACTTTACTGGTGCTACGCCGGGTCTCTACTCTACCAGTGTAGTTATAGAAGAATCTAGAGGAGGACAAGTGATAGGTCATGTAATGGTAGACTTTTTAATAAATGCACAGCCTATAACAGTAAATAACCCTCCAGTATTTGATGTGCCTCCAACACCTCCTTCAGGAACAGCCTATGTAATAAACGTTGGTGATACGTTGACCATACCATTACAGTGCTCTGATCCAGATGCAGGAGATACAGTAACGATAGGTCATCTTGGTCTGCCACCTGGTGCTGTATTGGTTCCTCCAGTACCCAGTGGTAATCCAGCAAGCGGAACATTCAGTTGGACACCGATGGCAGCAGGTGCAGCAGTAGTCACATTCACATGCCAAGACGATAACGGTGCTAGTTCGTTACCACATTCATTCAGCATAACTGTAATAGCCCCAGAGGAAGAACTAGAGATCAAGAAACTGGTAACGCTGCATGACAAGGGCTTCAAGGTGGATGAGAGCGTATCCTTACTCGAAGGGGCAAGTATAGTAGAGGCAACGCTAGTTGGTCCTAAGAACGAGATATATGTATACCATGACATTCCAAAGCAGATACCAGCAGAAATAACATGGTCTGATAATGCATGGAGGCCTGGCATACAGTTGTATGATGGGGAATGGGAACTGAAGTTACAGATAATAGCATTCTATGAGGATCCGAAGACTGGAGAGATTAAGGAGATAGAGCAGAAGATGATCATTCACTTCCAGGTACTCAAGGGAATGATAGTAACGAAGAACAATGACCCATTAACGCTGGAGAAAGAGATTACGATCGATCCACATCCAGCACAGATTAACGGCAAGATAGATATCACAGTAAAGGAAGGTATAAGCCCAAGTGTTAACAATGTCTTCATAGCAGAGTTAACAATAACAAAACCGTCTGGAACTGCAATATCTTATACTGGGATTCCTATAGATATAACTGGCAGTTCAGCAACAGTACAGTTCCCGAGCAGTGGATGGAATGCTGCAGGACCAAATCCAACCATAGCGCTGGATGAGGCTGGTCTATATGAGATGGATGTAGAGATAATCGCATTCTATCATGATGGTACGGTAGGGCTACATAAAGTAAACCAGAAGTTGTGGATATCGTTCAACGTGATTCCAGAGGCTGCTATAGGAACGATTGCAATGATAGGAGCCAGTACTGCCATATTGGCAGTATATGCATACAGGAAGAAGAGAGCATAAGCATCCAAATCGCCTTTATTTTTATTTCTACCATTCTATCTATGTATGTATGTATGCGTATAATCGTATCGGCAATCTGCGATACCACTGGTAATCTTACCATAAGCATAACACTAAATAAAAGACGATCATCCTGACGTCATCTCAACACAGCACTATTACAGCGTACATAGCGTTTGGTTCAAGATAAGTAACAATACCATCAGAATCTGTGAGTTATCCATCCAGACTTCGAGGTTTCCTGTGATAATTTCTACATACCCTTCTCTTTTGCATATATGTAGATACCATCCAGGAATACCCTTGTATCCTTCTCCTTTATCCTTGTAGCATTCTCTATGTTAGCTGCAGTCTGTGAAACATCCTCAAGGCTCACACCCTTAACTATGACATCATCACCCTCTACGCTTACCTTGCACTCACCAACTATCTCTGCTATCCTTGGAGAGCGCTCGCCTATGAAGTTCTCTATCAGAACCTGCTTGCCCTTGACCTTCACAGAGATGGGAAAGTGTGCATGCACTATCTTAAGCCTGTACGTGTAACCATGTATCACTCCCTCTATCATGTTCCTGATGATCGAGTGTATTGTGTTCACTATTGCCTTCTCCTTGCGTCTTGGCTTACCCCTTGCAAGCAACGGCCTTATCGCTATCGAGCCATTACTGATGATGCTCACTTCTACAGGTATCTTGCTGAGATCCTTGCTTATATTGCCCCTTGGTCCTCTTACCTCAAGCACCCTGCCGTGAATGTTCACCTGTACACCATCAGGTATCTTGAGTGTAGCCTCAAGACCAGTGCCTGTACTCTCGCTAATAGACATACCCTAGCAGTACACCTCCAACTCCCTTGCTCTCTGCTTCGTGGTGTGACATCACGCCTAACGGGGTAGAGACTATGAGTATTCCTCTGCTGTATGATGGAAGGTACTGTCTATCCCACTCGTCATATCCATCCTTCTTGACACTGAACCTAGGTGTTATGACATTGCACTTGTTCACCCTTGATATCAGTTGTACCACTGCCTTGCCTCCCCTTCCATCATCAACGTACTGGTAATCACCTATATAGCCATGCTCCTTCATCACCCTCAGAACCTCGAGTGCAAGCTTGGACACTGGTATCACTATACAGGACTTCTTCCTCCTCATCTCATTGTTGTATATGGTTGAGAAGAGGTTTGCGATCACATTGAGTGCTGGCATGGTTCACACCACCTCACATGTACTTCCTGAAGCCTATCCTCTTTGCTACCTCCCTGAAGCATTGCCTGCAGAGCAGGAGATCGTACTTCTGTATTATCGCTGTGTACTGACCACAACGCCTGCACCACCTTGAGCCCTTACCATACTTCCTCTCCTTCCTGCCAGTCAGTGCAAAGTCTCTAACCT
>CAZQJI010000098.1:0-4722 GCA_964593475.1 uncultured Bacteroidota bacterium | reverse complement strand
TTTCTTGGAGTTGAAAGATTTGGGATTTTATCTCTTTTGTGGATGGTTATGTGGTATTCAACAATGCTTGATCTTGGGCTTGGCAGAGCAACCACGAAGTTTGTCTCGGAAGCGATAGCGAAATCAGATTTTGAAAAAATCCCCAAGATTGTCTGGACCTCTGTTCTGGTTCAATTGATTATCGGCGTTTTGATAGGTGCAATTTTTTTTATTTTGACACCGGTTATCGTTGATAAATTTTTAAAAATATCTCCATCGCTTTTAGATGAGACCAGATTATCTTTTTATTTAATTTCGTTTTCAGCACCAATAATTCTCGTAAGCACTTCGTTTCAGGGAGTTCTTGAAGCATATCAAAGATTTGATCTCGTGAACGCCGTTCTTGTTCCGGTTAAAATTGGTGTTTTAATTTTATCCATAGTTGGTGCTGTTCTAAAACTTAAACTTTACGGAATAATTCTTCTTTTAATTCTGATGCGTGTTTTTATGATTTTTATTTTATTCTTTTTCGGTGTGAAAATAAATCCTGGCATCAGCAAAGTATTTAACTTTGATTTAAATCTACTCCCGTTGCTTTTTTCTTTCGGTGGGTGGGTCACGGTGATTAACATCGTTAACCCGATTTTAACATATGCTGATAGATTTTTGATCGGCGCAATTTTGTCAACAAGTGTTCTCGCATATTATACAGCTCCGTTTGAAGTTGTGCAGAGATTATGGATAATTCCAGCAAGTTTGACTATGACTTTATTTCCAGCTTTTAGTTTGTTAAGCGGTGGGAGTCAAAATGAGAAGATAAGTGGTTTGTTTTCAAGAGCTGTTAAATTGACATTTGTCATCTTATTTCCCATTGTTTTTCTTCTTTCTTTTTTCTCATCAGAGATTTTGAATTTATGGCTCGGGCATGAATTTGTTCTGAAGAGTTCAACTGTTTTTAAAGTCCTTGCTTATGGGATTTTGTTAAATTCAATTGCTGGCTTCCCGATGATTTTGTTTCAAGGGATTGGCAAGCCGGGTTTGATAGCAAAGGTTTATATTGGTGAGCTTGTCCTTTACATACCTCTGGTTTCTTTCTTTATCTATAAATTCGGGATTCTTGGTGCTGCTCTTGGATGGGTGATCAGACAGTGTGTTGATATTGTGATATTGTTTGGGATAATTTTCAAGAAAAAGATAATTCAGGTGAGCGAGTTTGTCAATACAGAAATGTTTGAATTGATTTTGTTTTTCCTGTTTTCAATTGTGCTTGTTATTTATGCCGGCTCGTTGGGTTTGTTTGTTAAGTTAATTCCGGCAATCTTGCTATTAGGTATTTTTGTGTATGTTGTGTGGTTCAGGGTTTTAAATGGCGAAGAAAAATATGCTGTTAAAATTTTGGTGAAAATAAAGAAGTTTTAGATTTATGAACTATGCACCTGTAAGCGTGATAATTCCGTGTTACAATGGCAAGGATACAATTGAGAGAGCGATAAGATCGGTTTATAACCAGACCTGGAGACCCGCGGAATTGATCGTTGTTGATGATGGGAGCAACAGGGAAACAGTTGAATTTTTGAGAGAGCTCAAACTTAAATACGGCGATTGGATGAAGCTAATTGAACTTGAAAAGAACTCCGGAGGTCCGAGTATCCCGAGAAATATCGGATGGGATAACGCAACTCAACCTTATATTGCATTTCTTGATCACGATGACGCATGGCATCCGAGAAAAATTGAAATTCAACTTAATTTTATGTTGCAAAATCCGGAAATTGATATGACAGGTCACGCAGTGAAATTGTTTAAATCAGATAAATCTAATCTTGATTACGAACTCCCCCACGATTTTGATTTTAAGATAATTTCAAAAAGCGCAATTTTATTTAAAAATCTTTTCCCAACAAGTTCTGTCGTTCTTAAGAGAAATTTGCCATTTAGATTCATTTTGGATATTAATTCAGCTGAGGACTATCACTTATGGCTCTCAATAATTTTGTCAAGTTATAAATCTGCTTTTCTTATGATTCCTTTAAGTGCAAGATACAAGCCATTTTTTGGATATTCGGGTTTATCTGGCAAGCTGTGGGAGATGGAGAGGAATGAGTTGAGAGTTTACTTTGATTTGAGTTTGGGAAAAAAGATAATTCCTAAATTTTATCTGCCGTTTTTAATTTCTTTTTCGCTTTTGAAATTTTTAAGAAGATTAATAATCAGCTTGCGATGGAGGTAGCACGGGAAAATAAATATGTTTCAGCTTTTGATATTCAAAATGTTTTGCTTTTTCTGGCTTTGACTTCGCCGTTTATAGGGATGTGGGTAAATTATTATGCGATGTGGATTTTGATGTTCGCTCTTGGTTTGATGTGGATTATTCTGACGAAAAAGGAAGCGAATGCGGGTTTGTTTTTTCTCTGGGGACTTGAATTTGAACCGGCTCCAGTTGATTTTGTTTTCGCAGGATCGTGGTTTAAAAGGATTATTTCTGGCGATGTTAAGTGGTTTTCGCATCCAACTTTACACTTACTTCTTGTTTATGCGCTTTTAAATTTATTGCAGATTTTTTATTCAACCTCAATCTCAAGAGCTGTGTTTTTTGCTTTTGTCACGGTTTATACGATTTCGCTTGCTTTTTATTTTTCCGGCTACATAAGGAACTTTGAAATATGGAATGAGGTGAAAAGGTTTTACTTAATGGCTGTTTTGATTTCCGCCGTTGTTCTTGTTTTAATGATTTTGTTTCTTTTCATTCAGGGACGGCTTGGAAGACCTGCGGGATTTTTTAAAGACCCAAATGTCGCTGGTGCGTTTATTGCTTCAGGGGCTTTATATGCGATGAGTAGAATTTTGTTCGGTAAGGGTGAGGAAATTTTTAAGTTTACAATTCTATTTCTGTTTTTGTTTTTGTCCGTTGTGTTAACTTTTTCAAGGGGTGCACTTTTAAATCTGGTAAGCGGGATTTTGTTTCTTGGTCTAATCTCAATTATAACGAGAAGGAGTAAAAGATTTTTCATTATCCTGGGTATTACGCTTTTGATCGGGATCGTTTCTATTCCAGTTGTTCTGGAAGTTTTCAGGCAAAGTTTTAGATTTAGAGGTGCACAATGGTATGACATTTACGGCAGGGCTATGGCGTGGCGTGCCGGGGTTGAACTTTTTAAATCTTATCCACTTGGGATTGGACCCGGGCAGTTTGAGCACTATTCGCTTGATTATCAAAAATCAATGGGTGGGTGGATGTTAAGATTAACACCATCTGCTCACAATTTTTATCTTAGAGTTTTAACTGAAAATGGATTTATCGGCTTTTTAATCGTTGCTTTTGCTTTAGTTTATATGATTTTCACTTCGTTTAAATTTTTGATCAAATTAAATAAGAGCGAGGGTTTCTTTATCTTCTCTGACTTTGTTTGGATTTTGAGCTCAATTTTGGGAATTTTAATTCAAAGTTTTGTTATTGACACATTGCATTGGCGACATTTCTGGATTCTTGTTGGTTTCCTGTTCGGAGTTTTAAATTTATACGAAGTTAAAAATAAAGGTTAAATTTTTTAATTGCGAATTCTTTATGTGGTGACATCGGCGGGATTTGGCGGAGCTTCAATGCATGTTCTCCAGCTTTTGAAATTTATGCGTTCGCTGGGTCATGAGGTCGGGCTTGTCTCCGCACCGGATAAACGATTAATAACAGAAGCAAAAAATTTTAGTGTAAAAGTTTTTGAAAATCCTTATTTCGTCCGTCGTTTTCACTTTTTAAACGATATAAAAGCTTTTTTGCCTGTTTACAAAGCGATCAAAGATTTTAAACCTGATATAATCCACGCTCACAGCACAAAAGCAGGTGTGATAGCAAGGTTTTGGTCAGCTGTTTTGGGGATTAAATCTGTGATTTTTACAGCACATGGATGGGTTTTTACCGAGGGGAAAAGATATTTTGAGCGATGGATAACAGCACAAGTTGAAAAATTGATGGCGAAATTTACAGCAAAAATAATATGCGTTTCAGAATTTGATAAAAATTTGGCTTTAAAATTCAAAATCGCACCTGAGAATAAGTTAATCACAATATACAATGGAGTTGACCCGAAAATTTTTGATCAGGGTTTGAGATGTAAGGATTCTAAAAAAGTTGCCGATGAAATAATTATCACATTTGTTGGAAGATTAGCCCCGCCCAAGGATATATTTTTGCTCATTGATGCTGTTGAACCGATTGATGGTGTAAAAGTTTTAATTGTCGGAGATGGGGAATTAAGAGATAAAGTTGAAAAATATATTTTGAGAAAGAATTTGAATGAAAAAGTTAAATTGCTTGGCGAAAGATTTGATGTCCCGGGTATACTTGCGCAAAGCGATATATTTATTTTACCATCAAGGTGGGAAGGATTGCCATTGACTATTATAGAAGCAATGATGGCAAAATTGCCAGTTATCGCTTCTGCGGTCGGAGGTGTTCCAGAATTAGTTGACAATGGAATAACGGGTATCCTTGTTCCGCCAAGAGATGTTGAAGCATTGCGATTTGCGATAAGAAAATTAGTTGAAAATCCAGATTTGAGAGTTCAAATGGGTATAAACGGATATAAGAAGGCGATAGAAAAATTTAAACTTGAAGATATGCTTGCAAAAACTTTAAATGTTTATTACGAAGTTTTAAATTTACACGATCAAAATAAAGTTCAATTTGAAACTAAAAATGTCAAAGTTAACTGAAAGAATAATTACATTTGTGATTGACATTGTTGC
>CAZQJI010000097.1:0-4763 GCA_964593475.1 uncultured Bacteroidota bacterium | reverse complement strand
AGACAATTAGATTTTGCAAAATTCGGGTGTTAATTTTTTAACGGGGTTCTCGGAAGGGACTCACCCTGGCCCCTCTCTATAAAATAGAGAGGGGGGAAACTCACCCCCGACTCCTCTCTAAAGTTAGAGAGGGGGAGTTGAGCAAAGTTCAAGGGAACTATAAGACCTTCCTCAAGGATCTATAGTTTTTCCCTAATGCCTTCTAAGTGGCATCGGTATAAACTTTTTTCTACAAGTTTGTGAGAATAATTTTTCGTTTCAATTCTTCAAAATTCTTTTTTGCCAGTGAAAAATAATTTACATTGAATAACAATGATTTACCCTTTCGGTAAAAGAACACTTCACCAAAATCGGCTGTCTTATAAGGTATATTACGGCAATAGAAGGTAATTTTTCTAAGGTCTATCACAAAATATATTTTGAAATTAGGGTCTATAATTCCTGGTTTATAAAAGTTTATCTCAATCGTATAATTTTTCATAATTTCAGGTGACTCCGTATAATCGATGAAATGTAGATTAACTCTGCCGCAGGTTAAAACGCACTTTGAATATGTTTCATAATTGTAATATTTGAAAGATTCTTTTTCTTCTTTGCGGAAAATATTCTTTAACGAATTTAATTCTAATTCAAAATATTTTTCCGGCTTTTGGTAATCTGTTTTTTCAGCGGAATCAAAAATTGCATTGATATAGTCAAAGATTTTGGCGAAGTCATGAGGTGGTTGTGGTGGGTTATCAATTATCTTAAAATCAGTTGGAGAAATGCTGAAATAGATGTTTGAAATTTCATTTTTCACACCAAAATATAGCGTTGTGCCGTCTACGAAAAGATAAAAATTTTTCATAATTGCAAGTTTTTAATTTTATTGTTCAAGTGAAAGATCTTGGCAATTTATGTAAAAGTCAGAATTAACTCACTCAATTTTAAACTAACAATGCAAAAGCACATTGTTTTATCCGTGTGATAAATTTATTGACTTCAGTCATGTCCTGTTCATCAAGAAGCAATGTTAACTGTCTTCCATCCCCTTTCCCTATTTGCATTACACCCTTTGTGAAGATTATAGTCAAGCGGAGGCGATAAAGATAAATTTTTGCTTTGTCCCATATTTCTCCTGTGTCAAAGTCGTAAATGGATATTTGAACATCTTGACCAAAGGCATTACCGCTAAATTCAACCTTTATTCCAGGACCATGTTGTAATTTCAGTGTATCTATCTTTCTGGCTGACATGCAGAGATTATACAAGTATTTCAAAAAGTCAGCAAGTTGCCATTTTCTCTCATCCGGGTCTTTCCGTCTGAATGTCCAGAACATATTTTCAAAAGAAGCACGTAACACTCTATCAGCTCCAAAGACCTTCAAAATTCTTTGGTTTTCTTTAAAATTAATTCCCTGCATGGACTTGTATTTTACTGCTTCAGAGATAAGAAAAGAGCCTATTGCGTTAAACAATTGCCACACAGCCCTGCTGTAATCAGGCGTTATGTAGTGTGAAAGACGGATTATCAAATCTTTATTTACAGTTGTGTGTCGTATATCTATTCTGTTCGGATGCGAGAGCAAGACCTCGGCAAAGGGATTGCTTTCGTTATCAAGCAATCTTAAGGATTTAATTTCACCATCTATTGCAAATTCAAATTTATTGTCATAGATAATCCGTAGCTTTGGCAATTTAGATTCTGTCACCTGCCCAACGCCTAATACATTGATAACATTACTTGTTTCAACTATGTTGAAAAGCTGTCGTATAAATCCATCAAAATCTGCGGTGTAAATTCTATTAGACAATTTTGAAACATAAATCCCTTGCGGTGAAAATGTATAAGTTCTTGTTTTTGATTTGATTTGTAATTTATCTGTTTTAATATCAACCTTCCACAATTTGTTTAAAACCACATATCTTGTCATTTCAGACCTCCAATTTTTTGTTTAAATTATCATTGCTACTGCGTGTTTTTTAAATCTTTGAGTAAGTTCACTGATTACTTTCATATCGTTTTCATCAAGTGGGATTGTTATATATTTTTTGCGTCCGATTTTCATTACTCCAGGTGTTAGGTAAATTTTAATTCCGCCAAGCCATCTTGAACGGATTTCAAACTCCCACCATTCACCGTTTGACATAGTGTAAAAAGTTGTTCTAATAATTATCTCATTTTGATTGTTGTAAAACAACAAGTGTAAACATCTGGTACGCTGTTGAAAATTGATATTTGTATAATCTTCAGTCATACACTCAATAAGTTCTTCAAGTTTCAATGCGGGTTTTAGTCCATTCTCAACGAGTTTTATTTTTTTATTTGCTCTGTCAATTGCAAACCCTGTCCATTTTTTGAAGTTCTTCCCCTCTTTAACAAGCCTTTGTCCGACTGCATAAGACAACGGGAGAACAAAGTCAACAAAACAATCATAGTTATCGTTGCTATGGAGATTGAACATTTCTGGTTTTCTTATGTGTCCGATATCCAGAGAAGATGTTGTCATTGCTCTATTAGTCCATATTGCTGCAAATTTCATACCTTTTTTGTTTGCAAATTCAATTTTTGTAATCTCTCCTGAGAAAATCATTTGAAATTCAACTCCGCCATCATAGATGACATTTATCCTGCCGTCTGTATCCATACCAAATCCCTTGACTTTTACAATCCTTCTATTTTCCACGATGTCCTTAATTTGTTCAAACAATCCCTGAAAATCAGCACCGTTGATGTCATTTTGCTGGCAAATTGTTAAAACCTCGCAAGGGGTGATAATGTAAGTTTTTGTATTTGTTTTAACTTGTAATTCTTCATCTCCAATGATAACCTGCCAGGATTTCATAGGCTACACCCCACAATTGTTTTTGTTAATGTTTCAACAAATTGGTTAATTTTTTCTGTTTCTTCCTCTTTAAGAGGGATAAACGAACGATTGTCAACTATGATAAAGCCGGGGAGAATCACCATTGGCTCAAAAGCGTAAATTGACTTTGGATATCTTATTGAAATTTTATACCAGCCCCTTTTCAATCCCTTTCGTGCAGTTGATAGAGTAAAGCGAAATCTACCAAAGGTAAAAGCATAAAAAGTTGCAACGGTATCGTCAGCATAATTATGTGTTGATATATTCATTTTTGAGTTTATCAGAACATCAGTTAGTTTTTCAGAAAACTCATCAAGATCCTGACGGATGTCTGTGGTGATTAGAATAAAACGCTCACGAATTTCTTTTTCCCTTAGATCATTGCCAGCTTTACGCAAAACATCAGCAAACCAGAAATCGGGGAGAAAATAATTCCCCTCTTCAGCAAGAATTATTATCGCATTATTTGAGTAATTTACATTTGGCTTGGTTTGATAAATTTCCATCCCACGCCCAAGATTCCAGAAAAAAATATGCAAATTGTCCTCCCATAGTGTAATCTTAAATAGTCCATTTCTTATTGAAAGTTTAACCCCCCAGTCATAATTTATTTTCAATAAACTCTTTACACCAGCCAAGTTTTTTAATCTATTTGTTGAAACCTTGCTAATTTTAGATTTATTGATTTTTTCAAGCAGTTTTTCGGCAAAATCTACAAAACCTAATTCACCAATCTCATTTGATTGTTTGATTTTTCTTACACCTTGTGTTGAATAAATCAGTGTTTTTTGTGGCGTATTCACTATAAACTCGCCAGTTTCTGAGAGCGAAAAATGAATTTTGTCCTCTGGAATTTTGAATTTCATATTTCCCTGATTTTTTTGTTTTTGTCCCCACAACCCCGGCGCTTTAATGGATGGTGACTCTAAATTGCTGATGCTTTAAAGTTGAAGTGTTAATTAGCGTGGTTTATTTTTCCGAAATTGATTTCGCTTTTAAATTTCCTCCGCCCGCAGAAGTAATCTCAACTTATCAACATCAAAAACATTACGGACTATGAAATTTCCAAATTCTATAAACCCAGGCACAGAAGCATTCACAAATAAATAATCCTGAAAGACATCGGAGATTATAAACCTTAACCGCCCGTTTTTAAATGTGATTGAGACATTGCCATTTACCCGAACTGTAAAATTATTCATAAATTCGGTATAATCTTTTTTTAGCAATTCATTCATTTTTTCAAGCAAAAACTCAATTGCTTTGTTTCCAGATTTTTCGTCGGCTTGAAAATTTGTTGGGTAGTCTTCCGATTTGCTATGCAATAAAACGCAATAGAAATAGGGGCTAAAGCCAACCTTGAAAAACAATCCTTTTTGCTCAAACAAACAATAATCTTTTTTAATTATGGCTCTCATTTTCCCCTTGTTTTATGTTTTGAAAAGTGGGAATAATTCGGAACCCCGTCTTCATTTAAATAACGCCGAAAATAATCACTGTTCTATCTTCCCCGACCGCCCCACAAAACATTCCAGCCCTCCCATCTTTTTAAATTCGCAATTTTCTAAAAAAATCTCTTCTAAAAAGTTCAAAACTTCGCCTAAAGCTTTTTCCACAACCGTTATTCCTTCCGCAGAAACTTGCAATACCTTATTTTTTAGTGGTATTACAACTTGCATGGGAACTCGTATTTTTGTTTTTTTCCGAAATCGATTTCTGGAATTTAGGCTATCACTGATTTCGCATCCGGGTCAAGCCATTCAGTTACCGCCGAAACTTGACGACAAAATAGCAAAAACATTTAAATTTCATTCAAGATTAACGCAATAAATTTTTGATCTACACAATAATATGATTAAACCTCAAATACTTTTTGTTTGGTGTCGGATAGGTGAAGACAAAGAAAACGGGGAAATA
>CAZQJI010000096.1:0-4897 GCA_964593475.1 uncultured Bacteroidota bacterium | reverse complement strand
AGAAAACACGAAAATACGCCAGCACATCAATCCTCTGGTGGAAACGGGGTTGAATCAGGACTAAACAGCGAAAGTATTGAATAAATAGAAGAAATACCCATTGACAAGCCGAGCAAAAGAAAAATCTTGTTTATAGATGATAGAACAACTGAACCAAGTGTCAACGCAATGAATATGAAAGTTAAAATGGTGTTAATTTTTCTGCTCATTTCTTGTTCACTTGAATTAATTTTTAAAAAGGCGGGGAAAACCCCGCCGAAGTTTTCTAATTTACTTTATCAGGACCATCTTTTTGGATGAGACATATCCATCTGCGATCATTTTATAGATATAAACCCCGCTGGCAAGATTCCCCCCGTAAAATTTAACTTTATAAGTTCCAGGAGTTAGATATTCATCAACTAACTTTGCAACCTCCTGACCAAGCGTATTATAGACGATAAGTTTCACATTTGAACCCCTGGCGAGATTAAACTCAATCACAGTTTCAGGATTAAACGGATTTGGATAGTTCTGCTTCAACTCAAAATTTGATGGAACATCTGTAATCTTCTCATATACTTTCACCAGCTTTGAATAATCTGTATTCTGTGGATCGTAATTTGTCCATCCGAGGTCCCATTTTTGCGTTGTATCCGGACCAAATGCCCCAACCCAATTAACAGGGGTAAAGAACGGATCCTGTAACTTTGGATTTGAGAAATCGCTTGCACCGATCACAGGCGAACCAGATAAAGGTATTGGCTGCGGGTTAGATAGATTGAACGGATCTTTAAGTTTTAAATCCTGAACCGAACCATAAATTCTATTGTTATACTGCGCTCTCAAAAACCACGACTTAGCATCAAAACCAGAAACATTCGTTAAAACCTGATTAGATGACTTTACACCTGCAATGAATACATTTCTCACCTGGAGCGTGTCATTTTGAGCGTCATTCACAACATTTGAACCATCAAGCAAAATTCCAGTCGGCCATCCCGCAATGATACTGTTATAAAAGCTCAATCTTGTTGAACGTCTAAGGTGAGCACCGCGTTTAAAGTTCGGGTTATAACCGGTAAAAGTTGTGTCTGGCATCGGCCCAATAAATGTCACATTGCTGAAAATACCGCTTGTCCTCGGTGTATTAGTTGTGCCTGTCCCGTCATTATCCGACTCAAATCCGTTGCTTCCGCTTATATCAGCTATATTTGGATCTCTAACTCCAAGTGCGAACTGGACTTTACCAGACCATCCAAAATCAGTGTCAAAATCATCATCAAGACCTTTATATGCGACAAGATATTTTGCATTAACATTTCCACCAAACCACTCAAATGAATCATCTCCACTATAACTTACCTGGACATATTCAATTAAAGTTTTTCTTCCAACGCCACCAAGTGTTAAGCCGTTTATCTCGTTATCGGGTTGATATGCAACGCCTGGAAATTCAATCCTCACATATCTGAAAACCCCACTACTATCATCTGGATTATTGCCCCCGTAAATTCCATCATCTCCAAGACCACCTTCAATGACTGCGGTTCCGCCGGGGACATTTATCGGTGCTTCACCAAGTATAATAACTCCACCCCAATCTCCCGCTGCTCTTTGACCAACAGGTTGAGCACTTGTGAAAATGATAGGTCTTTCTTTCGTCCCATTTGCGTAAATTTTTGCACCTCGTTTAATTATAAGCGAACCTTTTGTCCCTTTTTCACCATAAATTACTGTCCCGGGTTCAATCGTCAAAGTTGCACCTCTTTCAACAGTGACAAATCCACGCAAAAGATACTGTTTATCCGCTGTCAATGTTGAATCCCGTGTTATCCTGCCCTGCAAAACAACAACATTAGACGGAGGTTGCGCGAATCCAAAGGACATAACTATTAACACAAGAACGAAGATAGAGAATAAATGACCTGTCTGACCTCTGTTGTAGTAATTAAGCATAGTTTTCCTCCTTTTTTGTTTGAATTTAGAATTTGATTTTGACATCAAGTGAGATACTCCTTATTGTTTCAACTTTCTGGTACAAATAACCCGCCTGCTTTAAAACGATGGGACGCCCGGTTATATTTTGTCCGGTTAAAACAACCGATAAGTTTTTCGTGAAGTTATAACCAAGTTTTAAATCAACCTGATATCTTGACTGTTCAATTATATCGTCATTATATTGAGTTGCAACATCAAATATTCTCGGACCGGTAAGATTATATGAAACACTTGCGTTAAATTTTGCGCCCGGTTTCTCATATACAAGCTGAATGTTTGCAATATATGGTGACTGACCCTGTAATCTTCTCCCTTTCCTTGCTATCGTCCCTTCAGTCCCTTCAACTTCAACTTTTGAATTTACAAAAGTCAGGTTTCCAATTGCTTTTAAAAGTTTTAAGTTCTTGATGAACTCAATTTCAACCCCGGTGACTCTGGCAAAATTTGCATTTTTATATGTCCGCTCCGAACCGAGTGCAGAACCTGATACAATTACCTTCTCAATTGGCTTATTTATATGTTTGTGGAATACCCCAACAGAGATCATATCTTCACCTAAACTGAACACCTCAAACCTAAAATCGTAATTAAACGAAATCGCTCTTATAAGCGTTGAATCACCTCTAATACTTGTTTGAGTGTAGAAGTCAAAATATGCAAATGGAGAAATCTCTCTCAACTCTGGTTTGTTTATTGTCTGGCTATAAGATGCTTTTAAATTCACCATATAAAAAGGTGAATACTTTAATTCAAACGCCGGAAGAATGTCAAGATATTTTTTTGATATAATTAAATCCTTTGAATCAGGGAAATCTCGTGTGTAAACATTTTGATTAATTTTTTCAACTCTTGCACCACCTGATATAGTTAAAATTTGACCGCTAAATTTAAATGGTAAATTAACTTTTAAATATGTCGCCATATTTTTATCATACGCTCTATACTTATTTGTCCCTGCTTTGTATTCATCAAGCGAAAATCCGTTCCTCTTGAAATTATCGGGTATAAAAATTGAGTCAGGAGGTAGATAATACATCCGGTAGTCAGTTATTCCATCTAAGTTTACAACAACGCCGATCAACCTAAATTTGAAATTACGCTTTGCTTCCCAGAAATTGAAACCAACCTCCGCATCCATTCCGAAAATTAGAAACCCAACACTTGCCTTAAACTCACGGACATCATCTCGCAAATCTGAAGTTAAAATCCCCCCATTTTTAAAGTTCGCCTGAGATCCAAGTATCACTGAAAATTTTGCACCGGGATCATTCATATCTCTTCCATAGACAAGTCGCCTTGTGTCAGGTTCTTTATTAAAAATCGTAGAAATTGAACCTTGCCATTTGAATAATACATTCTTTATCTCATGCTCACCATAAAGCTGACCGAAATAAAGATTTCTTTGGCTAAATTTAATAGCCATATGTATTTGCTCCGCTCCTTGATCCGTGTATTGATACCCCCGCATTTTCGCTGCTTCCTCATTTATCATCCCGATAATTAACCCCCTGAACCCTAAAATATGCGTGTTAATTTTCTTTTTCACATCCGCAAGAAGTGAGAATTGGACATCTCTTGATGTCCTTTCACCACTATATTCAAACCTCTTGGAGTAATCGCCTTCATATTCATAAATTTCAAAATTTCTGGTGTTAACATCACCCTTATAAATCAAAGCAAGCGAATAATTCAAACCAGCAAGTGGAACTTTACCAGCACTTATAAAACTTCCTTTAAAATTCGGCGCTTGATTGAAAGAATTTCTAACCCACAAATTCTTAATTCCCTTAGCATACACACTTCTCTCACTTATTGGAACTTTAGTTATATCATCAGGAAAATCAGACGGCAAACCTGTTGTTCGTCTTGAAATTCCAAAAACATCAACTCTATCCATCCCGTATACGAAAAACTTTTTAAATGCCTTGTCTGGAATTGCCGAAAGCCCCAGATCAATTGAATTCATAAATGTATCTGAAAATTCAATCGTCTTTATATCAACAAAACCACCAGAAAAATTGCCCTGGAGTTCAGGTGAAAATGTTTTAATAACTTTTATACTTTGAACAAGCGATGAGGGAATTAAATCAAATGTAAATGCTTTTTTATCTGGCTCAGGGCTTGGAAGCAATGAACCATTTAAAACCACTATATTATATCTTTCATCAACACCACGAACATTTATAAATTTATTCTGCTTCACATTCACCCCAACTATTCTCTTCATTAAATCCGACGATGTTGAAGCAACTGTTAATTTTACCTGCTCATAACTTAAACCGTCAAATATCCCCGTGCTTGCCTGCTTGGTTGCGATGAAACCTCTTAATGTGACATTGTCTCTTTTAACCGAACCACTCACCTCAACCTCGCTGAATTTGACCGCTTCTGGTTCCATAAAAAATTTCAATTTCACATTTTCACCTGAAACTTTGATCAGTGTATCAATGCTTTTATATCCCACATAACTGACCCTGATATTAACAGCATTTATATTTTTTTCGCTCCTGATCCTGAGGATAAATTTACCATCAAAATCTGTCGTCGTCCCGATGTTTAAGTCTGGAACAAATACATTAGCCCCAACAAGTGGTTCTTTAGTCGTTGAGTCAAAAATTTCACCACTTATTTTAATTTGGGCGGGCAATTGAAGAGGGATTAAAATTTGAAATATAAAAATCATAAAAACTTCCTTTTTCACGACATCACCAAACTTTGTTTTCTCTCACCCCCAAATTAACCCGCGACTTTAAAGCAAAAATTAAAACAATGTTAAAGGAATGTTAAAACCAACCCTGCAAAAAATTGAAATGGAAGAATATTCTTAACAAAATCTTAAAAAATCTGGCTTAAATTTCACCAGATAGATAATCAATTATCACAGGAGTGATGTCAAGAAGTGATTTGACCCTACCCG
>CAZQJI010000095.1:0-5092 GCA_964593475.1 uncultured Bacteroidota bacterium | reverse complement strand
AAATAAAATTGAAACTTAACAAACGCAGAAGTTGAATAATACCAGTATTCATCCTTTTCATCGCCCCAGAAAATCAACGCACCTAAATTTAAATCCGAGTTATCACTTACTGAATATGAAAAACCAAGCGAAAGAAAACCGCTTCTATCGTTTAAATTCTCATTTAAAGAAATGGAAAAAACGGCGATCGGATTTAAAGTATAATTGACCATAACGAAGACATAATTTTTGCTCAAATTTAAAATTTCACCATTTGCCAATCTTCCAATCTCGTATTCATCCTTTTTAACTTTACCTTCGCCATTAAAATGATATTCAACAAGCCCGTATATATTCCCTGTGAATTGATTATCAAAACCGAGTATAAACTTGAAAAAATTTGATTTAAAATTTTTCACATCCGCAGAAAAAATCATTTCACCACGCGCGCCTGCTTTTAGAAGATTTCCAGCGAAATCAAAACCAGCAACTCCTCTTTTATCAAAAAAGCCCGACATAAAAGAAAAATCAAACTCCCGATAATTCGTCCTGAAACGAACTCCATAATTGCTCATTTTAAACTTATCAACGGGATTATAAACAATTTGAATGTCTGTGAAACTCCCGAGATAAAACTTAACAGACAGAACATCTGCGCCATCTTTTTCTATCTTGCTGAAATTCGCTGGATTTATCGGATTAAACAAGTCAGTTGGATTCCATATCCTTCCCGTCCCCCATGAAATTCTTTGTCTTCCAAGAGTTAAATTCAAATCACCGAACTCTCTTTTAAAATATAACCTGTCAATAAAATGAAATGTGTTAAAATTTGAGCCACGGGACAAGTTCCAGTGCAATTTAAGAAGTTGTCTTCTTGTTTTCGTCTCCGCTGGATTAAAAAATAAATTTGAAGAGTTATAAAGCGCATCAACTTCATACTCAACATAAATCCCGCTTCCCCGACCAAAATTAAACTCCGGGCGAAACCGAATTCTGCCAAGATTTAAAAACAAATTTTTATCCAGACCAAAATAGTTTGCAAAATCTTCTTTCACTTTTTGATAGACAACAAAATCAGCAAAGTAACCGGAAAATTTAAAATTCTGCCCCAGCCCGAAATGGTTTAACCCCGAAGCCAGAATAAAAATCATCAAAATTTTGCTAAAACTTCTTGTCATCTTCTATTCTGCCATCTCTTAACTTTATCAATCTTCCAGCCCTTTGTATAACCTGCGGATCATGAGAACAAATGACAAATGTTATTCCTCTTTTGCGATTCATTTCCTGCATTATGTCAATTAACATTGCACCCGTTTTTGAATCAAGATGTGCGGTTGGCTCATCTGCAAGAACTATAGATGGATTTGTAACAATTGCTCTTGCAACCGCCACTCTTTGCTGTTGCCCACCACTTATTTCATTGGGTCGCTTATCAGCAAGTTCCCCAATCCCGAGCGCATTTAAAACCTCCATTACTCTTTTTCGCCTTTCACCTTCCGAAACATTCAGCAAAACCAAAGGTAATTCAACATTTTCAAATGCAGTTAAAACAGGTATAAGATTGTATGCTTGAAATATAAACCCGATTTTCCTCAACCTTAAATCAGCCATTTGATCCTTTTTCAAGCCAGATATATCAATTCCCTCAAGATAAACTTTTCCGTATGTTGGTTTATCAAGCCCGCCTATCAAATTTAAAAGAGTCGTTTTACCTGAACCAGATGGACCTGCAACAACGATAAATTCCCCTGCCTCAATCTCAAGATTGACATCTTTCAACGCTTCAACCTGAACTTTTCCATCGCTGTAAATTTTCGTCAAATTTTCCGTCTTGATCAACGCCATTTTAAATTTCAAATATGTTTTAACGCTTCAACCGGCTCAAACTTTACAGATTTCATTGCCGGATAAATTGCACCAACCACCGAAATAAACGGCATTGTAAACAAAAGAAGAAAGAGCGTAAAACCTGTCAAAACAGGATAAATAATCCTTCCGCTCCCGAACCAAGCCAAACTCTCCGCAAATATCCCGAGATCAATCCCTGTCCTTGAAAGCGGGAAATAAAAGATAAGACCAACAAAAAGACCAATAATTGTCCCAAGAATTCCTATAATAAATGATTCAAGCAAAATCAACGCAAAAACTCTTTTATTCTTCATCCCTATCGCCTTCAAAACCCCAAACTCCCTTATTCTTTCAAACACAGACATCAACATTATGTTTATAATCCCGAAGCCAACAGCAATCCCAAAAATCAAATAATAAATCCAGATCAACTCTTTATACATCTCAATTCCGATCCTGATTAACGGAGATATATCATCATAACTCAAAACCTCGTAAGAATCACCAATTGCTCTGGAAATTCTCTCTTTAACTTGATTGATAAAATTTTGATCTTTCAAAATCAAAGCAAACTCAACAATTTTGTCCCCGAGACCGAGAAGCGTTTGAGCGCTTTCAATTGAAATGTAAACATAAACCTTGTCAAATTCCGAACTTGGCGACTCATACACACCAACAACCCTGAAGACATCTGAACTCACATTTCCATTCAAATCAGAAACCATTAAAACAATTTTATCCCCAACTTCAACATTTAACTTTTGTGCGAGTTTTTTACCAAGAACTATTTCCCCACGGTTTCCGATATATCTACCCTCAACAATCAACTCTGGAATTATCGTAATGTTCCTTTCGTTTTCAGGTTCAATTCCGACAATTATAACACCAGAAGAATTGAAAGCACTGTTTATCAAACCGTAACTTATTATCCGTTTGCTATAAGATTTCACCTCGTTAATTTGTTTTAAAACTTTCTCAACCTTCAGATGATTTGGGATATAATTTTTAACTGTCTTATCATCGTTGAAACCTTTTTTGTGGATTTGAATATGTGCAATGTGAAGATTTATCTGATTCTCAAGCATTTGTATCATAATACCCATAGAAATAGTATCAATGAGAAGAAGCACGGAAACGCTGATAATGATTGATGTAAGCACGATCAGAGTTCGTCTTTTGTTCCTCCATATGTTTCGCCACGCAAGTTTCAACATCATCATGTGAATCTTATTCCCTTTAATGGCTCAAGTTTATAAACTCTGTAAATTGAAACAAGACCCGATACAAGCGAAACAAATAAAATTGATAATCCCGTATTCAAAAATATCCTTGGATTCAAACTTGAAACAAGTTTCGGCTCAAAACCAAAATCTTCATAAATAGAAGCATACTCTCCCGTTAAAACTATCGGATTCTTTATGATGTAATAATTCACCGCACCCCCAATTATACAACCGATTATAATTCCGATAATGGTAATGATTATAATCTCAAAGAAAACTATCAAAGCAAGTTTTTTATTTTTAAATCCAATCGCAAGCAAAATTCCAAACTCATTAAACCTCTCAAAAACAGACATTGAAACAGTGTTAAGTATCCCGAAAGCGACGAGAATTATCAAAAACGCAAGAAATAAAATCCCCGACACATTGTCAAAATCAATCGTCTGCTTCAATTCAACCATAACCTCACCCCACCCAAGAACAACAAGATTCTTCTGACTTAAAATATCTGAAAACTTTTTCCTTACCTTTTCAATTTTACCAAAGTCCGAAAGCAAAACTGAAATCACACTCACACGATTTTCAGCATAGAGAAAATCCTGCAGGTCTTTTAGATTCATAAAAATAATTGTATTGTCAAGTTCCGTATAACCAAGTTTTACAACGCCGATAACTTTAAATCTCCCGTCATATAAACCGCCATCAATTCCCTGACCGAGAATAATGAGTTCATCCCCGATATTTAGTTTCAGATTCTGGAAAAGTTTATAACCAAGAACAATTTCACCCGAAGAATTTGAGTTTAGAAAACTCCCTTTTACGATTTTATTGTGAAAGTTTGAATATTTCTTCTCAAGCGATGGCTCAACCCCATAAACAAATCCACCATATGAGTTCTCACCTGAACTTACAAGGACATTTGCAAATAATCTTGGAGCGTATGCTATAATATCAGGATCAGAATCAAGCAATTTTTTTATATCTTCCGTGAAATAAAATGTCTTTCTCAATGAAGCGTCATCCTTATATCCAGCCCTTTGAATTTGAATGTATCCAGAATAGTCGCCAGCAATTGTCCTGATAAAATAGGCATAACTCCCGAGTTGAATTCCCCGCATTATAACGGTGAGAGATGTTGCAAACACAACCGCAAAAATAGTTATCAATGTTCTTCTTTTATTTCTCCAGATATTTCTCCACGCAAATTTCAGAAAAAAATTCATAAAGTGCTATCGCTTTCTTTCAAGTTCTTTGAACGAAAAAATTTTCTCATCTATTTTGATGTCAAATTTCACATCAATTAAAACAAATTCTGTTTTCCTCCCTTTCTCAACATTATTATACATCACCCACTTCGTAGGAAGTTTTCTCCCCCGTATTTCCTTAACATCGTAAAATTCCATATACCTTACAAGTTTTCCCCTTTCATCGTAATACTCAATTTTAGCGGGCAAATAATCAATTTTTCTAACCCAGTAATAAATTTTACCCCAGACGACAGGTGCATCTGGCTTCGGGATAAGTTCTATTTTCCAGCAAGTTTCGGAATTAACAGTGTCATTTGAAGAGTGGATTTCCATTTGATAATCCCTTTCAAGATTTGACTCACGCACAAGATCATCGTAAGTGAAATCCGAGCCATTCCATGATTGGAGCATCATTGAAGGCGGAATTTTGACCAAACTTTCCGTATTGCGAAGATAAAGCCAGATTTCGTTCCCAATTTTTAATGTTTTATTTCCTTCCTCCCTTTTCGGATATTTGATTTCAATCAATGCTTTCTCATTCCCGACCCACCACGCTTCCATTCTGATCGTTCGCTTAAATTCAGGCGTAATTATACTCATCTCAACAATGCCCCATGATGTCCTTCCCTTGATCAAATTTTCAGACCTTTTAACAATCTCCTGTGCAGATTGAGAAAATATCGTTGAATAAAGGATGAAAACAAGAAAAATTAACTTTCGCTTCAAAATTTTACTTCTTGATTTCCTCAACTTCAAAAAGTTCATTTATGTCAATTTTCATCTCTTCACAAATTT
>CAZQJI010000094.1:0-5211 GCA_964593475.1 uncultured Bacteroidota bacterium | reverse complement strand
GCATGCACCTTCGCATACATCGCAGCCAAACACATCGTCAAAACACTCAAGCGCAGATAATATGCGAAAAGAGGATTTAAATAAAACCTGGAAAAGTTTTTTCCGTGACTAGTGAATCGGGCGAACTTTATGCACCTAAAGGCGTCAGCCCTCTCCATATCGTTTTGACGGCGGTTATGGCAGGCGTACTGGCCATTACAATTCTATTCGCTGCAATTACCACAACAGTTGTCCCGGGTGTGGCGGCGTTATATCCCGCGACAGCTTTGGAGGTCGTCTTTGGTATTTGGTTCGGTGTATGGGGTGCTGTAGCGGCTTACATTGGGCTTCTCATAGCAGGTAGCTACGCTGGATGGTTTCCTTTACCTCTCGGAATAATACTGTCCCTCAGCGACTTTGCAGCCGCTCTTATACCCGCTGCAGCATTCAGACTGTTTAGGGCAGACCCATCCCTAAAGAATTGGCGGGACTGGATAATTTACGTCGCATTCGGCATAATATTGTCATCAGTTATTCCATCTCTATACTACAACTCGATAAACTTGGCTATTGGTTGGCTTCCAGGTATGGAGGCTTTCTGGCTGGCTGTAATTAGCTGGAACATAGGCAACTACATAGTTACTACTGTTATAGGGATACCTCTTCTGAAGGTTGTTACACCCTACATTAAGCGCTCCGGCCTCTATGTACAAAAGTGGCTTTCATAGAGAAAATTGCCCGCCAAACGTGCTTTCATTTTTTACCTTCCGGAGGACTCTCCCTTCCTAAAAACTACCGCTCTCTCAAAACTCCTATTAGTGGCGGCCATAAGCTTCGCAGCGCTAGCAATTCTAGATTTCACAATAAACCTCCTCATACTCATTTTTACAGTTGTTCTGATGTTTACGGCAAAGGTGCCCCTGAAAAATCTCAGAAACTGGTTATATGGATTCGCTTTCATGCTCACATTTCTAACAAGCATATACATTCTGCTCAGCAAAATTCCCGGCGAAACGATATATTTTACGTTTCCATGGGGAACATACCTAACAGAAAACACCGTCCCGAGGGCACTGTCAGTTGTATTCAGAATATGGTCCATGATATTTGTTGCATTGATCTTTCTTTCGACAACAACAGACACAGACATAATAGCCTCAATGGCCAAGATTAGAGTCCCCTATACTTTCTCGTTCATGGTATCGCTTGCGTTGAGGTCTATCCAGATGTTCGTCGAAGATTGGCGGGCTATAATCGATGCATACTATTCTAGAGGAGCTGATGTTAACAGAGGAAGCATCATCAAAAAACTACGCAATTACGTGTCTCTTTTTGTTCCCATACTAGTCATAACAATTAACAAAGTCCGAGAAATAGACTATGCAGCAGAATCTAGAGGATTCAGGCTAGGAATGAGAAAGCGTTCATACATAGACACCTTTAATTGGTCAAAATATGACACTGCATTAGTCTTAACCAGCTTGGTCCTAATTTTATCGGGGGTATACGTAATTTTCCAGTAGATTAACTATGGGTCTATCATCCCCATACATTCCTCCACTGTTAGGGGAATTTTTCCAATATCTCTAAGCATGGTTGAAAAGAGATGTGTTATCTGTGTCGGCTTGACCCCGCTTTGCTCAACTAGGTCTAAGTTCCCAAAGAATTTTCTTACATCACCATCATAGAGTATCTTCCCGTCTCTCATTGCTATGACTCTGTTACAATATCGTGTGACAACTTTCATGTCGTGTGTGATAATGATTGTTGTTATCTTATTTTCTATGTTTAAGCGTTTTAGAAGGTTCATCATATCAACTGAGCCGGTCCAATCTTGCCCAGTTGTTGGTTCATCTACAATTAATATTCGTGGTTTAATTGTCAGGACCGCTCCCACTGCTAAACGTCTTCTCTGCCCTTTGCCTAGAAAAAAGGGGTGTTCGTCACGCCAGGGGGTTAGATTCAACTGTTTCAACACCATGTCAGCTATTTCCTCCGCCTCTTTTTTGCTGAACCCCATCTGTAACGGGCTGAAAAGTAGTTCTTCGTAAACGGTCCTACAGAAAAGCTGGTGATCGGGGTTTTGGAATACATAACCAACATAACGCGATAAATCTTTTGTTTTCGGGCCGGGAACCTCTATACCACATACCTTTAGTCTACCGGAAGTTGGCGTAAGCAATCCATTGAGATGCTTTGCTAAGGTCGTTTTACCTGATCCATTGGCTCCTACAATTGCTAGGAACTCTCCTTCCCTAACGGTTAGACTAATGTTGGAGAGCGCCTCGGTGCCATCAGGATAGATGAATGAAACTTTTTCAACTTCTATCAATTCACTTCCAAAACAAACTTGACTTGACACATTATCTGAATTCACTCTATCAAGAATCAACGAATTTAATATTTCTTCTTTTCTGCTAATCAACTCATCAACGGTTATGGGAATTTTGTGAGACCATTTCCCTTTCTTCTTCAGCATGTGAATGAGCTTGGAAACTTCTGGTACGGTCTCACCACATTCCTCAACTAATTCAACCCTCTCGACAAACTCGTCAGGTGGTAGATCTAAGATAATCTCGCCATCTCTTAACAGTATAAGACGGTCAGCGTTTCTGAGAAGATATTCAACTTCATGATCGATGACAATAATTGTGGCGCCAGATTCCTTCCGTAGTACAGAGATTGTCTCATAAACCTGTTCTTTACCGATAGGATCTAAATCACTTACAGGTTCGTCTAAAACTATTATCTCAGGTCTCATAACTAGAACAGATGCTATCGCCACCCTTTGTTTCTGTCCCCCCGAGAGCTCTGTCGGGCTTTTTTCAAGTAAATTGCATATGCCAAGCACCTCTGCGACATCATTGATTCTTTCCTCTATTTCGTTGGGAGGAATACCGTAGTTCTCTAGACCGAAAGCCAACTCATTTCTGACCTTCATAGAGATAAACTGGGCCTCAGGATCTTGGAAAACCACTCCAACTTTTCTGGTTAGTTCATATAGTTCGGCTTGAGTTGTAGAGTTACCAAGGACTCGAACCTCACCTTTCAAATAACCAGCAATCCTTTTAGGTATAAGCCCATTGATGCTTAACGCTAAGGTTGTTTTGCCGGCACCCGAGGGACCCATTATCCCTATGAATTCGCCTTTACTTATTTTGAGGTTGATGTTCCTCAGAACCCAGTTGGATGAACCTAAGTATTTCCAGCTGAAATTGTTGAACTCGACCGCGTACATGTATTATGCAGCACCAAGTATTGGGTTAATGACTTTAAGCTTGTTACAGTCTACAAGACCCCTGTCTGTAATGGCGTAATCAGGAATGGCCGTGATGGATAAGAAGATGAGATACATGAATGGGGATGGGAGGTTGCATCCTAGGCGTCTGGCCGCCTCGTCAATCTTCTGCTCTTTTTCAGCCATTTCCTCAGGGCTTATGTCAGACACTATTCCACCTATGGGCAGCGGCAAGAACTCCAATATTTTTCCATTGTTTACAACGACTTGGCCACCCTCTTCTTTAATAACCTTGTTAACTGCTATTGACATGTCGTTGAGGTTTGCGCCGACGCATATGATGTTGTTGTCATCTGGTGACGCAGATGACGCCATAGCCCCAGACTTGAACTCGAAACCTGATATGAAAGCAACAGCCGGCCTTGTCTTCTTACTATATCTTGGATACACCATCACGTAGAGAACATCCTGCTCTACATCCGGATATACTATACCATCTTTAACTTTTAGAACTGCTTCTCGTCTCTTTCTTACGAACGGCACTTCACGTGAAACCTGCATAGAAAGGACCCTCACCCTTTCTGATTTGGAAGGGGCCTTTATCATCAATTTAGCATGTGTGATAGGTGGGCATTTGAATGTTTTCAGCAAATATCTCGCTCTAGCGGGTGGTTTGATGTCTTTCAACAATCGTCCTTCAGAAGCCACCAACTCACCGTTAGAGATGACTTTTTTGACATTGAATTTCTTTAGGTTATCAACCAATAGAATGTCGGCATACCTGCCTGGTGCAATAGAGCCTACAAGGTGATCTATTCTATAGGTCATGGCACAGTTTAATGAGGCCATTTGTATTGCCTTCACTGGGTCGACCCCTTCTTCTACAGCCATTCTTACAAGTTTGTCTAGATGACCATGACGCAAAACATCGCTTGATATAACATCGTCTGTGCAGAAACAGAATCTATCTGGGCTTATACCATGCTCTGTAATGGCCTTTATGTTTGTTCTTAGAAAGTGTGCTACGGACGATTCTCTGATCACTGCTAGCACCCCGTTTCTAAGCTTCTCTATGGTTTCTTCAACTGTGTATGATTCATGGTCCGCACGTACACCTGATGCTGCAAAAAGGCTCAGAATACTGCCTGCTGACATTGGCCCGCATCCAAGGACTGGTAACTTATTCCTCATGGCCAGTTTCATGGCTTTGATGACTACGGGGTCACCATTAACAATAAACTCCTTAACGGTTTCCCATACGCCGTAGCAATCTATCCATTTCTGGGCCCTCCTATGCTCCTTAAATGTTAAACGATGCCCCACAGTCGACGGTGGGTATGTATAGGGTAGCCTACTTGGGATGCACCAGAATATTTTGAGGGGTGTGTTTTTAGACTCCTGCAAGAAATCCCTCACTCCTCTCAACCCGGCAACCACATATATCTGATCCAAACCAGATACAACGCTTGTAGTTCCGCGTGGAACGACAAGCTTTGAGAAGGATGTTACAGATAATTTGCTACATTCGAGATGTATGTGTGCATCCAACAGACCAGGGACTAAATAATATCCTGAACAGTCTATGAATTTTGTTCGTGTCGATGCAAAGTCTCCAACCTTTCCTACAGCAAGTATCCTTTCACCAAAGATAGCTACATCAGCTTCGTATACCTCGCCAGTATAAACGTTGACTAGCGACCCCCCGCTGAGAATTACATCAGCAACGGGTTTTCTTGTAAGGGCTATTAGAAAAGTGTCGTAGCTCACGAATAAATGCAGCAATTCAATAATATTTAATCATAATGAGTAGACTTCTTCCCACGAAGCCGTGTCCGTCTCGTTTTTGTCTTTATCCTGTAAAGTAAAAGCATTTTGACAGAAAAATGAATCGGTGAAGGATGACGTCAACAACTGATCAGAGGAATGATTGATATGACAGAAGCCGGGGAGGGGATTTGCACCCCTGTAGAGCGGCTCTGCAGGCCGCCGCCTCG
>CAZQJI010000093.1:0-5255 GCA_964593475.1 uncultured Bacteroidota bacterium | reverse complement strand
GGGAAATTGATTGAAAATTAAAGAGATTTCAAAAGGGAACAAGTTGTTCCCTCAAAGGAACAAGTTGTTCCCCGAGGTAAGTTAAATTAAACCCATTGACTTCAAAATCCTGCGAAGTCCTTTCAACGAAAGACCCGATAATTCAGCTGCTTTTTTCAAATCACCACCAGAATTATTCAATAATTCCCGGAAATAGTTTTCTTTGAACCTTTCCTCCGCCTCTCTGTATCTTAAAAATTTCTGCTCAGCTTCAACTTTTTCACCGATCAGGGATTTAAGCATTGGAATATGTTCAAGTGTGATTTCGTCAATGTAAGCAAAAGTTGAATCAACTGAAAATCGGATCAAATTTTCAAGCTCACGCACATTCCCGGGCCAATCATATAAAAGAAGCGCATCTTTTAAGTCATCCGATAATTTCACCTCTTTTAACACACCAAGCTCAAAGAGATATCTTTTGAAAAAATATTGCGCAAGCGGGATTATATCCGCACGCCTCTCACGAAGTGGCGGTATGTGAATGTGATAAACATTTATACGATAGAAAAAGTCATCCCTTAATTTCCCTTCTTTACGGAGTTTCTCTATGTCTGCATTTGTGGCAAATATCAACCGCACATCAAGTTTTATCTTTTCATTGCTTCCTAATTTTGAAATCGTCTTGAATTGAAGAAAATCAAGAATCTTCAATTGAACACGATGATCTATCTCCGCTATCTCACTTATATAAAGCGTTCCTCCATCAGCGATTTGAAATTTTCCAATTTTATCAACAGCATCTGTAAATGCACCTTTTGAAGTCCCGAAGAGCTCTGACTCAACAAGATTTGGCTCAATTCCTGCAATGTTAACCTGGACAAAATTTTTATCTTTTCTCTCACTTCTTCTGTGTATCTCATAAGCAATTAAATCTTTTCCAACACCTGTTTCACCCGTTAAAAGAAAATCGGAATTGTTCCTCAAAGCTCTCTCAATCTCCATATTAACCTTTTTCATCTCTTCACTCGCATATATGAAAACATTTCTTCCTCTCTCCACCGACTCCTTCAATACTTCAAAATTTATCGCAAGATCTCTTACCTCAATAAGTTTTTCAATTTTCGTCTTCAAAAGTTCAAAATTGAAATCTTTCTGAACAAAATCATTAGCCCCGAGCTTCATCGCTCTGACCGCAAGCTCAACATCCGCAAATTCCGTTACAATTATAACTGGAGTGAAACTGTTAATTTTTTTAATCTCACTCAAAACATCAAGCCCGTTCAAATCTGGAAGTTTGACATCAAGCAGAACAACATGTATATTTTTCGTTCTGAAAATGTTTATCCCCTCCTTCCCGTTCCTTGCTTTAAAAACATTAAAGCCCTTTGACAAAATTTTCCCCGCATCATCAAGAAAACCTATGTCATCATCAACGATGAGAAGGTTTAATTCCCTTTGCATGAAACCTCAACTTTTACTTTTTACAATTGCCTCACGAAATTTTAAAACAATATGAAACCCTTTTTCTCCACCCAATATCTTCATCTCACCCCCGTATCTTCTCAAATATCTTTTAACATACAATAGACCAAACCCGTGACCATGCGGTTTTGTGCTGTATCCACCTGAATTTATCCTTTCAAGCGTATTATCATCAACACCAGGACCATTATCAACTATATGAACCTCAACATATCCATCAAAATTGACGACATTTATGTTAATCTCCGGATTTTTAACATCGGAGACCGCCTCAATTGAATTTTGCAACACTATTGACATAACACTGATAAAATCATCCCGATTGAATATAATCATATTTTCGCTATTCGGCTTAAATTTTATAAAATCGCATTTTGAGACCCTCAAAACATCCGAAATTGCCCGTTCAACATTCGTTACAAAACCAGAAAACACCTCTTCACGGAGCTTGTTAATTTCCGTTCTCAATTTTGAAATAAGGGACGGTATCAGCGACCTTTCACGATCTAAACTTCTTCTTGATTTTTTGTTCAAAAGATTTGAAATTTCAGCGTTAAGCTTCTCTACAACACTGCGCTCAAATTTAAGCGACAGAATATCAGAAATGTTGCTTATGCTTTCAAGGTCTGGTTGAACGATATCTCTGTATTCATCTAAAAGTTCAAATAACCGCAGTTCAAGTTCGTTATCCCCCGCTTCAAGATTTTGAATTAAGAGCGAAATTCTCGTCAATATGCTTGACTTCTGTGCGCTGTGTTCAAATTCCTCAATCTTAGTTATGAGTTCGCTGTATAATCCAGCACGAGCAGATGAAATTTTCTCCTGCTTTTTTAAACTGAGATGCAAAAGCACAAAAACTAAAACATAAACTGAAACAGGTATGATATCGTTAAAGAGATAACTTCTCCTGCCAGATATCCAGTAATATGGCTGAAACGATAATTCAAAAGAAGCCCAGATTATAATTCGTGCGATTATGTAAGAAAGAACAGGGATAAGAACCCAGAGCCAGATCTTCCTTCTGTACCCGGTTCCAAATTCCGGGTTTATCACCTTTTTCAAGTAAAGAGACAGGTAGATAAAAATTAAAACGATAAGAAATGAAATTTTCGCAATCTCAATTTTAAATTCACGGCTGTTCACATCTCTATTTAAAAACCTGAGCAACTTAAAAACAAACGCCTTGAAACCATCAAACTCATAAACTTCAACAAATTGACCCGGTTTAACCCTCATCCTTTTGATAGTTTTTTCACCATTGATCATTGGGAATTCAACTTCAATTTCAAACTCATCCTCTTTTGAAACATCGCCAAGTCCAAAGTGCAATATCTTTGATTCACTGCTTGCGTATCCACTTCCCGAGACGACATATCTCATTCCAAAAAATTTACCGTTTTTAAACAACCTGACCTTTGAATCTATACCGCTGGCATTTGACTTTAAGCCGATGACTTTAACTTTTATAAAATTTTTAAACGAATCTTTGGAGATATCACGGGTTAAATTTTCAAGATAAAATGAAATTCCATTATTTTGCGAAACAAATATATCAAGGTCACCATCGCCATTAAAATCAGAACTAACGCAACAGGTATTGTATCCTTCAACAATTTGTCTTTCGGAAATACGAATGTAATCTTCCGTTACATCCACAAAATTCGGGACACCATTTTTCAAACCGATGTTTTTATAAAGTTTAATTCCACCAAGATAAACTATGAAAATATCAATCAAACCATCATTGTCATAATCTCCGGATGTGCATCCGTAAGTGAAAATCTCCGGGTCAAAAAGACCCGATTCCATTGTTACATCTCTAAATTTTCCATTCCCATCGTTTAAAAATAGTTTATTCCCGTTTCCACGATTTCCAACGAAAAGGTCAAGATCACCATCATTGTCAAAATCAGCAAACATAGCAGAGTTCGTCTTCATAAGCAAATCCCCGCCCGTGCCACTTTCAGATGTGAAATCAATAAATGTCCCATCCCCTTTGTTAAGATACATCTTATTTCCACCAGTCCAATTCCCAATGTAAAGATCAGGGTAACCATCATTGTTTATATCACCAAAAACCGAACATATAGTTCTCCCATCAGAAACAAGTCCAAATTCCGATGTCTTATCATCAAATTTATGCCCGCTGTTATTTATAAAAAGGCGATTGCTTTTATAGAATGATGTCATAAAAACATCAACCCAGCCATCACAATTTACATCTGAAATAGAAGCATGCTCACTTCTTTTTACATCAATATCAAGCCCGAGCTCTTGAGTTACATCTCTGAAATATCCATACTTGTTTAAATAAACACAATTTGATTGCGAAATGTATGAGACGACGAAATCATCATATCCATCATTATTTATATCGCCCGCACAAACACCAACATCTGCGTCAAATACTCCATCCTTCATCTTATTTCTTCCTGAAAGCCCAACTTCCATAGATACATTTCTCCGCATTGAACCTTTAAAATACCGCCCATCATAAAAATAGTCAAGCGCATCAACATCAACGATGAAGACATCTTCAAATCCATCTTTATTTGCATCGCTTACTGCAATTCCATATGATGATCCAATATGAAGCCGATTTATATTGAAAATGAAATTACCTTTTGATATGCTCGTACTGGAACTTGAAGATGTGAAAGTATTTAGAACCTTAAACGGGATTGACAAAATTTTATCACGCCCTATGACGAAAAGTTTTTTATCCGAGCAAAGAACAAAAACAGCACGGATATTTAAATTTAGAATTTCACTCAATACTTCCCGTTCTGAAATTTCAACTTTTAAAACTTCACCGGATTTTAAAACAGCATAAAAAACATTTCCACCAGCATAATCAATGCTTGATACATATTCATTCTTAACATCAACAAATGAAAATTCCGAACCATAGCGAACCCGTATAAATTCAGGAACATATAAAAGATTATCTTTAATGAAACCAAAACCACCGGATTCAAATGTGAAAACATATCCTGAGTCAAAAGGAATAACTTTTCTAATAGCCAAAAATTTAGATGAGGTGATAGAATCAAGTTTAAATAGCGTTAAAATTTCGGGTTTTACTCTACCTGAAATGACATCGGCAAAAAACTTATCAAAATATGAACTTTTGGGGATTGATTGTGAAAAATCGGACAAAAATAGACCATAAATTGAGCTAACACTGTTAAAAATCAGCATAGGAGCTGGAAAATTGACCACATAATGACTGAAACCGATAAATCGCTCGGGCAAATTAAAAATTTTATACCTGACGCTATCATCATCAATTGATATAAAACAATATTCAAAAAGTCCCCCGATAAGCGCTTTGCCCTGCGAAATGAATTTTATACTTGTTGAAGCATGCGTCATCGGAATCTTAAGTTTTCTCACTTCGGTTATCACATCACCGTTGAACTTCATCAAAATAAAACATGGTTTTACATAATCTCTGCCTGTTTCTCTGATGTCAGCAATTATATATTCACCGTCGGTATCAGCATTGACTATCTCACTGAGGTCGCTTTTTATCACCCTCCACTTTGTCCCGTTGAAATGAATAATTGAAAAATTTGTGAATACGAACACGCTTTTATCAGATATAACCTTTGAAGAGATGATCGTATGTGTGATGATGTAGTTGAACTCCTGATACCCGCTTTCTGCATTCAAACCCGATGAAAAAATTAAAAACAAGAAAGCAGTTAAAACAAAGCGCCAATTTGCCATACGCAAACCCTTTTATGTGAAGGTCTGAAAAAAGATAAAAAAGTAAAATTAAAATGTCAAGA
>CAZQJI010000092.1:3171-5330 GCA_964593475.1 uncultured Bacteroidota bacterium | reverse complement strand
GTCGTGCCGTCATTCAGCAGGTTGCCCGCCGCGTCATAGGTCCAGCCGACGACCTGATCTGCCGCGGTGTAGCTGCGGCTTTCGGTGCGCGTGCCATTGACACTGACCTCTCGAAGAACGTAGCAATCAGGGTTAGCCAAGCAGGCTAAGAGTATTTGCTCGTTGCATTCTTGACAACGTAGTAACAGTTACAAGTCCCCCTGTTAAGGTGAAGGGGTCACTGGTAGTTGATCTAACTCGCTCCAGTCTTGGTACTGCCCTTTCTTGTTCCACCAAATCTGTGCCGCTGTGACGATTCGGGGTACACCATTTTCGTCAATGGAAATGTTCCTCGAATGCAGATCTGGAAACTCTTGACCTGTCAGGAAACCAAGAGATCTGGCTACCTCTACGGCAATATCCTTGTTTTCTAGGTACTGGACTAAAGCAGGAACAGCTTCAACATTTCCGATCTTGCCTAAGGCTTCAACAGCTGCCAGACGATCATGGAGATAGGTTTGGTTGTGAAGCATATCGATCAAAGCTGGAGCAGCAGATTTCGCTGCAGGGCCAATGGCACCAAGAGCCCGTGCTGCTGAAATTCGCACCTCCGAATTGTACTCATAACGTACGTTCTCGATGAGAGCAGGTACTGCTGCCACGGCATCTGGTCCCCAATCGGCAATCTTGTAAGCTGCTCTGACGCGTACCTCGTCATTATACCCAGATAGTGCGGCGATTAGTTCGGGTAGTGTATTTGGCAGGGTTGGTACAGTTGATTGCTCACTGACTATATGAGGCTTATTACCACGGACTATACCACATCCTGTTAGCCACACACAAACGATCAGGAGCACCGCTGCTGTTTTTTTATCCATACCTCTACCTATCGGCATAAGAAGCTTCTTCTAAGTTCGACTTTATCCATCTCACGCGGCAAATGCCAATGTATCGGTCAAGCGATCAAACAGCACCCGTGGAAATTCCGCTATATCAGGCGTAGCAGGCGACATATAAGCAAGTGACACGGGCCACAAGTGCTGATGCACGAACGCTAGCGTTATGATCATGCTCGGCTCTGCGCGCTCCTTTAATCCTAATCCGCCGGCCATGGAGCTGCGCCTAAGGAGGCTGCAAACACCATGGCCGACATCCGGCCAACACTCTTACTCGGTATTGGGAACCTACCTATATTCCCACCATTGCAACCGCCGGTAATGCGTGAAGTCCGGCGTAACGAGCAGACGATCCGACTCCTTCCATTCCATTGTATAGCTGTACATATGAGCTCTCCCATCATCAATGAGAGAGATATGCCACTCATGGGGTATCCAGAAGGTTCCTGTCGGACTCGGCACCGGTGTCCTTTTGCCTTTAAACCACTGATAACGATCAGTCACCGAGTAAGTCGCTTGATATGCAACTATATACCCTTCTGCACAGCTCCGTATTGTTGCATCAAACTTACCGTCTATGTCGACATGACCAAAAGCCGCCCAATACCCCTCATCGTGCGCCCGAGGACGACTTCCGCGGGGCCGGTAATGATTTCCATCGTCTCCTCTAATCCAGACATCGGTCTTTGCAGTAGTCTGTCCATTGTGTGCAGGCTGCCTCACCCAGTTCCAGAGAAAGTCATGGAGTAGCGGGAATATTTGGTCTGGCTCATCTCTACCTGCAGCATGCACTCCTTCGCCTCGTGTCGCTCGAATAATGCCCGGGTCTTCAGCAAACGTCTTATCTACCATTCCGATATTCAGTTGAGCCCCACCTCCATCCAAGAACCACCTCATGGTGAGGAAGAAGTACGAGAAGCCAGGCCGAGCCTTATGTGCCCCATAGTAGAGAGCTAATTCAGCTAAGCTATAATCGATAGATTCACGGGCATCTACAGCTTCTTTCCATCCTTTCTGACCCAGATTAACTCTGACATTCGCACGCTTGCAAAGTCCACGCAAGTCCTTAAGGATTGGCCAAGTATCACACTGAACATTCCATGGATCTTGCCCGGATGGATCAGCAAACTGCGCAGGGCTGTTCCAAGCGTAATTATAAGGATGTAAACTTGCAGGTTGTGTCTGCCTACCTGTAAACGGATCTCTAGATCCAAACCGCCCGTGCTGGGGCTGGTACCAGCGTGCGCGCAGGTAGACCAGCCCGCTCGTCGCGTCCTGCAACTC
>CAZQJI010000092.1:0-3161 GCA_964593475.1 uncultured Bacteroidota bacterium | reverse complement strand
CTGCCGTACCAGGTCTGCGCTGTGCCCTCCAGCGCCAGCAGCCGCTCGCGACCGTACACGTAGTCCGTGCGCTGCGTGCCCTGAGTCAGTTGGAGGATCTGACTCAGCGACGCGACGAGGTCCTGCGTGGAGTGCGTGGTGGTGTTGCCACTGCTCTGCGCGATCAGCACGTCGTTGCCGTTGTACGCATGAGTCGTCATTGTGCCGCCATGAGTCGTGCTCGTCAGGCGACCCAGCGCGTCGTAGGCAGAGGTCGTCGTGCCGTCGCGGAGCAGATTGCGCGCAGCTAAGTGCTTGAGCATAGCTTCAGGGCTGACGCTTTCTCCATCTTTCGTAAAGCATATACAGTGCCAGTGATACCCAGAGCGGCCAGCAGAGTCCTTTTATGGCTACTTCAAGAACGAAGAGCATTTGATAACTATCTTCCCAAGCAGTTGAGTGACCTAGATGAGGCCATCCGGTTTGTAGTCCCAACACCAGCAAGCTGGTTCCTAATAACCCACAGAGAACTAGATGAGATCGCCAAAGAGCTGGTGACAGGCAGCATAGGAGCAAGCCAATGATACTGAGTGGTAGAGAAAACTGGAGGATCGGCTGAACCAGAAAATCGCCTATACTCAACCTCCAGGGAGCACCCCTATACATCCGGTAGGCGAAGATACTGCTGACGGCCAAGAGCACGAAGCCAGTCCACCGCTGTAGAGACATACCTATCTCTCTCCTATCTTGAGAAGACGGATTGTTTGTTCGGTGATCGTCCAGACAGGATTTGGCTGCTTCCTATCAACATCCAAAAACTCATTATCAAGAGTCGTATGGATGGCTCCGTTGACCATCGAGTTATCCGCTCCCGAAATAGCATCCGGGACATGGAGAGCCAATTTGGTGGCTAAATTCTTGGGAGAGTTGTTCGAAACGAAGTTGATTTGCTTGATTACAGATCGTGGCTTTGTCTCACGACGTAAGTCGCCGGCGTGATTGGCTATATCCATCGTTACCAGGAGATCAATGCGAACGTCAGGGGTTTGAATCGCCACATCCATTGCAGTCGTAGCTCCCAGGCTGTGCCCAACGAGAATAATTGGCTCTTGACCACAGGTGGTTGTTACTGTTGAGCGTATTTCACGCTTGATAGCCTCCCACGCACTCCAGGAAGCGATAAAGGTATTTCCGGGGATTATACCTTTGGTTGTGAATCGACGACCCATTTCCCAAACACTAACCATGTAATGGGGATTAAACGGATCGTTACCACGATTCTCGGATCCTCGACCTCCGACGAAAATGGCAAGGTTCCCCGATGGATCAATTTTGTTGACGGGATTATTCTCAGCATAGAGATAGGGAGCCAGCGTCTGCGGCAGCATAGGAATACCACGGAACGGATCGCGGCTGAGGAAGCGCCCGTGCTGGGGCTGGTACCAGCGTGCGCGCAGGTAGACCAGCCCGCTCGTCACGTCCTGCAACTCGCCGGCGAAGCCGAACGTCGGCGGCGTCGCGCCACCCTGCGGCATCCCCCATGGATCATAGTTCAGCTTCGAGAGCGCCGCGCCACTGCTACTCAGCGTTTGCCGCACGCTGCCGAGCGCGTCGCTGCCGTACCACGTCTGCGCCGTGCCCTCGCGGGCCAGCAGCCGCTCGTGGCCGTACACGTAGTCGGTCCGCTGCGTGCCATGAGGCACCTGCAGCATCTGACTCAGCGGCGCGACCAGATCCTGCGTGGAGCGCGTGGTGGTGCTGCCCGTGGTCTGCGCGACCAGCACGCCGTCGCCGATGGCGGTTTATTAGCCATTGCTGCGCCTCAAAACCTCTATCTCGATACTTATAATCTCATCAACAATATCTATATCTGATAAACCTCTTTCCTTCATCTCTTGCCAGGGACCTTTAGGAGAATAGGTCCAGCCTCGTTCCGTCATGACCTGTTCGTACATCGGACCGTAGCCACATTGTATCCCTATAGTTTTGCAAACAGCATGGACGCCGTCCAAGAAGGAAATAATTCTACTTAAATCAACACCGATGTATACCATTGGCTTACTACGTACTTTCTCGAGCAAGTTAATTACTGAATCAACTACATCTATGTTCATATATAACCTGCTTTATTACCAAAATCGGAAATATCAAGTTGCGAGACGCCAGCATAAAATTCCTGCCAGTAGCCAGCAGAAGTTGTTTGCTTCCGCTGGCTACTTTAGTCTCCTCTTCCTTTACTTCGGCTTTCGGGATGTGGACTGGACTATGTCATCCGGGTATTCCCATAAATTTTTGTACGTCTCCCAATCTATGGGTATTGCGCCGTAAGTCTCATAGACCAGAGAGTCTATATATAGTGGGCCGTGTGGCATGTTGATTCTAACAACTTCATGGAAACCTGTAATTCCTACTAACTTTCCTCCTTTCGCAAGCATATATGGTGCCCGAGGATCGCTGTTTGTCAATCTGACGATGTCAACATCATACCCAGCAGTACTTAATTCCTTCGCTGCCTGATTTGCACAGATGTCGCACTTCATCGAAGTGGAAGGATACTTCTTGAAGATGCTTTCAAGGCTTGCTGCAAGAATTGTTGGCCCCTGCCCCGGCAGCAAGGTCGGTCCAGGCCGTCCGCGCTGGCGTAGGAAGTCTGGCAGTGGCGTGAGGCCCGGTACGACACATACATCCTGCGGATCAGCATACCCAGGAAATGGTCGCACGCCACTGTCCAACGGTGCGGGCGGCATGATGGTCGTTGGCGGCACCTGCCGGGGCGACAAGACTGGAGCTGCAGTGCCAGTATGGTAATAGCCATGCAAGTCCTGATCTCGAATAATCTGACCAGTTGCCTCGCCCGCAGCTTGCCCTGCAATTGCACTAACGAGTGCGCCCACACCATACACAATGGCACACGCAACCGTAACCACATCTCCAGCAGGGATAGGACCATCCGCAACTGCGGGAATAAGGCAAACTCCGGGATTCTTGCCACTTGGATCCGTGTAGCGTATCGGACTATTGTAGCCATACTGGTAAGGATGCTGACTATAGGGCTGCGTTGGGAAGCCCGCAAAGGGATCGCGGCTGAGGAAGCGTCCCTGCTGCGGCTGGTACCACCTGGCGCGCAGATAGACCAACCCGCCCGGCTCCTGCAGCTCACCGGTGAAGCCGAACGTTGGTGG
>CAZQJI010000091.1:2329-5561 GCA_964593475.1 uncultured Bacteroidota bacterium | reverse complement strand
ATTGTGTAAATTGGACCGCTGAAAAGACCCACCTGTTGTCCCGTTACAATTGCAAGCGTGTTATCTTTTGAAAGCAATTCAAGATTTTTCTCTGATGAAAAATTTCCATAAGAAAAATTTTGCTTCCTCAGGACATCAACAACTTTTGAACGATTTTTATAATTTTTCAAAACATTTTCAATGAGAGAGCCCAGGTTATCAAAACTTCCAAAATCATATGCATAAAATTTGCTCACATTTTTGAAGTTGTAGATATAATCAATAAACAACCTTGTCACACCGCCATATTTTGGAAAAAGATAACGAAAACTTAACGAGTTCATTTTGTTGGATTTTTTATTTTTAAATTTCCTCTACGATTATCTCCGGCTTGACGAGCTTCTTTGGGATCAAGGTTGGCCAGTAAGCTATCACTTCGCTTGGATGAGGACGCCCGCCACCAAAACCAGTTACCCCGGGCGGACCTGTCAAGATCAAAGCAGGAACTTCTCTCCCAAACCTGTCAACCGCCTCAAAACTTTTACCTCTGACGGCAATCCTCAAAACAACTTCGTTCGGTTCTTCAATTTTGTGAGCAAGCGGACCATGACAGGAATTGTAGCCAAGAAATTCGGTGTGAATTTCTTCAAACTCAAGACCTAAATCTTTCAACCTTATCCTTATAATTTCATCTGCTTTTTTTGCCTTTTCAAGCGCATCAGGCCAGGAATAAGTTAAAGTTCCAACCGCCATATAACCATCAAAGTATGACATTGACACTTTGTAAAATTCTGTCGGCGGTCTACCTTTAACTCCATAAACCCTGACTCTATCTTTTCCAACCTGTTCAAGTTTAATTGTCGTAAAATCAGCGATCACTTCTGGAGTTATATAATTTGTTGGATCTCCGATTTCATAAACAAGTTGCTCTGTAACTGTTTGAACCGTCACAAGTCCCCCGGTGTTTTCATGCTTTGTTATAATTATCTCACCATCTGGATACGCCTCTGCGATTGGAAATCCGATATGAGCCATATCCGGAACAGAACGCCAATCATATCCGAAATTTCCACCTGTTGCTTGAGCCCCGCATTCAAGTATATGCCCCGCAACTATGCCAGCTGCAAGTTTATCATAATCATTTTCGCTCCATTCAAACTCATAAATCATCGGCGCAAGTGTTATGCCTGTATCCGTGACCCTTCCCGTGATAACTATTTGAGCGCCCTGTTTCAACGCTTCTGCAACTGGAAAAGCTCCGAAATAAACATTTGCACTTGTTATGCGATCACGGATTTTATCTATCGTCTCGCCGGTGTCCATATTTTTGAAATCAACACCCATCTTTATGAAATCATCAATTTTATCAAGTATATCATCTCCGAAAACGACTCCGATTTTTAATCCTTTTATCCCGAGTTTCTGCGCAATTTTAAAAATCGCATCTCTACAGGCAATTGGATTAACTCCACCGCCATTTGTCACAACCTTGATATTCTTTTCAACTATGATCGGCAAAATTTTCTCCATCAAATTCACAAGGTCACGTGCATAACCGAGATTTGGGTCTTTCTTCTTCTGCTTCTGTAAAATTGACATTGTAACTTCCGCAAGGTAATCCATAACAAGATAGTCAATAGGTCCTTTTGTGACCTGATGGATCGGAGCTTCAAGCCAGTCGCCCCAGAAACCCTGACCCGAAGCAATTCTTATCTTTTCCTTCATCTCACTGTTAAGATGTTAATTTTTAAAATGCAAGACCAAAAAATTTAAAAATTTGCTCACGATAAATCACAACAACACATGCGATAAGCCAGAGGAAAACATTAACAATTATACCGACATCACCCAAAATCACATCCGTTGGATTTTCACCACTTTTCTTCTGATAAATCAAATACATATATCTGAAAATCCCGTAAAGAACAAAAATTGTGGTATATATCAATGACTCTGTCTTAAAAAGAGAAACCGTCCTTTCTGAAATCGTATACAGGGCATATGAAATCACAGCACCACCTGCGGTTATGACAAGCATCTGATCCGCAAACTTTATGTTATATTCATCAAGAACTTTTCTTTGCTCTGAAACTCCAGAATTTGGATTCTGGATTGAAAAATAAAGTTCCATCCTCCTTTTTGAAATTGCAAGGAAAAGGGAAAGGAAAAGAGTTGTGATAAAAAGCCACTTTGAGACGACAACCTCAATTGAATAAGCCCCCGCAAGAACTCTCATCATAAAACCAATAGCGATCACAAAAACATCAAGAAGGACAACATGTTTTAATTTCAAAGAGTAAAGCAACATCATCAAAAAATATGAAATTATCAAAAAGCGAGATTTGAAATTAAGCGAAAAAGAAAAGAACAAACCACACAAGAAAAGAAAAAGTGCAAAAGCGAAACCCTCCCAAACTCCAACTCTACCGGATGCAATCGGTCTATTTCTCTTAACAGGATGAGCTCTATCGGATTCACGATCAAAAATATCGTTTATAACATACACGGATGAAGCAATGAGAGAGAAAGAGATAAATGCGATTATTTCTGTTTTTATCTTCTCAAAATTCAAAAGATGATGCGAGAAAATAAGCGGGGCAAAAATGAAAAGATTTTTTATCCATTGCTTCGGACGTGCTAACCTGATGTAATCAAGCACAAACTTTTACCATTCCTTTGGTTTGAATCCTTTTGTATTTTTCACTTCCATAAGTTCAGCTCCAACTGCAAGGACAAGAAAACCTGTCTTTTCAGCATATCTCAAAACATTTTCGTCAATTCTGAGCGTCGCAAGAACTCCGATCAACTTTTTATCGCCATACTCAGGGTAAAATTCCCTGAATTCAAGTATATCATTAACGAAATCATCAACATCTTTTATCTTCAATTTGCTCTTTGTGCTATTTATGAAAACATAATTTCCGGCGATTGCGATTGAGTCGTATTCCTTTTCTCTTCCATTTATTCTTTTTTTAATATCAACAGCGATAAACTCAACATCAAATCCAAACTCCTCTTTTATAATTCTTGGCAAACTTGGATAAACAAGGTCCTCAACCATAGTCCCGAGCCGATTTGCAAGTTCACCCCACTTCAAATTCCATTGCCTTTTCTCTTCTTCAAGCTTCCTGTAATACTCTTCCCTTTCTCTCTCCCATCTCTCATCTCTTTCCCTTAAACTTTGCTCCAATCTCTCCGAAAGAGCCTTCAATTCCAATCCCCATCTCTCATCCCTCTCCCTTAAACTTTGCTC
>CAZQJI010000091.1:0-2229 GCA_964593475.1 uncultured Bacteroidota bacterium | reverse complement strand
TCATCCCTCTCCCTTAAACTTTGCTCCAATCTCTCCGAAAGCCCGTTCAATTCCTCTTCCCACCTCTTAGCCCTTTCTCTTAAATCTTGCTCCAATCTCTCTGAAAGTTCTCTTAACTCCTGTTCCCACCTTTCATCCCTCTCCCTTAAACTTTGCTCCAATCTCTCCGAAAGAGCTTTCAATTCCAATCCCCATCTCTCATCCCTCTCCCTTAAACTTTGTTCTAACCTTTCTGAAAGCCCTTTCAATTCCCGTTCCCATCTTTCATCTCTTTCAATTAAACTTTTCTCTAATCGCTCGTCCCTTTTTCTCAATTCTTGATCCATTTCCCTTCGCCATCTCTCATTTGCCTGCTCAATTTCCTGTCTGAATTTTTCCCATCCTTCTTTCATTTCAATTTGCAACTGGACTATGAGATTATATGCCTTGTTAAATTCAACCCCAACATTTTTAACGAACTCCTCCAGCGCCTTTTCTAATCTGTCAACTTTTTCCTCTACCGTTGCCATGATTTGAACTTCTTTATTTTACTAAAAAACAAGTGGTTCTTGATAAACTCCCCAAACTTCTTTCAAAACCGAGGTCATCTCTCCAAGCGTGCAATATGCCCTCACGCAGTCAAGAATTTTAGGCATAAGCGGTTGATCTTCTTCAGCTGCTTTTTTAAGTTCAGCAAGCGTTCGTTCAACTTCAGCTTGATTCCGTGTCGCTCTCACTTCAGCAAGCCGTTTCTTCTGTTTATCCGCGACTTCAGGCGGGATCCTCAAAATTGGAATTTCAACCGGTTCATCTTCAACAAATTCATTTACTCCGACAATTATCCTCTCTTTTCTATCAAGTTCCTGTTGATATCTATAAGCTGACTCTGCAATTTCCCTCTGGAAAAATCCATCTTCAATTGCCTTTATCACCCCATCTAACATTGAACCATTTGAAGAGTAAGATTCAATCTTCCTGAAATACTTTTCAGCTTCTTCTTCAATTTTGTTCGTGAGCGATTCAATATAGTAACTCCCACCAAGTGGGTCTATTACATTTGCAACGCCGATTTCATAAGCGATTATTTGTTGAGTTCTCAAAGCAATTTTTGCGGCTTTTTCAGTTGGCAGAGCATATGTTTCATCCATTGAATTTGTATGCAAGCTTTGCGTTCCACCCAGAACGGCAGCCAGTGCTTCAAATGCGGTTCTTACGATGTTATTCTCTGGCTGTTGTGCGGTAAGGGAGCATCCGGCAGTTTGGGTATGGAATCTCAACATCCATGAGCGTGGATTTTTAGCGCCGTATTTTTCGCGCATATATCTTGCCCAGATCCTACGAGCTGCTCTGAACTTGGCAATTTCCTCAAAGAAATCAAGATGTGAATTAAAGAAAAACGAAAGTCGTGGTGCAAACTCATCAACATCCATTCCTGCATTTATGCAAGCTTCAACATAAGCAAAACCATCAGCGAGTGTAAAAGCAAGCTCCTGAACAGCGGTTGCCCCAGCTTCCCGTATGTGATAACCACTAATTGAAATTGGATTCCATTGTGGGACATAATCTTTCGCAAATCTAATCGTATCAACGATCAATTTTATTGATGGCTCTGGTGGATAAATCCATTCTTTTTGAGCGATATATTCTTTCAAAATATCATTTTGAATAGTTCCACGAAGCTGATTGAACTTAACACCTTGCTTTTCAGCGACGACAAGATACATAGCCCATATCATTGCAGCCGGAGCATTTATAGTCATTGAGGTTGAAACCTGATCAAGCGGAATATCTTTAAAAACGATCTCCATATCCGCAAGCGAACTAACCGAAACACCGCATACCCCAACTTCACCTTCAGCAATTGGATCATCAGCGTCAATGCCCATCAAAGTTGGAAGATCAAACGCAACGCTTAAGCCAGTTTGCCCGTGCTTCAACAAAAACTTAAATCTTTGATTTGTATCCTCAGGAGTCCCAAAGCCCGCAAATTGTCTCATCGTCCATAACCTACCACGATACATATTGTAATGAATTCCCCTTGTGTAAGGATATTCACCGGGGAAACCAAGCTTTTCCATATAATCAAAGTTTTCAAGATCATCCGGAGTATATAACATTTGAACTTCAAGATCGCTCAAAGTTGTGAACTTTATTCCCGTTCTTTTCATCTCTGAGTTTTGGGCTTTTTCAAGCCATTTTTCCTTTGCCTCACGGATTTTGTCCGTGTTTTTCATGGCAATTTACCCTTTT
>CAZQJI010000090.1:4566-5624 GCA_964593475.1 uncultured Bacteroidota bacterium | reverse complement strand
CCTCTGAAACTAACCGTTTTGCTTAATCTTATATCAACCTGCTTATACCAATTTCTGATTTTTCGCCAATCAAGAGTTTTTATCCTTGTATTATCTGGCCAATCATCGTCGAAGAAATTATTATCGTTCAAGTCCATACCAACTATCACATTATAAGGTCTTGGCGATGCCAAAATTCCAATTCCACTAAACTGAAAATCAAATGGTAAATTAATTATCCAGTTAAGAACAAACCTATGTCTTTCATCGGCGCTGCTTCTTTGTCTTCTATAGCTTGAAGCAAATGGGTATGCTGGCGGAGTTACACCATCAAAATCTGAATAAGACCAAGACAATGTATATGATAACTGCATTGTTAATTTTGATGTCTTATACAAAATGTTCGTTAAAAACCCGTGGTAAAAAGCTCTTCCATAGCTTCCCCAAAGATAGATATCGCTATATTTATCTGAAATAGCTCTTTTACGCTGACTTGGAATGTAGTAATTTGCATTTGTTTGAACATACAATGCAGTAGCGTGGTTATTAATATAGTCAATGGTGATGCCAAGATTTGGCGTTACTTGTTGTCCTACTCCGATAGACCATTGATATACTGCTGGAGTTAACATACGCTTATGAAGCAAATAAACAGTTGGACGTGTCGTTCCCTCGCCTTGCAAAATTCTCTGGCGTAAAACATTGGGATCAGTTGTACCCGGGTTTATAAAGGTATATATTCCCCACTTTGAATAAAGCTGTTCAAAGTAAGCTATAAAGTTTGGCAACCTATCAAAGAAAATTCCATATCCGCCTCTTAAAATTGTTTTTCCAGTGCCAAAAACATCCCAAGAGAAGCTGATTCTTGGGGCGAAATTATCTAGATCATTTTCCCTATCTCCCCTGTTGAAATACTCAGGTGGGATCTTACTTGTTAATTCGGTGCTATCAGCCCACCTTACTTTAAATTTGTTATTCAATGTATTTATATCCGCATCCCACCTTAAGCCAAAACTCAAGGTGAGCTGAGGTATTGGTGTCCACTTATCTTGTACAAACGCACCAACTGTCCATCCATC
>CAZQJI010000090.1:0-4466 GCA_964593475.1 uncultured Bacteroidota bacterium | reverse complement strand
GTTGGCGATTCAAATGTTCCCCTATACTGATCCCAAATGTTTGGGGCATATGCTGGACGTCCCGGAACAACATCAATATAATTTTTCTCATTGTTTAACTCATAAGATGCAAAGAAAAATAGTTTGTCTAAAACTATCGGACCTGAAAAAGCAAAACCAAGTTGTTGACGGTTATAATTAGGTTTAACGCTTTGAAAGGGTCCACGCGCGTTCAAACTTTTATGTCTGTAATTAGCAAATGCAGTGGCTTTAAATTCATTTGTTCCTCTTTGTGTTACCGCTGATATTACATAAGATGTTCCCCGCGTATATTCTGGATCAAAAGCATTTAATACAACTCTAAATTCCTGAACCGCTTCTTGTGGCAATGGTGAACCAGTTTGCGGTATCCCAACGATATTTCCATTGAAATAGCTTTTCCACTCAACCCCATCAACATAAAGCTGAATAAATCTAAGCTGAGGTAACGAACCAGCTTCAGGCAAAGATCTACCGCCGATCGGTGAGTAATACTTTATCCCAGGAACCAATGCAGCTAAATTCATTACATTCCTAGTATCAAGTGGCAAATTAACTATTTGTTCGCGTCTTACCGGCATAGAAACATCAGTGCGTTTAAGTTCAAAGGTTGGCGCAGTAGCAACAACCTCAACCGCCCCAAGTTCAATCGCTTCTGGTACAAGCGTAAAGTTAACAACACCCGTTTGACCAATTAAAACCTCAACCGTAGTTGTAGCCTTTTTATAGCCAACATGCAACGCGCTTATTTCATATTTTCCCGGCTGTAATCCAAAGATATGATATGTCCCGGATTTTGTGGTTATAGTACCTCGTGTTAATCCAGTTTCAACATTCTTAACAACAATCTCAACATCAGAGAGTGGTTTCCCCTCATTATCAACAACTCTACCCTCAATCTGAGCTGTTGAAATTTGCGCTTTTGAAATAGAACCCCCGATGATTAAGCTTAAGATGGTGAGGAGAAATATAACGCGCCTCATGGCAGATTTTGATTTTTGTTTTTATTTCACTCTGAATTTTAAAAAAGAAAATGATAATTGTCAAGAAAAAATTGCTATTTTTAACCCTCTACTAAAACTTGCCCAAACTTGACTATCTCTGCAAAATTTTTTAAAATTTCATCAAAGAAACGAATGCGAATTTGATGCATGAATTAGCGATTGCACAAAGCATCATTGAAATTGCCGAAAAAGAAGCAAAAAAACACAACTCAAGCACCATCAAAAAAATCAAAGTCCAAATCGGAGAATTTAGCGGGGTCGTAAAAGAAGCGCTTGAGTTCTCTTTTGAGATCGCAAAAAACGGAACATCTGCTGAAAATGCCCAACTTGAAATTGAAACTGTTAAGTTTAAAGCAATTTGCAAAACTTGTAATTTTACACTTGAAACAATTGAAGATTTTAACCTTTTCTGTCCAAATTGTGAAGATGTCCTTGAGATCGTCTCAGGGCGAGAGATGAAAATTGAGTATATTGAAATTGAATAAACAAAAGGAGATTTAAACATGCACAAAATTGATGTCGGGGCAAAAATCCTTCAAGCAAATGAAGAAATCGCACAGGAGAACAAAGAAATTTTCAGGAAATACGGAGTTTTCACAGTTAACATAATGTCCGCACCAGGCGCGGGAAAAACTTCAGTTCTTGAAGAAACAATAAAACGATTGAAAAATGAATTATCAATTGCAGTGATTGAAGGAGACCTGCAAACAAGCGTTGACTCCGACCGAATTAAAGCACTTGGGATTCCAGCGTATCAAATCACGACAGGAAATATCTGTCATCTTGATGCTCGTATGATTCATAACGCATTGCATGATTTCAAACTTGATGGATTTGATATCCTTTTCATTGAAAATGTTGGAAATCTTGTATGTCCTGCGGAATTTTATCTTGGTGAAGATTTAAGGGCGATGGTTTACAGCGTTGTTGAAGGCGCAGAGAAACCGAAAAAATATCCGCTGATGTTTCACGAAGTTGAAGTTGTCTTGCTTAACAAAATTGATCTTCTCCCCTATGCTGGCGTCTCAATTGATGAACTTAAAAGAAATGTCGCAGAGGTAAATCCAAGCGCAAAAATTTTCCCGATATCCTGTAAAACCGGAGATGGATTTGATGAATGGATAAACTGGTTCAGAAATAGAGTGAAAAGATTCAAAGAAAATGCTGAAAGCGAAAAAAATTTACATTGAAGGAATAGTTCAAGGTGTCGGATTCAGACCTTTCATTTTTAAACTTGCAAATGAGTTTAATCTTAAGGGATACATTTACAACGACACCAATGGAGTTTACATTGAAGTTGAAGGTGAAGAAAATGCAATTGATGAATTCATAAAATCAATTCCTGAAAAAGCACCACCTCTTTCACTCATTGAGAAAATCTGGGCTGAACCTTCCGAAGTCAAAGGTTATAATGAATTCTTCATTGAGAAAAGCAAAAGCGGTGAAGAAAAATTTGTTCTCATATCCCCGGATGTGTCAACCTGCGAGGATTGCCTACGAGAACTTTTTGACCCTAAAGACAGGCGTTTCAGATATCCATTTATAAACTGCACGAATTGCGGACCAAGATTCACGATTATAATTGATGTCCCGTATGATAGACCAAAAACGACGATGTCTGTTTTTAAAATGTGTGAAGAATGCGAAAGAGAATACCACGACCCATCAAACCGAAGATTTCACGCCCAGCCCAATGCCTGCCCTGTTTGTGGTCCATCAATAAAACTTCTTGATAACGAATTCAACGAGATAAAATCCGATGACATCATAAAAGAAACGGCAAAAATTTTAAAAGATGGTTTCATAGTTGCCATAAAAGGTCTCGGCGGTTATCATCTTGCGTGCGATGCGTTAAATAACCAGGTGGTTAAAGAATTGAGAAAAAGAAAAATGAGAATTGAGAAACCTTTTGCAATTATGATACCAACGATTAAGTGGCTTGATGAAATTTGCGTTTACAATGATGAAGAATTAAAACTTTTAACTTCAATTCAGCGACCCATTGTTCTGATACGAAAAAAAGAAAATTGCCCGATCGCCGATGAAGTCGCCCCAAAAAATGCTTATCTCGGGGTTATGTTGCCTTACACACCACTTCACCATCTTTTAATGAAAGAAGTTAACATTCCACTTGTGATGACAAGCGGAAACTTAACAGAAGAGCCAATTGCGTATAAAGACGATGATGCATTTGAAAGATTGAAAAACATTGCTGACTTCTTTCTGATTCATAACCGTGAAATACATATAAGGTGCGATGATTCTGTCGCCACTGTCATCAACAAAAAACCAGTGATGATAAGACGATCTCGTGGTTATGTCCCATATCCTGTTAAAATCCCATTTGAAACAAAAAAACACATTCTCGCAGTTGGCGGTCATTTGAAAAATACATTTTGCTTTTTAAAGGGAAGATATGCTTTTTTAAGTCACCATATCGGAGACCTTGAGAATTGGGAAACTTTAAAATCACTTATTGAAGGGGTTGAACATTTCAAGAAACTTTTTGATTTAAATCCCGAAGTCATCGCTTACGATATGCACCCGGAATATCTCTCCACAAAATATGCACTTGAACTTGACATCCCTGTGAAAATTCCTGTCCAGCATCATCACGCTCACATTGTAAGTTGTATGACGGAAAATAATTTATCAGAGCCAGTTATAGGAATTGCTTTTGATGGAACTGGTTTTGGAACGGATGGAAAAATCTGGGGCGGGGAATTTTTAATCGTTGAACTTTCAAAGTTTGAAAGAGTTGCACATTTTGAATATGTCCCATTGCCAGGGGGTGAAGTCGCAATAAAAGAACCATGGCGTATGGGCGTATCGTATCTGTATAACGCATTTGGTGATGACTTAATCAATCTTGAAATCCCATTTGTTAAGAAGTTAATCCGGGATGAAAACGCTAAACTCAAAATTCTTTTGAAGATTATTGAAAAAAAGGTTAATTCTCCGCTCACTTCCGCAGTTGGAAGATTGTTTGACGCCGTTTCCGCAATCTGTGGTGTCAGATCAAAAGTAAATTACGAAGCACAAGCAGCAATGGAGTTTCAAATGCTTGCAGATGAGAACGAAACCGATTCATACAACTTTGAAATTATTGATAACAAGAAACCCTGGGTGATAACTTTCAAATCGGGAATAAAAGAGATAATAGAAGATATCCTGAATAACACATCAATTCAGAAAATTTCGGGGAAATTTCATAATACAATTGCGAATATAATTTGCTCTGTTTCAGAGAGAATAAGGAAAGAAACAGGAATAAACAAAGTTACATTAAGTGGTGGCGTCTTTCAAAATTCTATTTTAACAGAAAAAACAATTTTAAAACTTACAAACGCGGGTTTTGAAGTTTACACACATTCAAAAGTTCCACCAAATGACGGCGGTTTATCTCTTGGTCAAGCCGTGGTTGCGTTGTTTAATACGATTTAA
>CAZQJI010000089.1:0-5708 GCA_964593475.1 uncultured Bacteroidota bacterium | reverse complement strand
ATTTTAAATGTTTTTCTTCTATGGGGTATCGCACAGGGGCAGTTAAAATATGAAAGGAAGTCAATCTCTTACGCAAATGCTCTCTTCGTAAGTGATCCAAGCATCAGAATTGAAGAAAAGGAAGCATCTTATATAATTAAAAAGTTTCGTGAATATATTGAGATGCCAAGATTTGATTACAACCCGATTCCAGATGAGCTTCTTGAAGATTTTAGAAACGAAGTTGAATCAAGAGGAGCAAGTATTTCACTTGAAGAAGTTGTTGAGATTCTGAAGCAAACTTTTGTTCCCAAGATAATTGAGATACTTGACATTGAGAAAGAAATCAGAGCACAAAATCTTTTAACCGAGGAACAAAGAAATAGTTTTATCGCAACAAAAGCGAAAGCACTTGGCATTACCGCTGAACAAGCAATGAAAATTATGAATTCAGCATTTATTTATATTCCTGTGATAAGCAAATACAATTCGTATGTTGATAATGATAATCAACTCCTCACAATTGAGTTAAACGCCGGTGCGATATGGTATAGGGTTATTTATAGCGAGAGCGGAGAGGGTGATTTAAAACTTGTGGTCAGGAAGGAAACGAAAGGAATGGGTGTTGCAAAGATCGGGAAGGAATTCAAACATGAAGGTGAAAAAGTTGACTATAAAGGTTATGCTTTCAGAACTGCTGTGATTGCGCTTGCTCGCGATCTTCAGGTTGCAACGCGTGACATCCCGGAATTTCGCCTTGGTGCACAAGTTATGGAGGTTTATTCAAATGCTGTTACTTTCCCAATGGGTAAAAGGGAAGGGATCAAAATTGATGATGGGTTTGATCTTGTTGAGTTGCAGGAAGATCCAAACGGTGAAATTATTCAGAGAAAAATTGGATTTGCAAGAATTGTGAGCGTGGCTGATAACCGCTCAAATCCTCGCGCTTTTTCAAAAGCAAGAGTTATCTTTGGAAGAGGTCTTGAACCGGGAATTTATGTTTCGGAAAGACCGAGATTGCCAATTGATTTATATGTGAGAATTTTGAATAACCCGTTTACTGTAAAATATACTTACACCGATTGGTGGACGGGCGAGAAAGTGACTCAAACTTATACGATGACCGGCTATTCCATTCAAGCGGAGTTGTTATATAACATCGGAAGAAATGTGAATATCTCGCAATTATGGCTTGGGGTTGGAATTTACATTGGTGGTGGTAATGCTGAAAACCTTGATGTGATTAAAGCAATCTTTCAACTTGCTGGATATACGGAAAAACCTGATGTTGGAATTCTTGGCTTTAACGGTATCTTGATTAAAAAATTTTATGTGTTTAACCGATTTATGGCGGTTGGGAAAGGTGAATTAATTTCAGAAATAGTCAGCTTTTCAAAAGGAGAGTCAAAACTTGCTCATTCTAAGTTAGGCTTTGGGCTTGGATTTGGGGTTGAGTATACGGCGACGCCTGATTTAAATCTTGGTTTTAATCTTGGTTACAGGTTGTTTTCAGAAAGCGAAGAATGGGATTTGGGTGGATTAACAAGTACGACAATTCAAGGTTTAGCAGGGAATCATTCTGGATTTGGATTTTCAATTTATTTAAATTATTCTTTGCCAAAGCTTGGCTTTGATCCAATTGCGGCAATTAGAGGTGCTGTGGGATGGTGATGTGTGCTTTGGAACACATTTTTAAAGCGATTTTCAAATTATTTTTTAACGGAAATAAAATTAATCGCAGAAAAAAATTATGCGAAAAGTTTTTTGTCTGTTTGCTTTAATTTTTATAGCTCTGCCACTTTATTCACAGAAAAATTTGCCCGTTTCAAGGGAAGCAACATTTATTGAAAGTTACTCTCCTACCGAAGTAACGATAAGGGCATCTGGGATTGGAAAGAACAACGCTGAAGCAGAGCTTGATGGGAGACGTTCTGCTGTTTACTATGTCCTCATAAGTGCAACTGACCCTATACTTCAAACTCCCGAGGAAAAGAAGGCATTTGAAGCAGTGCAAGATGAAATTTTTGATGGAGCAAATGTATCAAAATACATATCTTTTGAATCAACTGAGTATGAGTCAAGGATTAAACTTTCGGATGGAAGAGTTAAAATTACAAAAGTTTACAGGGTTAACAAAAAACTTTTGACTGATGATCTTATCGCCAGGAATGTTATAAAGCCGAAAGAAGAAATAACCGAAGCAATTGGATTACCTTTTATAATGGTTGTTCCCGAAGCGCCGAAAGGAGTAAGCCCAATTGACCTTTTGCGAAGCAATAGATTGCTTAAAAAAGGTGCTGAAGTTATTGAGTCATATTTGACGGCGAGAAAATACGATGTCCAAGTCCCTGAGCAAATGGAGACATTAAGCGAGCTTGCTCAGGCGCAAGCTGGATTAAAGGGCATTGAAGAAGATTATGCGTATCAACTTGCGCTTGCAATTGGTAGTGATGTTTATATCACATATAATGTGAATATTGAAAGAAGAAATATTGGTAGCACTGAATTTAGAAAAGCAGTTGTCGCAGCCCGTGCATATGAGACAACGACAGCGAGATTGCTTGGGACTGAGACAGGCTATAGTCGTGAATATTCAGCCCCGGAGGAAGCAGTCGTTGAAGAGGCGATGAACGATGCGATTGATAAGGTTCTAAGTAGAATAATGGCTTATTGGAAAGATGATTTAACACGGGGATTGCAGTTTAAACTTCTTTTCAGGATTACGGGAAATTTTGATGAGGATATGCACGATGAAATTTTAATGGCAACCGAGTCAGCTCTTAAAAAAATTTGCAATAGGTCAAAGCAAAATGTTGTGACCGATCAAACGATGGATTATATCGTCTGGGTTGACCCGAAGAAATATAATTCACCTCTTGCGCTTTACAGAGATATAAGGAAGGAGATTGAGTCACAAGTCCCTGTGAAAGTTAAAAGGATAAATGCGAATAGAAAACTTTTAATTCTTGAAGTAACGGAATAAAATTAAATCTCGGTTAATTCTATGCGTGCGATTTTATCTTTGCTTTTGATAATTTCGTCAGTTTCGGTTTTTGCACAGCCGAACTGGTATAAGACGCAGACGCATCCGAAGTATCCGAAGGAGTTTTATATACTTGGGGTTGGGGCAGCTGTTGGCGAGGATGCACGTGAAACAGCAAAGCAAAATGCAATCGCAGATGTGGCATCTCAAATCAGGGTTCAGGTTCAATCGGAAATTACGAGTTTGGAAAAGGAAAGAATTATAAACAAAGAGTCGGATTATTATTCAGAGTTCCAGCAAAAGTCAAAAACTATTGTTGATGAGATTTTAACAGGATGTGAAGTTGTTGAGATGGATTATGATAGGAAATCAAAAACATGGTATGCGCTTGCAGTTCTTGATAAGCAAAGATATTTAGCATCACTTGAAGATGAACTTGACAATGCTTGGGGACAGATAAAGAAATTATATGAGGATGCGCGGTCGTTTATAAATGCAGGTAAAGTTTTGCAGGCGATTCAAAATTTGAAAGATGCACAGCAAAAAATTTACGAAATTTATTCAAAGCAGGTTTTTTATAACGCTCTTTCAAAGATTCCTTACAAACCTGAAGTTGAACTAACCGCTTCTGGAATTGAATCAGAGGTAAGAGATTTGATTTCAAAAATTAAAATAGAAAAGATTGCGGGCGATAATCAGGTTGCAAAAGTTGGGGAAGAACTTCCAGAGCCACTTGTTGTGAGAGTTGTTTATCAGGGAGATGTTCCGATTCCTATTTCAAATGCAAGTGTTGTGTTTGCATACAAAACAGGTGAAGTTATTGAAAAAGCTGTAACAAATGAAGATGGAACAGCAAGTGTAAAAGTTATGGCAATCGGTAAAAAGGCAAAGAATGATGTAGTTGTTAGTTTTTCAATACCTGGATTACCGAGCGAATATGCGAGAATTTTATCACAGGTTAAAGTTGAGTTTTCCTACACCACGAGTGTTGAGACAACTCCAAGCGTTACAGTATCTTTAAAAGGAGCAAAGGAGGATAAGTTAATTTTTGATGTTATGAAGAAATTAACACAGGCGATAGAGAAAAATGGTTATAAAGTTGAAGATGAAGCAAGATTTGTCGTCGGTGGTGATGTCAGCTCAAGGGTTGTATCTTCAGTTCAGGGAGTTGGAGGAATGCTTTACACAGTGGAAGCGGAGTTGAATTTATTTCTCAAGGACCTTGAAACGGGTCAGATAGTTGGTAGTATGAGTGTTAAATCAAGAGCTGTTGGGAAGAGTGAAAAGGAGGCGTATGAGAAGGCGTTGAAAGGGATGAGATTCTCAAATAAAGATATTGTTGAGATGCTTTCAAATGTTAAGATTGAGGAATAAAGCAATTTCAAACAAAAAACAAAAAGGAGGGAAAAACAATGCGTTATCTTTCATCGTTAATTTTGGTTCTTGCAGTTAGTTTGTTTATCGCAGGTTGTGGCGGTTCAAAGGAACGTGTCGCTGTTCCAGAGTCGCCAGCGCCTGCGTGGGTGAATACCCCACCAACGGCTGTTGATGCTATTTATGCGGTTGGTGCAGCAAATGTAGGGGCAAATCCAGTTCTTGCAAGAAATAAAGCAGCTGACGCTGCAAGGCAAGAGCTTGGCAGAATAATCCAGACGAAAGTCAAAAGCTTGCTTGATAACTTTATGCAGGAGCATCAGGAATTTATTAATAATCAAGGAACGGTGACATCAGAGGAGTTCACAAGGAGCGTCAGTAGATCCGTAAGTCAGGCAACGCTTGCGGGTTCACAAATAGTTGAGTTCTATTATGACAAGGATAACAAAATTTACTATGCTCTTGCTGTTTTAAGAAAGAATGATATTGTAAATGAAATTATGCGAACAATGAATGAGGCACAGCGTCAGAAAAAGACGGCATTTGTTGAAATGAAAGCAGATGAAGCCCTCAAGCTCCTTGACAAGGAACTTGAAAAGTGGGATCTGAGCAAGTAATTTTTTAAGGTCGGGCTTTGCCCGACCTTTTTGATTTATTGATCTATCTGTGATAAATTATGGAAAAAATGCCTTGAGTTGCGGATTGTATGAGCGAAGTTTATAGATTAGTTCTGATTGCTCTTGGTTTTATTTTCGTTGGGTTGGGAATTCTTGGAGCGTTTCTTCCGCTTTTGCCGACCACGCCGTTTCTTCTTTTAGCTGCTGCGTGTTTTGCAAGAAGTTCTAAGAAATTTTATAACTGGCTTTTAAATCATAAGGTCTTCGGAACTTACATAAGAAATTACCGTGAACACCGGGCTATAACATTACGAGGAAAGGTTATCTCACTTGTTGTTATGTGGCTTGTTATGGGTTATACAGCATTTTTTGCACTGTCAAATGTGTTTTTGAGCGCTATTGTTATTTTAATCGGTCTTGGGGTTACAAGACATATTTTGTCGTTGAAAACTATAAAATAAATCATAAATGCAATTGAAAATTTTTACATATTTTCTTCTTTCAATTTCCGTTAATGTTTTCGCACAAGTTCAACCCTCTTGGCTTACTTTATTACCGCAGTCAAAAGATTATATCTATGCTGTTGGGGCATCATCTCCTTATTTTTATCCCGAGACAACCAGAGTTAAAGCAATTGAAGATGCGATTTACGAACTTGCACGGACAATTGAAGTAGGAGTTAAGGTAAAGCAAGTGAATTGGTTTGAAGATACGGGGAGTTTATTTTCCGGGTTTTCTCATTTTGAAGAAGAATA
>CAZQJI010000088.1:0-6084 GCA_964593475.1 uncultured Bacteroidota bacterium | reverse complement strand
GGGATTAAATCCCGCCCTTTGATATTTTATAATCCAATCACAACTTTATCTTGCAAGAACCATCTTCCTCGTGGCAACAAAATTACCTGCTTGCAACCTATAAAGGTAAATACCACTTGCAACATATTCACCATAATCATTCTTCCCATTCCACCCCACCCTGTAAAGTCCCGGCTCATATTCCTGACCGTCAATCAAAGTCCTTACAACCCTGCCCGTTATATCATAAATAATAAGTTTAACACTGCTTCTCTTTGCTATTGAAAATTCAATCGTTGTGCTTGGATTAAATGGATTTGGATAATTCTGACCAAGTTCAAATGTGTTCACTACACTTGCGATTTGCTCAACCTTTGTTGGCCACCAACTTCTGAAATACAGCCACAAAGTATCAGCAAGCTGGATATCCGTTGCTTCAGTCCAGTCAGTAAGATTAGCATCTGCAGGAATACCAAATGTTGGAATATTTCCAGTTGGATTTCGGTGGCAACTCACAGCACACGAATTTAACATTCCCTTCGTAGGCGTTGTCACTGTCTTGTAATCAAGTGTCTTCTTCGGAGATATCACTTCAAAAGTATGGCTGTGTATATCATATGCCTTCGCAGTTATAGCTGTCTTAGCCATATGGCACTTTGAACACCTGCTAGCACCACCAGTATTGTTGTTATTTTCAGGATCGTAAGAATGATGCGTATGTCTTGTCACAACAGCCGCAATAGTATCTTTATTCGCAACCGGATCCTGAATCATAGCTCTGGTTAAACCAGCAAAAGGACCATAACCCGCATGGCAGGCCAAGCAAAGTGTGTTATCATCATTACTTGTTTTTATCCAAATATAATTTCCACTTTGATCGCGGACATAAAGCGAATCAACAATTTGATGCGGATTACTCGTGACTTTATGAGGATCGTGGCATTCAAAGCAAGTTAATTTGTGATATGGATTTGTGTAATGCTTTGATCTTAAAATATCATTATACTGCTGATGATGCATCCTTGAGGTTTCATTATCAGGCCAAAGTCCCGGGGCATGAGTTATATAAAGCCCAAGACTATCACCTGGAATATATGCTTTATTATTCACCTCATCCCAAGCATATTCATAAGTATGTCCCGAACTTGAACCACGGAAATGACACTGCCCACAAACTTCAAGCTGCCTCTCGTAAGGCAAATTCTTTGGATTGATTATCTTTGTCTTATCCCCAGTAGATGCATGCTCAGCACCAGGACCATGACAATTTTCACACCCGATCACCATATCATTAACACTGTTGTTATTTGCCCATTTAGCGATCCAGAATGTGTCATTTTGAGAACTCACAAATTTAGTTATGTTAAGCCCCGTGACATGGCAACCAGCGCAGTTTTTGTCATATGATTTCGCCCTAAATGAATTTGTATTTGTCGCTTTCAAAGTCCCATCGCTGTTAAACCAATTCCCTGGATTATAAGTAGTCCAGCTTCCCGTTGAATTATCAAGATAACCTTTTAAGTTCCATTGAATCGGCAACATATAATAGCTGCTGTCAATTTTCACTAAATATCTTTGTTTCCACCCAAATCCATAAACGAGTGCAATTTCATATTCAACAGGCGTCCCTGAACTTGGAACTAACTTGGCATACCACTTTGTCCCATCGGTTCGCAATTGAACTTGGGCATTTCCATAAGATGAACCCATTGAAACTGTCTGCGTAAAATCACCCCTGACTGTTTGTGAACTCGGCAACTGATGGATCTTGGTGTGTAAAGTTTGTTTGTAATCCTTGGCAACCGGTTTAACATAGGAATGGCAGGTTAAACACCTATCAATGCCAACATAATTTGATTGTGCAAATATGCCGGTAACCGCTAAAAGAATACCCAAAAGTATCAATAACCTCCTCATTTTTAAGCTCCTTTTTTGTTTTTAATTCGCAAGAATAAAAATCAAAATATATGCCAGAATAATTAAAATTAAATTTTGCTCAATTTCACAAGTTTTCCATTGCAAGGTGTGAAATTTTAAGACACAGATTATATTATCAGGTGTGACAATTTTGTCACTTGATAGTATTTTGAACGATAACTTCCCCCTCTATCCCCTTCGTCAACTTAATATGTTTTCTCAAAGCGAAATAAATCCCGATTAGACCATTTGTCAAATATCCAACTCCATGCGTTAAAACAGCATAACCTAAAGCGACTTCATGTTTTATCCCATAAAGACCAACAAGCGCTCCGGTTATGAAAGAATGATAACTGCCAACCCCGCCCGGGGTCGGGACTATAAAACCAACAGTTGACACAACAAATATCACAAGCGCGGTAAAAAATCCTATTTTCCCCCTTTCAATTTCAAAAGCAAAAAGCGGGAAATAACCAGCGAAAATGTAGCAAATGTAGATTGAAAAACTTAAAACAATTATCTGTATATGAACACCTCTATGTCTTATCGCCTCAAAGCCAAGAATAAAAGAATGAAAGACATTCTCAAATTTTTCAGCGAGTTTGCGACTGAAAATTTTCACAAATGAACTCAACATAGAAACAAACTTATCTCGCCAGATTAAAAGAGCCAGAATAATCAAAATAATCAAACCGACAATAACAGCACTTGTTAAGGCAACTTCACCAAGCCATGGATAATGTCTTTCAAAAATTTTTCTATTCCATAACATTGCCAGACCAAAGAAAAAAAGCGAAAAAAGGACATCAAGAACTCGCTCAAGAAAAACACTTGCCAGAGCTGACGCACTTGATATCTTTTCATCATTGCTCAATGTATAAGCTTTTAAAACCTCACCTGCCCGCGGGAATATATTATTCGCAAGATAACCGATCATAGTCGCTTCAAAAAAGTGTAAAAGAGACGTATCCGACTTAACCGGCTTTAAAAGATATTTCCACCTCAAAGCTCTGAAAAAATTAGAAAGAAGCAGAACAAAAAACATCAAAATTATGTAAAGGTAATTAACCCTCAAAAAAACTTTAAGAAATTCACCGAAATTAATCCCCTTGAAAGCAAAATATAAAAAAACGAGAGCAATCAATATCCCGGATATAAACCTGAGCAAATTTTTAAATCTCAAATCACCTCTGGAATTTATTTTATCTCAGATCAACAACCTTAACATCAGGAGGAATTGAGAATTTGAAATAACTATCATCAAGCCCGGAATTGAACTTAACACTTTTCACAATGTAAGTTGTCACTGTCCCATTTACATCAACAATCTCAATCTTTGCAATTCTTAAATCGCCATCCACAATCCAAACCTTCGCCGATTCAATAAATGAATCCTCACTTTTTGGAGTGAGCTTTAAAATGTAAACCTTTTTACCACCATCTTTTTCCGTCTTTAAAATCACAGGGATATAGTCATCTGATATTGAGAGCAAAAATTTGTCTGGGGAGAGTGCGTTTTTGTCTTCTTTATATCTGTCAATTATAACCTGTTTGTTAATTTTTGAATAAAGCCAGCTTGTGTTTCCATCCGTCACAACGATTTGCTGTTCCGTCTCAATTCTGTATTTATTCTTTTTCTTGAAGTAAAATGTCCCGTTAAAACTTTGCTCAAACTTTGAAACACCATACTTGACATTTTGCTCAAACTTAACAACGGCATCATCAATTGAAAGATATTTTTTCCTTAATTGATCAACTAAATCCTTCCCGCTTTGAGCAAATCCTATCTCAACCGACAAAATCACGATAATAAAAAATTTTAGTGACTTTATCATATCTCAAAATTCATTTGTTTTTTATCGTTTTCAAATACTCCTCCAACTCAATTTCGTTTTCAATCAAAACATCCCTTGCTTTATTACCCTCAATTGGCGGTCCAACAATTCCTTCCCTTTCAAGTTGATCCATTATCCTCGCTGCCCTTGCATAACCTATTTTCAATTTCCTCTGAAGTAAAGATGTTGATGCCTGTTGATACCTCACCACGATCTTGGCTGCTTCATCAAAAAGTTCATCAAAATCACCACCGGCGTTAATTTCAATTTTTTGTCTTTCAACGACAGAAGGGAGTTCATACGGCTTATCATAACCTGGCTGTGAAGCGATGTAATCAACTATTCTTTCAACTTCCTCAACCGAAACAAAAGCATTTTGAATTCTTATGGGCTTTGTGGCTCCAGCCGGGAGATAAAGCATATCACCGCTCCCAATGAGTTGCTCCGCACCGTTCATATCAAGAATAGTTCTTGAATCAACCTTTGATGCAACTTGATAAGCAATTCTTGTCGGGAAATTTGCCTTTATTAAACCGGTGATGACATCAACAGAGGGTCTTTGAGTTGCTATGACGAGATGAATTCCAACACCCCTCGCAAGCTGAGCAAGTCGTGTTATCGGTTCTTCTACATCAGATGAAGCCACAAGCATCAAATCAGCAAGCTCGTCAATTATCACAACTATATAAGGCAATTCAAAATGTTGAACTTCCTCCGTGCTTTTTATCCGACCCTGTCTAATTCGTTCGTTGTAATCCTGAATATTTCTAACCCCGGCTTTTGAGAATTTGTCATATCTTTCATTCATTTCAAGAACCAAACTTTTTAAAGCAAGAACTGCATTTTCAGGAGTTGTGATGATCTCCTCATCAACATCCGGACAAACAGCAAGATAATGATTTACAAGTTTGCGATAATTCACAAGTTCAACCTTCTTCGGATCAATTATAACGAATTTAATCTCAGATGGTAAAAGTTTATAAAGCAAACTCACGATTATTGTGTTAATTCCAACGCTTTTACCGGATCCGGTCGCACCGCCAATTAAAAGATGTGGCATCTTCGCAAGGTCATCACAATATATCTCACCTGTTATAGTTTTACCCATCGCAATTGGAAGTAGCCCGTTAAAGTTTTTGAACTCCGGCGAGTCAATTACGCTTCTTATTCTCACTATTGAAGGTTTCCGATTTGGAATCTCAATCCCAACTGTCCCCTTTCCCGGCATCGGGGCTATCACTCTAATACCACGAGCAGCTAAAGCAAGGGCTATATCATCGGCAAGAGAAACAATTTCTCTTATCTTAACATCTGCAGCCGGGACAATTTCATAAAGAGTTACAACCGGTCCAGGAGTTATCGTTATCTTCTCAATTTCAATGTCAAAATTTGCGAGTTTATTCCTCAATAATTCTGCATTCATATTCAACTCATCTTCGTCAGCAACGCTATCATCTTCACTTGGATCAAGGAGTTCAATCGGTGGGAGTTTAAAGTCAATTTTCCTCCGCACTTGCTGATTTCTCGTCGTATCCTTTTCTTTTGATATAACAGCTTTCTTAACCTCAGAGACATCTTCAATCACCGGCTCTAATTTGGTTTCCTTGAACTCTTCTTGTTTAGATTCAACAGGAGTGATTATAACTTCGGGTTGTTTTTCATATTGCTTTTGCTCTGGCTTTAAAATCTTAATTTCAGATTGCTTCGGCTTCTCAATCTTTGGTTTTAATTTCCCAAACAAAGAGATAATTTTATTCGCAAAATTTACGCTCATATCATAAAAATTCAATTCCATGATAAACCCGATGAATATCAAAAAAGAAGTTAACACGATTAAAGCGCTACCAAGCTCACCGAAAAGTTTTATTAAAATATCCGCGACATACAAACCCACCGTCCCACAAATTTCAACCCTGAACTCATCCGTCCCGAACATCAATTTTAAATTCCCCAGAAAAACAGATATGAGAAACAAAGCAACCAGAATATAAAAAGTCCACCTTATAATGGACTTGTTGATTTTATTAAAGAACAAAGCAACTCCCCAAATCATTAGTATCAACCCGAGAAAAATTGAACTATATCCGAAAGTATAATTTAATAAAAAGAAAGAAACCTTCGCCCCGACAAAACCAAGCCAGTTATGTGTTCTCTCAAGCTTCTGGCGAACTAATTCATCACCAGTTAAAATTTTGCCAATTTCAGAAAAAGAAATGAGATTTGCCTCGTCTTTCGGCGTGTATGAAAAAATGCTCAAAATCAAAAGAAGACCAGCAACAAAAAGAAAAATTGAAATCCCGATCCGATGTCGCTGAAAAAATTTCTCCTCTTTTGAATTTTTCTTCTTTCTGTA
>CAZQJI010000087.1:0-6431 GCA_964593475.1 uncultured Bacteroidota bacterium | reverse complement strand
GTAGATAAAAGTTGTTTGAATTGTCATATCAATTTCAACTACATTGATACGATGCTCTCAAATGAAACAGGCGTTGTAAGATACAGATTGAAAAATTATCCGGAGAAACTTGCTGGTTTTTCACGATTTAAAATCTTCGGCGGGGAATTAACTCTTGCGGTGACAACTCCATTTGAAAATATCAAAAAAATTGCAACGACATATTTAGGTTTCACCTATCTGGTTATTTCGCTAATTGTTTTCGTGCTTTTAGTTTATGGCTATATATTTTTTAAGAATTTGAAAGAGAGCATACGGGCTGAGGAGGAGAGAAAACAAAGAGAGGAAAGAGAGAGAATTCAAAAGCTTTATACGCTCCTGTTTCAGAACTCAAACGATGGAATTTACATACTTGACCTTGCTGAGAGGAAATTTGTTGAGGTTAACAAAAGATTTCAGGAGATGTTCGGTTATACACAGGAGGAATTGAACAATACGGACTTTATGATGCTTGTCGCACCTGAATCAAGACCGATGATTGAAGAAAGAATGCAAAAAATAGCACGGGGCGCCCCGATTCCACGAAGATACACATTTACAGCGCTTACAAAAGATGGAAGAAGAATTGAAGTTGAGACAAGCGTAAGTTATGTGAGATTTGGCGAAAAACTCTATGTCCTCGGGATGTACAGGGATATAAGCGAGGTTATGAGGCAAAGGGAACTTTATCAAAGTTTGTTTGAAAATCTCCCCGTCGGGGTTGTCATCCATCAGGATAGCAAAATTGTTAAATGCAACAGGAAAGCGATTGAATTAGGGGGTGGAAAAACGGAAGAAGATATAGTTGGAAAATCGGTGCTTGATTTCGTTCATCCGGATTACAGGGAAATTGTAAAAGACAGGATAAAAAAGATAATTGAACAAGGTGAGCCAGCTCCACCGATTGAGGAAAAATTTATAAAACTTGATGGAAGCATAATTGATGTTGAAGTGAGAGCTTCAAGAATTATGTGGGAGGGAAGACCTGCGGTTCAGGTTGTCGTTGAAGATGTGACCGAGAGGAAAAGGTTATATAATGAGTTGATGAAAAAGTATAGAGATGAAGAAGAATTAAAATTGAAATATGAGACGATATTCAAAAATCTTGGCGAGGGGATTTACTTTCAGAATGACAAAGGGATAATTGAGTTTGCAAATGATGAATTTTGCAAAATCTATGGTTATAATTCGCCAGATGAACTTATAGGTAAGCCATTTGACCAGTTCCTTGAGGAGACAAGAGAAATACTTGAAGACCCGGATGAAATTGAAAGGATAAGAGAGTATGTCAGGGAGAGGAAACCTGTGAAATATCCTGAGTTAAAATTTAAAGACGGGAGAGTTATTGAGCGATTGGGTGTTCCGGTTTTTGATGAAGGTGGCAAATACATCGGGAGAGTTAGCGTTTTACGGGATATAACTGAAAAAAAGATGAAAGAAAAACAGATTTTGGAACTTCAGAGGTTTGAGCTTCTCGGGCAGATTGCAAGTGGTATTGCGCACGATTTTAACAATGTCCTCGGGATAATAATGGGGATGCTTGAGATTATAAAGTTTAAAACTCAGGATAAGAGCATATTAAGCTATGTTGAGTCGGCTCTTTCAGCAACACAGCGAGGGTCGGAGATAGCAAAGCGACTTTTGCAGTTTTCAAGGAGGAAAATTGAAGAGTTTAAACCTGTTTCGGTAAGAGAACTTGTTCTTGACAGTGCAAAGATAATTGAGCATACGATTCCGAAAAATATATCGCTTGATGTCAAAGCAGAGCTTGACTTTGTCATATTTGGTTCATATGGTGATTTACAGCAGGTTATATTGAATCTTGCTTTGAACGCAAGGGATGCGATGCCGGAAGGCGGGAAAATGACAATTCAGGTCTCATCGGTTGATAAAAATTTTGTTGAAAAGAAATTCGGGAAAGCAGTTTCAGATGTTTATGTAGTCATCGCAGTTTCGGACACGGGGATTGGGATAAAGGAGGAATTAAAAGAAAAGATTTTTGAGCCGTTTTTCACAACTAAAGAACCCGGCAAAGGGACGGGGCTTGGACTTCCGATTGTTAAAAATATCGTGACATTGCACGGCGGTTTTGTTGATTTTGAAACAATGCCCGGTAAAGGGACAACTTTTTATGTTTATCTTCCTGTTCATATTGCGGAAGAAAAAGAAATCAAAATAAATCGGGGAGAAGGAGAAATGAAAAAAATCGGTGAAGGTTTAAAGGCGCTTGTAGTTGATGATGAAGAGAGTTTAAGAATAGTTATGCGTGATTATCTTGAGATGCTTGGATTCAAGGTTATTGAAGCTGAGGATGGTGAGGAGGGATTGGAAAAATTTAAAGAAAATCCAGACATTAAAATTGCGTTTGTTGATTACGGGCTTCCGAAAATGCTCGGTGATGAATTGATAAATAAAATTTTTGAGATTTCAAAAGATGTGAAATTTGTGCTTATAACTGGTTTTGTTGACCTGAAGCTCAAACAATCGCTTCCAGAGGGAACTAAGTTTATGAGAAAGCCGTATAATCTTTCATCTGTTGAAGAGATTGTGAATGAGCTATTGGGGGTATGATTCGGGGGTAAATTCTTTTTTAAATTCCCTTTGCTTATTTTTGTTTCTTTTGGTAAATTAAACCAGAAAAAATAAATTGATGCTCGTGAGTTTTTATTATGTTCAAAGTTTTTAAATTTACATCAAAAGCACCTTTTAAAACTTCAAAACAAACATTTCAAAGGAGGACCTACCATGGCGGTAAAAATTCGTCGTGAGGAAGCCCTTGAATATCACAGCAAGGGGCGCAAGGGAAAACTTGAAATTATTCCATCAAAACCTTGCTTAACTCAAAGAGACCTTTCACTTGCTTATACGCCCGGGGTAGCTGAACCATGTAGAGAGATATACAAGAATCCTGATCTTGCTTATGAATACACGATGAAGGGGAATTTTGTCGCTGTGATATCAAATGGAACTGCTGTTTTGGGACTTGGTGATATTGGGGCGCTTGCTGGAAAACCGGTTATGGAAGGAAAGGCGGTTTTGTTCAAAAGGTTTGCTGATATTGACGCAATTGATATTGAAATCAATGAGAAAGACCCCGACAAGTTAATTGAAATAATTTCGGCGCTTGAGCCGACATTTGGCGGGATAAATCTTGAGGACATAAAAGCCCCGGAGTGTTTCTATATTGAGGATGAGCTTAAAAAGAGAATGAGCATCCCGGTTTTCCACGATGACCAGCACGGGACAGCGATAATAAGCGGTGCTGCTCTTCTTAATGCGCTTGAGCTTGCAGGTAAAAAAATTGATGAAGTAAAAGTCGTTTTTAACGGGGCGGGAGCATCCGCGATCGCATGCGCGAGATTTTATGTTTTGCTTGGTGTTAAGAAAGAAAACATAATAATGTGCGACAGAAAAGGCGTGATTTACAGGGGAAGGAAAGAAGATATGAATCCGTATAAGGAGGAATTTGCAACGGACAGGTTCAGCGATGGGGCAACTTTGAAAGATGCTCTTGTTGGAGCTGATGTATTCGTCGGTTTATCTGTTGGAAATGTTGTCACAAAAGAGATGCTTAAAACGATGGCTGATAACCCGATTGTTTTCGCAATGGCAAATCCAGACCCTGAGATAAGTTATGAGGATGCGATTGAGGCAAGGGATGATGTTATAATGGCGACAGGAAGATCGGATTACCCGAATCAGGTTAACAATGTCCTTGGATTTCCTTTTATTTTCAGAGGAGCGCTTGATGTAAGGGCAAAAGCTATTAACGAAGAAATGAAACTTGCGGCTGCACGGGCTCTGGCTCAGCTTGCCAAGCAGGATGTCCCTGATTCTGTTATCAGAGCATACGGTGGGGAAAAACTTGAATTCGGGAGAAATTATATAATTCCAAAACCGTTTGACCCGCGCGTTTTGACCTGGGTTGCGCCAGCGGTTGCAAAAGCTGCAATTGAAAGTGGCGTTGCGAGAATTCAAATCACGGATTGGGAAGAATACAAACATCAGCTTGAGGTTCGCCTTGGAATATCAAGAGAAATAATGCGTCCAATTTTCGCAATAGCAAAGAAAAATCCAAAACGAATTGTTTTCCCTGAAGGTGAAGAAGTTAAAATTTTGAAGGCAAGTCAAATTTTGATTGATGAGGGAATTGCGAAACCAATTTTGATTGGCTCGGAAAATGTGATAAGACAGAGAATTGAAGAGAACAAACTGAGTTTGAAAGATGTCAAAATCGTTGAGCCATTGAAATATCCAAGATTTGATGAGTATGTTGAAGAATACTATCGCCTGCGTCAGCGTAAGGGAGTTACATTGAAAGAAGCAAGAAAAATTATGACGCTTCCAAACTATTTCGGTTCAATGATGGTGAGGATGGGAGATGCGGATGGTTTGATCTCGGGTTTGACTTCACACTATCCTGATACAATTCGCCCTGCACTTCAAATCATAAGGATGGATGAAAGATTTACTCGTGTTTCCGGACTTTACATTATGATAACTAAGAAAGGGACTTTCTTCTTTGCTGATACAACTGTTAACATTGATCCAACGCCGGAGGAACTTGCGGAGATTGCGATTGCCTCGGCAGAAACAGCTCGCAGATTTAACATTGAACCGGTGGTTGCCCTTCTTTCGTTCAGCAACTTTGGAAGCACAGAAAATCCTTATTCTTTGAAAGTTAAAAAGGCAGTTGAAATAATTCGTCAAAAAGCCCCCGATTTGATCGTTGATGGTGAAATGCAGGCGGACACAGCTGTTGTTCCGGAGATAATTGAGGAAATGTATCCGTTTTCAACGCTTCGTGGGAAAGGACCTGCAAATGTTTTGATATTCCCCGATCTTAACTCCGCAAACATCGCTTATAAACTTGTCTATAGGATTGGTGGCGCTGATGTGATTGGACCGATACTTATGGGAATGAAAAAACCAGTTCATGTTTTGCAAACTGGTGCAGAAGTGAATGAAATTGTGAATATGGCAGCTATTGCAGTTGCAGAAGCAATTGAAAAAGAAAGAGTTGACGGGAGATAATTTTTAGATAGGAAAAAACACCCCCACGCTCTCAGATTTTTTCTGATCGTGTTAGGTTGAGTGTGGGGGTGTGAAGTTTTAATAAATGTTTCGCTTTATAACAAAATCATTTCTAAATTGTGAAAAAGATACTCTGGTTTTGTTCGCTCTTTCTTCTGTTTGTTACTTTGGCTTCCTCGGAACTTGAAGTTCCGAAATTAACACAGCGTGTAACAGACCTCGCTGGAATTTTGACCCCACAGCAGATAAATGAACTTGAAAATAAACTTGCAAAATTTGAAAATGAGACGACGAATCAAATTGCTGTCTTAATCATCCCATCGCTTGAAGGTGAAGACCTTGAAGATTTCTCAATAAGAGTTGTTGAGAAAAATAAGCTTGGTCAGGCGGGTAAAGACAACGGTGTTCTTTTTCTCATAGCGGTTCAGGACAGGAAAATGCGTCTTGAAGTAGGTTATGGACTTGAAGGGGCGTTGCCAGATGCTCTGTGCGATCAAATTTTGAGAAATATTGTCCGCCCGAAATTCAGACAGGGAGATTATTTCGGTGGAATAAACGATGGGATTGATGCTATAATTTCTGCAACGAAAGGTGAATTCAAAGCCGATCCACGAAAAAGACCGGAGATAAACATAGGGACGATAATTGCTCTCATAATTATTGGGTTTATTTTGCTCACATTTTTTATTTCGTTTATAAGCGGAGTGAGGCATTATTCAATTCGTTCGGGTGGACATGATTCAACATTGTTCTGGCTCTGGTTGTTGGGTTCAATGAGCGAGAGAAGAGGTCGTGGTGGTGGGTTCGGTGGATGGTCCGGAGGTGGTTTCGGTGGAGGTGGCGGATGGTCCGGAGGTGGAGGTGGATTCGGCGGAGGAGGTGCAAGCAGCAGCTGGTAATTATCAACAAAGTTCATTCCAGGCGATGCTCAAAGTTAAAGATATTTTCAGCAAAGAGGACTTAAGAAAAATTTCGGATAAAATTACAGAAATAGAGAAATCAACAAGCGGTGAAATTCGTGTTTCAATTCGTGAAAGAAGGAGTTTAATTGAGCGAAAATTGACACTTTTTGATATGGCTTTGTATGAATTTTATCGTCTTGGGATGGATAAAACACGAGACCGAGCTGGCGTTCTTATTTATGTATTGCTTTCTGAGAGAAAACTTCAAATTATTGCTGATAAAGGAATAAATGAAAAAGTTGACAGCGAGATCTGGCAAAAGATAGCGGATATGATGGCGGAGCATTTCAAATCTGGAAAATATCTTGATGGAATCATAAACGGGCTTGATGAAATTGGAAAAATACTCGCCCAACATTTTCCGATAAAGCCGGATGATAGAAACGAGCTTTCAAATGAAGTTGAGATAAGATGAAA
>CAZQJI010000086.1:0-6469 GCA_964593475.1 uncultured Bacteroidota bacterium | reverse complement strand
AGAGTAGATCAGCTTGCTGAATCGCTTGAATTGTTTAAGAGGGTGACAGAGGAGAATTTCAATCGTGTGTGGCGGGCGATAGAGGAACTGGCAACGCAGATGAAAAATTTAAGAGTTGAATTCGGTGGCTTTACAAATACTTTAAGTTATGCATTTGAAAATGAAGCATTTAGAATGCTTCCGGGGGTTCTGGAAAGGAAATACGGAATTAGAGTTAAAGAAAAATTTATCAGAGCAGATGTCGGTGGCAGAGAAGTGAATATACTTGGCGAGGGTGAGCTTGATGGTAAGAGTGTTCTCATAGTTGGAGAGGCGAAGATGAAGCTTGAGGGCAAGACGGAAAAATTGAAGAAGGAAAGAGGTGAGATGGATGTATTTGACGAGCTTGAGCTTAAAGTTTTATCTGTTTTAAGAGAATATGGAGAGCGTGAAATAATCAGGGTATTTGTAACGCATTTTGCGGATAAGGAATTTTTGAATATGGCAAAGGAACGTGGAATTATCGTTGTACAGAGCTTTGAATGGTAAAGAGTTCAGGATAAAGTTTGACCAGGGGATTTCCGGGGTTATAATTAAAAAGAAAACGGAGTGAAAAATGTGCGGGATAATTGGCTACATTGGACCCAGAAATATAGTTGATGTCCTTATAAACGGATTAAAACGACTTGAATACAGGGGATATGATTCAGCGGGAGTTGCGATATTTACAGATGGTGAAATTTTTGTTTATAAAAAAGTCGGAAAAGTTTCATCTCTTGAAGATGGGATAAAAAATTTTTCAACTTTTGGATTTGATTCAAAAATTGGAATTGCCCATACACGCTGGGCAACTCACGGTGAGCCAAATGATGTAAACGCCCACCCCCATACAGATTGCACAGGCAAAATTGCAGTTGTCCACAACGGTATAGTTGAAAATTATGGGACGATAAAGAAAAAACTTGAATCATTGGGACATATATTCAAAAGTCAGACGGATACCGAAGTCATCGCTCATTTGATTGAAGAATTTTATAAAGATACAGGCAATTTTGAAATTTCGGTTCAACTTGCACTTTCACATATTGAAGGGACATATGGGGTCGCAATTATATCGTCAGTTGAACCAGATAAGATAATCACCGCAAGAAAGGGAAGTCCGATAATAATCGGGGTTGGAGATAATGAATATGTGGTCGCATCAGATGCATCAGCGATAGTCGGGATAACGAGAAATGTGATTTATCTTGAGGATGGTGAAATGGCAATTTTAATGAAAAGCGGGGTGAATATAAAAAGTATATCGGAAAACCCCGCACTTTCGGGTCAGAATAGTCCAATGGATGAAAGAATTCACGAATTGACATTTAGTTTGGAAGAGATTGAAAAAGGTGGATTTCCTCACTTTATGTTGAAGGAGATATTTGAACAGCCGGAAAGCATCCAGAATTCAATGCGTGGAAGGATAAGTGAAGATGGGAGTGTGAAACTTGGCGGGTTAACGGGTGTTATGGATAAGATATTAAATGCAAGAAGGTTCATAATCACCGCCTGTGGCACAAGCTGGCATGCTGGACTTGTCGGAAAATATATGATTGAACAGTATGCGGGGATCCCCGTTGAAGTTGAATATGCTTCCGAGTTCAGATATAGAAATCCCGTCATATACCCGGATGATGTCGTCTGGCTTATAAGTCAAAGTGGTGAAACAGCTGATACGCTCGCTGCATTGCGACTTGCAAAAGAAAAGGGAGCAACCGTTTTAGGAATTGTCAATGTCGTTGGTTCAACAATAGCAAGGGAAAGCCATGCTGGTGTTTATATACACGCTGGACCTGAAATTGGAGTTGCATCAACAAAGGCATTTACAAGCCAGCTTGTCGTGTTGACACTTATAACTTTGCTTGTCGGAAAAGAGAAAGGAATTATTGATGAGAAAACTTCAAAAGAAATTGCAAATGAGCTTAAATCTTTGCCTGAAAAAGTTAGAAAAATTCTTGAATTGAACAGTTTTATCAAGGAAATTGCTGAAAAATATAAAGAACACAGAAACTTTCTTTATCTTGGCAGGGGTTTTAATTATCCCGTTGCACTTGAAGGGGCTTTAAAGTTGAAAGAGATATCCTACATCCATGCAGAGGGTTATCCAGCTGCCGAGATGAAGCATGGTCCAATTGCTTTAATTGATGAGAATATGCCTGTTGTTTTTATTGCAGTTAAAGACAATGTTTATGAAAAAGTTCTCGGAAATATGGAAGAAGTGAAAGCAAGACGTGGAAAAATAATTTCAGTTGTGACAGAGATAGATGAAAAGGTTAAAAAACTTTCGGATCATATAATTCAAATTCCGCAAACTTTTGACCTTTTGATGCCAATTTTAACTGTGATACCTCTGCAACTTCTCGCTTATCATATTGCTGTTTTGCGCGGTTGCGATGTAGATCAACCAAGAAATCTTGCAAAAAGTGTGACAGTTGAGTAGATTTGGAGTGAAGTTGAAGTTTCTAAATTATAATTATCAACATCCCGTGAACAGATGGAAGGATTGGTATGAACAGGCAAGAAGGGATTTTGAAAGAGCTAAATTAGATTTTGAGTTTAAATTCTTTGAGTGGTCATGTTTCACATCGCAACAACTGCTGAAAAGGCTGTAAAGGCATTGGGTTTAAAATATGGAGTGAACCTTTGGGGACATTCAATTACAGAAATGTTAAATATTCTATCTGAAAAAGTTGATATTCCGGACCACATCAAAGAGAATGCAAAATTGCTTGATCTGTATTATATTCCGCCACGATATCCAAATAGTTTTACTTCTGGAAAACCAGCCGATTACTTTACCGAAAAACAAGCAGAGGAAGCACTGGATGCGGCAGATAATATCATCAGGTTCTGTGAAGGGTTTTTATATTGATAGGGAAAAAGTTATTGTGAAACTCAAAGAGATCTCTGAAAGAGCACTTAAAATTTTCCCGGAAATACTTGAGATAAGAGTTTTCGGCTCATTTGCAAAAGGAGAAGAAACTGGCTTGAGTGATCTTGACATTTTCATTTTGATAACAGGTTCAGAAGAAAAAAATCCTTTAGAAAGGTTGAAAAAGTATTTTTATTTCTTCGTTGATAATATTGATATAGCGGTTGATGTAATCGTCGCAGATCTGAATGAAATCAAAAATTTTAAGGATATAATTTCAAACAGTATCTTAATAACAAAAAGAAACTGAAATAAACGAATGAACCTTGCAATCATCGGAACTGGCTATGTCGGGCTTGTGACGGGAGCTTGTTTCGCTGAGACAGGAAATAATGTTATCTGCATGGATATTGACGCAGGAAAAATAAAAAAACTCCAGCGTGGAATTGTCCCGATTTATGAGCCCGGACTTGAAGAGCTTGTAAAGAAAAATCTCAATGCTGGAAGGTTAAAATTTACAACTGATCTTGAATATGCTGTTAAAAATTCAGAGATAATCTTCCTGTGTCTTCCCACACCGCCGGGGAAAGATGGAAATGCAGACCTTAGTATAGTTTTCAACGTTGTTAAGGACATAGCAAAGTTTTTAAAACAAATTGCGAAATCCTCAAATTCTATCACCAAAAAAATCATAGTCAGCAAATCAACTGTTCCAGTTGGAACAGCAGATAAAATAAAAGAAATAATTTCAAAAGAAGTAGGGAAATATACAGAAAATTTAAAGTTTGATGTCGTATCAAACCCGGAATTTTTGAAAGAGGGGAATGCCGTTCAGGATTTTATGTTCCCGGATAGAGTTGTGATTGGTGTTGACAATTCTGATAGTGAAGTGGTAATGCGTGAATTATATGAGCCGTTTGTCCGAACAGGAGCACCTATTCTTGTCATGGACACAAGGAGTGCTGAAATGGTGAAATATGCTGCAAATGCATTCCTTGCCATGAGGATATCGTTTATGAACGAAATAGCAAACCTTTGTGAGAAAGTTGGAGCAGATGTTGAAAAAGTGAGAATTGCAATCGGATACGATGTGCGAATCGGACCAAAATTTTTATTTCCTGGTGTTGGCTGGGGTGGAAGCTGTTTTCCAAAAGATGTGAAAGCACTAATTAAAATGGGGGAAGAAAATGGAATTGAAATGAAGATTATTAAGTCAGTTTACGAAGTGAACGAAAAACAGAGAAAGGTTATAGTTGAAAAGATAAAAAGGTATTTTGGAAAGGACTTGAAAGATAAAAAAATTGCAATATGGGGACTTTCTTTTAAACCGAAAACAGATGATATGAGAGAAGCACCTTCAATCACGATTATAAATGAACTTTTAAAACTTGGTGCAAAAGTAATTGCTTTTGACCCGGTTGCAATACCAAACGCAAAGAAGATTTTTGGAAATAAAATTAAATTTGCAAAAGACCAATATGAAGCGTTGAAAGGAGCCGATGCGCTCGTCCTTGTGACCGAGTGGCAGGAATTTAGAGAACCTGACTTTAACTATATGAAAAGTTTAATGCGAAATCCGGTTATTTTTGACGGAAGGAATATCTATAATCCTGAAAAACTCAGAAAAATCGGTTTCACTTACTATGGAATAGGTCGTTTTTAAAATAAAATAATCCTGTTCAGTTGCCGTTTAAGTTCACAAGAGTTGAAGAAATACCCGATTTAATTGTAATTGAGCCGGTTGTTTTTGAGGATGAAAGGGGGTTCTTTATGGAGACATATAGTTTCAGGGATTTTGAAAAAGCTGGAATAACTGACAAATTCGTTCAGGATAATCATTCAAAGTCGAAAAGAGGTGTCTTAAGGGGGTTGCATTTCCAGATTGAACCATTCGCACAATCAAAACTTGTAAGATGCATAAGAGGTGAGATATTTGATGTTGCTGTTGATATAAGACCCGATTCAAAGACATTTAAAAAGTGGCATGGGATTATTCTTTCGGAGGAGAACAAAAAAATGCTTTATATACCCAGAGGATTTGCTCACGGGTTTGTGGTCCTTTCAAATGTAGCAGAAGTTGAATATAAAGTGGATAATTTTTATTCGCGGGAGCATGAGCGTGGAATTATATGGAATGATCCCGAGCTGGGAATAAAATGGCCATTTGAAAATCCAATTCTTTCCGATAAAGACGCAAAACTTCCAACACTTGAGGAATTTTTGAAAACAAAAAAGGAACTTTAAAATTGGCAAGAGTAGTAATCACAGGAGGCGCGGGATTTATTGGTTCACACCTTTGTGACAGGTTCATTGCAGAGGGCGATGAAGTAATTTGCCTTGACAACTTGATAACTGGAAATCTTGACAACATAGCACATCTGTTCGGTCATCCGAAATTTAAATTTATAAAATATGATGTAACCGAGTTCCTTTATGTTCCCGGTGATGTTGACTTTATCCTTCATTTTGCATCCCCGGCAAGTCCAATGGATTATGTTAAATATCCAATTCAAACTTTAAAAGTTGGAGCGCTTGGAACACACAAAGCACTTGGGCTTGCAAAGGCGAAAGGCGCAAGATTTTTGCTTGCTTCAACAAGTGAAGTATACGGTGATCCGCTTGTCCATCCACAGAGTGAAGAATACTGGGGCAATGTCAATCCAATTGGCATTCGCGGCGTTTATGACGAAGCAAAAAGATTCGCCGAAGCCATGACTATGGCTTATCACAGATATCACGGACTTGATACAAGAATTGTGAGAATCTTCAACACATATGGTCCACGGATGAGAATTGACGATGGAAGAGCAATTCCGGCATTTATGACACAAGCATTAAAAGGCGAAGATATAACCGTCTTCGGAGATGGTAGCCAGACCAGAAGCATTTGCTATATTGATGACCTCATTGATGGCATTTTTAAACTTCTTATGTCTGATTATGTTTATCCGATAAATCTTGGAAATCCAGATGAAGTCACAATACTTGAACTCGCAATGGAAATTAAAGAACTCGCCGGAAGTAAAAGCAAAATCGTTTTCAAACCACTTCCGCCGGATGATCCAAAAGTTAGAAGACCAGATATAACAAAAGCAAGAGAAATTCTCGGTTGGGAACCAAAAGTGGCAAGAAAAGATGGTTTGAAGAAAACACTTGAGTATTTCAAAGAAAAACTTGGGATAGATTAAAAAGTGCATATTGACGACAAAAAAATTATACATTTGATGAAAGGAAAAAATAGATACATAACTATAATGCCTTATGCTGAATTCAAAAAATTGAAAAAGAAAGTTGACGAATTAAGTGAGAAATTAAATAGGCGACCTGCGAAAGTGCAAAATAAATATGATTTAAGATTTCAAGAGGAAATTTTGAAACAGCTTCTTGATTTTTACAGTGGTGATCTTGAAAAATTAAACCTGTTTATAGGTAAAATTCATAAATTGAGGTCACAGCCATTTCCGGCGGAATCAAAGCAAATTAAAACAGATATATACAGAATTTTGATAAACGATTTGTTCGTTCTTTACAATGTCAACAAAGCAAGGCGTTTGATAACTATTCTTTCAGTTGAGC
>CAZQJI010000085.1:0-6654 GCA_964593475.1 uncultured Bacteroidota bacterium | reverse complement strand
TCCCTGACTGTCAATGAAAAGAGGATGGAAAGGCATACACATTAAAGTCCGTCCCAAAAATTTCATACTTCACTGTCAATGAAAAGAGGATGGAAAGGCCGAGGAAAGGCCCTGCACCACCATCCCCATTATCCAGAACTGTCAATGAAAAGAGGATGGAAAGTTTTGCTTCATGTCTTCGATTATGCCTTGTATTCGTTCACTGTCAATGAAAAGAGGATGGAAAGATTTGGCGATAACTCATAAGCACCACCAACACGCACATGACTGTCAATGAAAAGAGGATGGAAAGGTTATTTCGATCCGCGGCTCGTTAGTTAATTCGTCGAGGAATCTATCAATGAAAAGAGGATGGAAAGAGACCAAGGTCGTATGAAGAATAACAGTTAAGCTCCTTGTACTGTCAATGAAAAGAGGATGGAAAGCTTTGCTTTTGGACGTCATCCTTGATATGTCTGCCAATTTCGACGACAGTTTCAATCAAAAGAGAATAATGGTCTAAAAATGTCTGGCAACCAGTCAAAACACATTCACCATGCTCAACCCCTCCTATCGACATAGCCGCCTCATCCGTTTCGCAGCTCCCACCCAAACACAACTCGCCACGAAGAGTTATATGACCCCCAACACATCTAATAAACCGAGTTGCTGGACACCGACGAGGTCATCCTCTCCCTCGCATCACTCCTACACGACATCGGAAAAGTAATACAAAGAACAGACAAAAAAGGTAAACATGAATCTCTCTCGGCAGAATTTGTAAAAACACACCTTCCGGACAAAACATCAGCAGAAGATGTGGCCAAGCTTGTTGAAAAACATCACCAAGGAGGCGACGACCCCCTACTGCAGCTACTGATAGAAGCAGACCACACATCAGCCGGAGAAAGAGAAATCGAAACAAAAGAAGAAACAGGACAAACCTACTACCCACTACATAGACCCCTCAAATCACCCATAGCAGACCCCGACGAAACAGTCTACTACCCAGTCCAAAGACTAAACATACAGGATTACGAACAGCTTGTCCCATCCAACAAAGCAAAAGCAGGAACCACAGAATACAACGACATCGTAGACGAACTCATAAATGGCATGTCCTCAATAGGAAAACTATACCAGGCAGCAAACTGGCTACCATACATCACCAGCCTCTCAGAACTACTAAGAAGAGAACTCTTCTTCGTCCCATCCGCACCCGCAGTAGAAAAAGAACCCAGAAACTCTCTCTACGAACACTCAAGATTAACCGCAGCCCTCGCCATATGCTTCAAAAGAAGCGGCAGCAAATCATTCACCATAATAGTCGGCGACGTCGGGGGCATCCAACGATTCGTCTACGGACAAAGAGTCTACAAACAAGCCCTAAAATCACTCAAGGGAAGAAGCGCATACATCAGCTTCTTAGCCGACGCCGTCGCCAAACACATACTAATCAAACACAGACTCCCCCCATTCAACCTCATCTACTCAGCAGGAGGACACTTCATGATAATCTCACCAAAACTTGACACCGACGCAAAAAAGGGGCTCGTAAAAGAAATAAACCAATTTCTTTTAAAGAGACATAAAGGCTCCCTAAGGCTTTACCTAGGCTTTTCCGACATAGAGCTTGGCAAAGAACAATCACCAGAAACTGGTCAACAGGGGCTATGGAAAATAATAAAGCAAAAAATAGAAGAAGCCCATGAAGACCTTAAGAAAAGAAAAGAAACCCCATTCAAGGAGCTGCTCACCGAACACTACGAAACACTGTTCAAAGAAAGAATCGAACAAGAGAACCAAGTCTGCGAGTCATGTGGAATATACATCCAAGACAATCGAGAGGTTAGAAGGATTGGCGAAGGTGAGGAGGCTCTAAATGTCTGTCCCCTATGCTACGGATTAGCCGAACTCGGCAGAAGACTGGTAACGTCTAGATACATTGTGGAGATGTGGGGAAGCATAACCATCAAGGAAAAGGACGACTGGGAGAAGACGTTAAACTTCACCGCCGACGACCTCAGCATCAGCTACTATCTCGCCGAAAACGAACAAGACTTGAAGCAGCTCCTACAACTTCTTAGTATAAATCCTAGGGGCCTATGGATGGTTTTAGTCAAGACGCTCAACGACTCAAACTTCACCGATACAATCAACACCACACGTGAATTCATCGATAAACTACCGATAGCCGTCGGCTTCACGTTCATGCCTCAGTGGGCTCCGCTGGCCGAAGACCGCCAAATAAAATCCTTCGATCAACTAGCCTTGGCCTCCGAAGGCTCCCACGAAATTGGCTATCTCAGGCTAGACCTGGATGGAATGGGCTCACTGATAAGAGACAAAGCCGACAGGTTCTCCGTCCTCTCAACAATCTCCCAGCTCATCTCCTTTGTGATGGAGGGTGTTGTTGAGCAGCTGGTAAGAAATAGCAGTTCCCAGATAACCGGTAGAAGCTTCAAAAACCTTTACCTGATTTACTCGGGGGGAGACGACCTCCTATTAGTCGGCCCATGGAACGAGGTTGTCGAGTTCGCCGATGTCCTCAAAACCAAGATCAGCGCTTTCTTCAAAACCCGTAAGCCTACGATGACCTGCGCCCTCCTAGTAGAAGACCCGAAAACACCAGTCAAAGTTGCCACAGAGACGCTGGACCGCTTGATTGCAGACGCGAAGAAGAGAAAAGACTGTGTATCATGTGGCGGCGAGGTGATGGGCTGGAACTTCTTCACAGAAACACTGAGGGTAGCTCACCTACTTTCAGAGGATATCAACGCGGGAGCAGTTTCTCGAGCCCTCATCTTCAAACTCGCCACACTATTCACAGAATACACCCAGGATAAGTACTGGTCTGTCGTCAGACATAGGCTGAAATATGTCCTGTCAAGACACATGTCGAAGAAAGAGGAGAGAAGAGTTAGCCAAGAAATAGACCAGCTAGAAAAAACATATCTACAAGAACTCACAACATTATTTCCAATGATGAAGGCCCTAACATGGCTGTCAGAGAAATACACCAGAGAGGAGGTGGCCGCATGAGTTCTAGTGATATAACCGAACCAGATTTAAGACAACTACGAGAGGACCCAACTTTGATTGACACAATAGGTAGTAATTTGGCTCGGGAGTTGATTGAGGAGAAGAAAGGTGACAAAAAAGTTGATAAAAGCTTCGGCGAAACCCAGTTGAGAAAAATTCACTCCGAGTTAATTAGGCTGAATAGGTTAGCAGCCAGCCTAAGAGCACGTGCCGACATTGCTCCACAAAACCAAATGACAGAGCTAAAAAGAGGTGTGGTGAGGCTAAGTTACATTATTACCTACCAGCATGCAAGACAGATGGAAAAACATGGCTCGGGTAAAGCTAAAGCGATTAACAAATACTTTAGTTTTATGAAAAAAATGGTTACACAGCTGAAGGGTTCACAGGACCTTCCAAATGATATTGAGGCGGTCTTTAACGTATCCGAATCAATAATAGCCTACTACAACTATTTTGACCAAACTGAAAAAGAAAGGAGGAGCAACAGACATGGTTAGACTAGCAGGAATAGTGAAGGTAGGCTCCTTGCTAACTTGTTTGACGGGGCTCAGAATAGGCGGCACTGCAGAAACCATCGAAATTGGCGGGATAGAAAATGTCGTTATCAAGGACCCTTTCACTCAGGAGCCTTACATTCCCGGCTCTTCTCTTAAAGGTGCCATGAGGTCCAAGTATGAACTATTCCAAAATAAGCCGATCGACAAAAAAATGCGTATTCATCTTTGCGGCGATATAGGCTGCGATGTCTGCTCAGTTTTTGGCACTCAACCAGAACGTGTCGAAGAACAATCTGCACCGGATGAGGCGAAGAATGTAGATCGAAATCTTTTATCCATTACAAGGTTGAGGGTTAGTGATTCATTCGCAACTGATGAGACGAGGAGAAAGTGGAAAGTTTTTGGTTCTGTTGAGGTAAAGGGTGAGAACGCCCTTGATAGGCTGACTAGTAAGGCCAATCCTAGATGGGTCGAGAGGGTGCCCAAAGATTCTGAGTTCGAGGTGAAAATGTCATATTTCATCTTCGACGGAGATGGAGCTGATGCGAAAAAGGATGTGGAACACCTCAAGGTGGTGTTTGAGGCGATGAAGCTTATCGAAGAGGATTATCTAGGCGGCTATGGCTCAAGAGGCTATGGCAGAGTCAAGTTCAAGAACATTGCTTTGAAAATACTCGCCCCAAGTCATTTCACCAACCCAAACGATGGAGTGAAGATGATTCCTCCAGAAGGCTCCTACAATTCGGTCGACGAGGTTCTCACAAAATTCGAAGAGATAAAGACCCATATCAGGAGCTTCCTGCAAATTGATGCACAGTGAGAATGTTTGCAGGCCGCCCACCTAGTTTATCTCCCGATTAGGAGATATAGGGCCGGTTCAGGGCCCTCTATGGAGGATTACAGGGTTATCGTGGGAGCCGACACCCTGTTTGGAGCTTTTTGCCGGGCCTTCTCAATGCTCTACGGCGGGGATGAGCTGAAGACTCTTTTGCAGCGGTTCGTTGAAGGAAACCCTCCTTTCCTCATTTCCTCCATGTTTCCGGCGAAGAAGACAGCAGACGTGGTAAAGGTTTTGATACCCGTGCCCCGGATGCCCATCCTAAGAACACGCCTACTACAAGTTGCTAAGAGTAAGGAGAGCGATGAGGGGAAGGCTGCCAAGCTTGCTCAGAAAGTGGTTTTCGGCACCGTCGAGGCGATAGAGAGGCTCATTGCAGGAAAATTGGAGGAGTTGAAAATTGTTGATGAATCTTTCCTTGCGCTCCGCCCAGAGGAAAAAATGTTGCCTCGATATAGGATTATGAAGAGTCGGAGAGTGGCTTTAGACAGGCTCAGCATGGGGAGCCAGCTCTTCAGGTCAGCAGCCGTAGAACTCGGCGAGAGCTGTGGTTTGGCTTTTTGGGTGAAACAGTTTGAGGATGATAGCCGGGTTTTAGCATCTTTCAGAGCGGTTGCAGAACTCGGGGTAGGTGGCGAGAGGTCGATAGGCTTGGGCGCAGCCGAGGGGGAGCCGCTTATAACCCGTTATGATGAAATGTTGCGCGACAGCGGTGGCCACATCTTTTGCACACTTTCTCCCTACTCCCCTACATTTGATGAGGCTCAAACGATACATAGTTATGTGGGAGACCTTGGCTATGCGCTTGTTGAGAGGACTGCTATGTGTTCTGGCCGTGGAAGGTTCAGTTGCTATGTTTTTGAGGAAGGGTCCGTACTGCCTGCTCCACATTGTAAACGAGTCTATGGACGGATGATGGATGTGAACAGCGGCTTATACCGTTATGGGTATGCTTTTCCGGTGATGATAGATGCCGCGGCTGTCACAGGTTGAGGTTTACGACCTCAGTGTTCAGACTCTTACTCCGATTCACATTGGTTCGGGCGAGAGTCTGAACAGATTTGATTACATACATGTGGATGACTGGCTATACGTGGTTGACCATGACAAGCTTTTCCAAGAATTGGAAAGGATTAGGTTTGTGGAGAAATATCTCCGGGAGCTGGAGACGGGTCGGACTTCTCTTAACACGTTTCTCAGGAATAATCGTGTTGATTTGCGGCAGTTTGCTGAGAATGTTGTCAGGTATAGGATGAGGCTGGGAGGTCAATTAAATGCAGGTGACTTTAGCTACCAGTTGAAAACTTTCATAAGAACGGTTGATGGGCAGATTTATCTGCCGGGCAGCGGTTTGAAGGGCTCGCTGCGGACATCCCTGATATATGGGATTCTGAAAAACGATCAAAAAATTCGTGGCGAGTTGTTGACGGAAATTGGGCGGGCTAAGAAGGTGAGTGGGGTTCTTGTGGAGAAGGTGCTTAGGCTGGGCTCTGGTTCTTTCGAGAGTGATTTGCTGAGGCTTCTTAGACCCTCCGACTTGTTTCCATTAACTAGTGTGGAGACCCGTGCGGCGAGACTTCTTTCGATGAGCTTTAGGAATGGTAGAGAAAGGGATTTAGGCTATGTTGAGGTTGTTCCAGCGGGTGTGGTTTTTCGGGGAAGACTTCATGTTTTCATGAGTCAAAAGGTTGTGAATAGTGTGGCGAGGAAGGATATGGTTGGTAGGCTGGTTGGTGATTTGGTGGGGATGATGAATGAGAGGTCTCAGGCTGTGTTGCAGAGAGATGTAGAACGGTTGAGGGGTTTGAGTAACGCTGACGGAGTCGTGCAACGGCTTAATTCTGTGTTGGAGGAGGCTTTGAGGGCTGGTGAGATGGAGGCTGTTACTAGCCTAGGTTTTGGGCAGGGTTATTGGAAGACGACGGTTACTATGGCTTTTGAGGGTCAGGAGAAGATGGTGTTTGGTTCACTGAGGGATAAGAGGCTTAAGCATGCGAACCCCAAGAGTTTTCCATCGTCTATGCGCCTCGTGCGGGAGGATGCAGGCGGCGAGCCTAGACCACCCGGGTGGGTTAAGCTGAGTTTCAGGGGGTGATGGCAAAAGATTCAGATTATTTTCATTTTTATTTGATGGGCCCCTACAGCTGACTTGCGCGGACGTCATTGGGCATTTCCGGTGAAGGTTAATATAGAGGTGTCAAAAATTCATCGCCTGAAAGACCCATCGAACAAAACAGCTCAATTCCCGAAAATTTCCCGGAATCAGGCACACTGTCAATGAAAAGAGGATGGAAA
>CAZQJI010000084.1:4740-6933 GCA_964593475.1 uncultured Bacteroidota bacterium | reverse complement strand
GGCAATTCAAAATGCAAGGGCTGAACTTTCAAGGATTATAAGTTTACAGATTCAAAGTTTGCTTGATAATTGGTCACATGGTAATAAAGTTTTTGAATTGAGTTATTCAATGAGAATTTCAAGGACTGTCTCAAGCGCTAAATTAACAGGTTCTCAAATTGTCGGTTTCTGGATTGACCCGAAGACCGGGGCAAATTATGCCCTTGCGAGAATGTATAAGAAAAGTTTAATTTTACAGGTAAAGCAACTAACTGCTAATGCAATACGACAGAATCCGCCTCAAGAGCTTGCGAACAGGGATAAGCCAATTGAGGAACTTTTGAACGAAGCATTAAATGAGCTTGATCGTGAACTTGAAAAATTAAACAAGTCAAACAAAAAATAATCAAGGGGGAATTAAAATGAAATTTTTAAAATCGGCAGTTTTAACTTTGCTTGCCTTATCTTTTCTTTTTTCTTCTATTTTGTGTCAGGAGCAAAAGATAAGTGTTGCAGTTTTGAAATTTGACGCAAAAGGTTTTGAACCATCTCAACTTGATGTGCTTGTATCAAGATTTAGAGTTGCTTTGAATGCGACCGGTAAATTTAATGTTTTAGAAAGAGAGAAAATTAAAGAAATACTTGCGGAGCAAAATTTACAGCAGAGTGAAATTGCAGAAGGTTCGGGTGATAATGTCCAGATAGGAAAAATTCTTGGAGTTAAGGAGATAATAACAGGTGACATCGGAAAAATTGAGGAAGTTTACACTGTAAATGTAAGGAGGATAAATGTTGAGACATCCCAGATAGTTCAAACTGCAAGCGCAGATTATGAGGGTAAGCTCACGGGTCTTTTAAAGGTTATGGAACAACTTGCTTACAAGATTGCTGAAAATCCAGCACAAAAACATGTCGCATTAAAAATGGAAAAAGAAGAGGAAAAATCTGAGCAAAAGGCAGAAAAGAAGCAAGATGTGCAGGAAGTGACTGAGGAAGAAGAAATGCAGGAGGAGGAAGAGGATATTTTCGGGGATTTATACAAGGAATTTAACATTGCAAAAGATCCGTTTAAAGATAGCACACCACCTGTAATTGAACTTTATTATCCAAGCGTAAAAAATAATGGGTATATTCGTGTCAGCAGTCGTGATTTTGAGATGAGTGGACTTGTCACGGATGAAAGCGGTATAGTTTCTGTTAAAGTAAACGGGCAACCGGCAGATGTAAAACTTGGTCTTGCAGGAATGAGCTTTTATAAAAAGATTCGGCTCTCAAAGGGAAGGAATACAATTGAGATAGTCGCACGGGATGTCTATCATAATGTTGGAAAATTAACATTCACGGTGGAGGTGAAATGAAAGTGAAAAAATTAATTTTTTTGATTCTGATTTTATTCTCATTTAAAACTTTCTCAGACGAAAAACCAGCCTGGATTACAACCAAAAAACATCCAAGGTATCCCGAAAGATTATACATAATTGGTGTCGGCGCAGCTAAGAAGACGAAAAACAAACTTGAAGACATTCAAAAAGCAAATTCAGAAGCTTTCGCCGACATAGTGAAACAGATAAGAGTTACGGTTGCGACGAAATCAGTCGTTGAGCAGATGGAAGTTATAGTCGGGAAGAAGATTGAATCGGTTGAAAGAGCTTCTGCGGAGTTACAGGTTACATCTGAGATAAAAATTGGCGGATTGAAAATAGTTGAAACTTATTTTGATGATGACGACGACATTTATTATTCGCTTGCTGTTCTTGAGCGTGAAAGCGCCGGGAGAGAGTTAAAAGATAAACTTGATCAATATTACGGCTCATATACAAAAAATCTTGAACTTGCAAATTCAAATATCGCTCGTGGGAATTTTTATCAAGCGCTTTTAAACTTAACAGAAGCTTATAAAAATATACCACCTTATAACGAGATCCTTCCACTTTACAGGTTCATAACACGACCGCTTAGCGAGATGAATATGGAAAGCACATGGAAGACAAGCGATGCTATATTGACTGCAGATATTAAATCTATTCTTCAAAATCTGTTTTCAAAGATAAAAATTGAGAAGGTTTCAGGGGAAGATCAAGAAGTTGCCTATAATCAAGTTCTGCAACCGCTGGTTTTAAAAGTTTATTATACTGGTGATGATAAATCCGTTCCAGTATCTGGATTTAAATTCAGGTTTAAAATGCAAACCGGTGCGGGGAAAATTTCAGAATC
>CAZQJI010000084.1:3030-4640 GCA_964593475.1 uncultured Bacteroidota bacterium | reverse complement strand
ATTTGAGGACGATATCTGTTTTAAGAATTTATTATCAGGATAAGTTGCCGGGTCCGATGGCTTCATATTTGAAACAAAAAATTGAAAATGCTATTGAACAGCATACTGAATTTTCGTTGATAAGTGATGAACAAATAAAAATGGCAAGTGTTAAGTATGCAAGTGTTGAATATTCACCTGATGAAGTTGGAACACCTGAAAGTTTAGGCAAATACGCAGGCGCAAAAGTTGCAATCACTGGAAATTACTGGGAGGGCAAAGATGTGATTGATCTTAGTTTAAAAGCAACTGATGTTGATAGAAAAGTTGTGCTTTCAACTGCAAGTGTTAATATTCCGAAATCGCTTCTTCCCGATATACCTTTTGTGCCAGAAAATTACAACCCTGTTGTTGATGATGAGATCATAAAAGCGGAAAGCAAAGGAAAGGATTTGAAAGTTGAAGTTTGGGTTGATAAACCGGATGGGATTTATTATGAAGGCGATTCAATTAAAATTTTTGTCAGGGCAAACAAAGATTGTTATATCCAGCTTGTTTATTACGATGCACAGGGTAACGCTATTCTTGTTTTCCCACACAAGAGAGAATGGAATAATAAAATTGAGGGTGGAAAAGTTTACAGGGTGCCCGGGGATTTTGTGATTCAACCACCGTTTGGTCGTGAGATATTAAAAGTTTTCGCAAGCGAGAAGCCACTTCCGTTGCCAAAAGGCAAAGAGAGGTATGGCTTGATCTTGATTGAAAATCCAAATATTTTCCTTGCGAATGTTCGTGGAATCGGATTATCTTCCGAAGTAAATTACGCGGAAAGTAGCGTTGTTATCACAACTTTAAAAAATAAATAGGAGGTAAAAAGCCATGCGGGGCAAAATTTTAATTTTAGGAATTATTTTTGTTTTGCTGGTAAATTTTTGTTTTGCCCAACAGGTTGGTTATAAAAAAAGTTGGGCTTTGATTGTTGGAATTAATGAATATCAAAGCTTGCCAAGGTTAAGCGGTGCTGTTAAGAGTGCAAAAATGATCCGTGATAAACTTGTCAATGAATTTGGATTTGATCCTGAAAATGTGATTGAACTTTATGATGATGTGGCAACTAAAGAAAATATATTGAAGGCATTTGATAAACTAATGGATCCAAAAAGGGTCTCAAGAGAAGATCGTGTTTTTATTTATTTTGCCGGTCACGGTGTTACAAAAACCGTTGCGGGAAAAGATAAAGGTTATATTATGCCAGTTGACGGTGTTGTGGATAAATATGCAAGCACCGCAATTTCAACAGATCAACTTCACGAATTTCAAGAGGCGATCCCGGCAAAACATGTTTTCTTTGCAATGGATGCGTGTTATAGCGGGACAATTTTCACAAGAGGAATAGGTTTGAGAGAAGATGCCTTTACTTCAAAATCCGAGGCGATACTTCAATATACAAGCCAGAAAGCGAGAATTGCCATAACTGCGGGAGCAAAAGATGAACAGGTTACAGATTTATCAGATCAGGGTTTGAGTGTTTTCGCTTATTATCTTTTGAGAGGGCTTGATGGTGATGCAGATGTTAATGGAGATGGGATAATAACATCAAGCGAATTGGCTGATTATGTGGCTAAGAATGT
>CAZQJI010000084.1:0-2930 GCA_964593475.1 uncultured Bacteroidota bacterium | reverse complement strand
TTGCCGATTGGAGCTGGATTTGATTTCTTGAGATTTTCCAATTTTAAACTTTTTGCTGAGGCAAGGTATGATGTTGGTTTAACGAGAGTTGTAAAGGGTGATGACTGGAAAGTTTCGTCTTTTCAATTAATGCTTGGTGTGAGGATGGGGCTTTAATTAAAGGCGGGGGCTTTTTAGCCCCCGTTTTTATTTTATCAAAATCATTCTCTTTGCTTCAACGAATCTATCAGCATACATTCTGTAGATGTAAACACCCGAACTTACTTTCGTTCCACTTTCATCTCTTCCATCCCAGGTTGTAATGTGTTCACCAGCGGGTAAAACATCATCAACCAAAACTTTAACCAATCTTCCGCTTATATCAAACACAGCAATTTGAACTCTTGTTTCAATTGGAATTCTAAATCTAATCGTTGTTGCCGGGTTAAATGGATTTGGATAATTTTGTTCAAGTTTGAAGTTAGTCGGATAAATATCAATCTCTATGAGTTTAAAATTAGGTGTGATTATGATACCGTTTTGATTTGTTGCTTCAAGCTTTGAAATTTCAATATCATTTGTGCTGTTAAATTTTCCAGTTATGAAAAAAATTTCACCTTCACCGGGTTCAAGACCAATTTCATCTTTTGAAAATAGATCAACTTTCACGATATCGTTTTGAATTGTATAATTAAGTTTCATAAAACCAGCGCTTCTTGGCATAAGCGAGACAAATTCAGCGGTTGAAGATTCTTTCAATTTAAATTCAATGTTAAGATTCTTGACTCTCTCATTATTCCGTAATGACACAACGATTGATGAATAACTTATTTTAAATTTCAACTCAATATCATTTTCGCTTGGCCTGTTTAATTTTAATGTGATTCCCGTTGCTGTTGCATTTAACCTTCTAACTTTCGGAGCTATCATAAGTAAGTTTTCAAAATTTATGCTCACGCTATCACTTGATGTAAAATTTAAAACACTGAATTTAATTTTTGCTATGTTTGTTTTACCGGGATTGAACTCATACCCATTGTTTGCGAGCAAAACAAAGTTAGTTGTGATGCTATCAGGAGAATAATACTTGAACAAGAGGTTATTTCGCAAAACAATTATCGTATCAATTTTGATTATCGGTTTATCAAGTTTTAAAGTTGCTTGGATTCCTGAAACTGTATCCACATTTGACAAAACAAGGTAAAGTTCACCTGATGTGCTGTTTATCTCATTTTTCCCATCAAGGAGGAGCAAGTTTTGTGCGTTTATCGCCAAGTTCATCAAGGTCATAGTTAGAAGTATTTTTAAAATTCTCTTCAACATTTTAGGTCCTGTTTTGTTTTCGTTTCACCATAATTTTTTATCAACTTATGTGCCAATTAAGAGAAAATTCAAAGTTAGATTATAACTTGTTGAAAATCAATCCAATTTTGTGGCAGTAATCTATGGAAGATAAATTACCGAAAACAATTTGTAATTTTTACAAAATTATTCGTGTAATTTTGAAATTAAAGGTTTGGCGTGAATTCGGGATTTTGGAAGGGAAATTTTGGAAATGTGCCCGGTTTGGGTTAATTTTTAAGAAAAAAACAAAGTTTGTTTTCTTTATGAGAAATGGTGAATTGGTTACAGGAAAGGTTATAAGTGCGCACGGGACTTTTTTCAATGTTCAGGTTGATGATAAAGTTGTGATGTGTAAGTTAAGGGGGAAGATGCGACTTCAGGATAAAGTAAGCACAAGTCCTGTTGTCGCAGGAGATAATGTTAAGATAAGAATTCTTGAAGATGGGACGGGGGTGATTGAGGAAGTTCTTGAGAGGTTTAATAAACTTTACAGAAAAGCAAGCGGAAAAAAAGAACTTGAGCATATAATCGTTGCAAACATTGATCAGGCAATAGTTGTGACTTCGTTTAATATGCCGCATGTTCCGTGGGGGTTTGTTGACAGATTGCTTGTAGCAAGTGAAAGGAACAATATCAAACCGATCATCTGTATAAACAAAATTGATCTTATTGAGAAGTGGAAAGAGGTTAACGATTTTATAAAAGTGTATGGGACAAAAGTCGGTTATGAGATAATAAAGACAAGTGCTGTCACGGGTGAAGGGTTGGATGAGTTGAAAGCAATTTTGAAAGATAAGACAAGTGTTTTTGTGGGTCAATCAGGCGTCGGGAAGTCCGCTTTGATTAATGCAATTGAGCCTGGGTTGAATGTGAGAACAACTGAGGTAAGTGAGAAAACGGGTAAAGGAAGACACACGACAACACATACCGAACTTCATAAACTTTCATTTGGTGGTTTCATAGCTGATACCCCCGGGATGAAAGAGTTTGGTTTAAGTGGCATTGAGAAAAATGAACTTGGTTATTATTTCCCGGAGTTCAGGAAATTTTTAGAACAATGTAAATTTTCAAATTGCACACACACGCACGAGCCGGATTGTGCTGTTAAGGATGCGGTTCATAAAAGGCATATTGACAGGAGGCGATATATGAGTTATCTTAACATTTTAAATTCGCTTGGTGAGGATTGATTTGTTGCAATAATTTGGTTTTTTGAGTAATTTTGAACTGTAAGTTTAACTGGTAAAATTTTTGGGAAAAATGGCTTCGCAGACGAAAAATATTGATTACAGAAAGAAGAAAAATTCAAAAGAGGAGAAATTTTTTCAGCGTCATCGGATCGGGATTGCAATTTTTCTTTTTGTTGCTGGTCTTCTTTTGATTTTGAGCATTTTATCATACACGCCGAAGGATGAGGCAAATCTCATTTCTTTTTCTGAAATTGGCAAAATCTTAACTGGTGATGAATTAGTTCGGCAGAAGCTTGAGAGAACACATAACTGGCTTGGTTTTGTCGGGGCGAAGTTTTCTTTCTTTTTGTTAAACTATACTTTCGGATATAGCTCAATTTTTCTCGGGGTGATCTTGATACTCTGGAGCATTGCTTT
>CAZQJI010000083.1:0-7014 GCA_964593475.1 uncultured Bacteroidota bacterium | reverse complement strand
TTTGTTTTTATTCAATTCTGACATCAAGACCAAGTCCTTGAAGTTCACGCACAAGAACATTGAATGATTCTGGAATTCCCGGCTCTGGCAAATTATCACCCTTGACGATCGCCTCATAAGCTTTTGAACGACCCTGTATATCGTCGGATTTATAAGTTAACATTTCCTGCAATGTATAAGCTGCTCCATAAGCTTCAAGTGCCCAAACTTCCATTTCTCCAAGTCGCTGACCACCAAATTGTGCTTTACCTCCAAGCGGTTGCTGTGTAATGAGAGAATAAGGTCCAATTGATCTTGCGTGAATTTTATCCTCAACCATATGGATGAGTTTCATCATATAGATATAACCAACTGTGACCTCTTGATCAAATGGCTCCCCTGTCCTGCCATCATAAAGTATAGTTTTGCCAGTTTCCGGAAGCCCTGCTTTTTTCAACTCTTCCTGTATATCTTCCCAGGTTGCCCCATCAAATATCGGGCTTGCATATTTTACGCCGAGTTTCTTAGCTGCCCAGCCAAGCGCCGTTTCAAAAAGCTGTCCGAGGTTCATTCTTGATGGAACACCAAGCGGATTTAAAACAATATCTACAGGAGTTCCATCCGGAAGGAAAGGCATATCTTCAACCGGTGCAACCTTCGCTATTACACCTTTATTTCCGTGGCGACCTGCCATTTTATCACCAACTTGCAATTTCCTCTTCTTTGCAACATAAACACGAGCAAGCTGCACAACACCGGGTTGAAGCTCATCAACCTGAACTTTATACTTCTCAATTTTTGCTTGCGTTTCAATATCCTGTAATTTCTTCAAATAATTCTCATAAAGTTGCTTCTTCAACTGATTCTTCTTTGAATTCTCAACCCACACACCATCGTAATCAAGATCATCAAGTTCATCAATGTGCGACTTGAATATCTCTGGCTTTAAGATGACGCCACTTCTTATCACAGTTTCACCTTTCCTATTCTTTATCCCGAGCGATTCTTCGCCTTCAAGCAATTGTCCAAGCTTTTCAGCCAGTTTTTCTCTTGTCTCCTCAATCAATTTTTTTCTCTTTTTCTCAATGCTGTCAAGAAGTTTCTTTTCCTGCCGTTTTGATTCAGCGTCTTTCTTCTTTCTCTGGAAAAGCTTTGTTGCTATAACAACGCCTCTTAAACCCGGACTTGCCCTCAACGATGCATCTTTAACCTCACCTGCTTTCTCACCAAAAATTGCCCTCAAAAGTTTCTCCTCCGGCGTTGGCTCAGTTTCTCCCTTTGGAGTTATCTTACCAATTAATATATCTCCCTCCTTGACATAAGTCCCAACTTTGACAATTCCATTCTCATCCAGGTCTTTTATCGCCTCCTCGCTCACATTTGGAATTTCCCTTGTAAATTCCTCCTCACCGCGACGTGTATCATGAACAGCAAGTTCAAACTCTTCTATATGAACCGATGTGTAAGCATCCTCTGCAACAAGTTTCTCACTTACAATTATCGCATCCTCAAAGTTATATCCTCGCCACGGCATAAATGCAACGAGAACATTTCTTCCTAAGGCAAGCTCACCATGGTCAATCGCTGGTCCATCTGCAAGAACATCACCTGCTTTAACACGCTGACCAATTTTAACTACCGGCTTTTGATTTATACAGGTATCCTGATTGGTCCTTGCAAATTTAGTTAATCTGTATTCAACCGTGTATTTATCATCAAAACTCAAAATTTCTTCAACGCTTCCTTTCTTATGGTCATATTCAACGACAATTTTCGTTGCATCAACATACTTTACAACGCCATCACCTTCTGCAACGATCATCATCCTTGAATCACGAGCAACTTTATCTTCAAATCCAGTTCCAACCAATGGCGCTTCCGGTCTTAGAAGCGGAACAGCTTGCCTTTGCATGTTTGAACCCATAAGAGCACGGTTTGCGTCATCGTGTTCAAGGAATGGAATAAGCGAAGCTGACACACTCACGATCTGATTTGGTGAAATATCCATATATTGAACTTCCTCAGGTCTAACTACTACGAAATCACCACCTTTCCTTGCCTTGACTTTATCGGTAAGAAATCTGCCATTTGAATCTATCGGAGCATTCGCCTGTGCAATTATGACATCTTCTTCATGATCTGCAGTTAAGTATTCAACTTCATTTGTAACACGACCGTTTTTAACTTTTCTATAAGGCGTCTCTATAAAACCAAATTCATTAATCCTTGCAAACACAGCAAGCGAAGCTATAAGACCTATATTTGGACCTTCGGGTGTCTCTATCGGACACAATCTACCATATTGCGTATAATGAACATCTCTTACCTCAACTCCCGCTCTTTCTCTTGTCAAACCACCCGGACCAAGTGCGCTAACTCTACGCTTGTGCGTGATCTCAGCAAGCGGATTCGTCTGATCCATAAACTGCGAAAGCTGGCTTGTCCCGAAGAATGAATTCAAAGCGTTCGCAATTATTCTTGAATTAACAAGTTCTTGCGGTGTCAACTTATCCGTCTCACGCAAATTCAACCTTTCCTTTATCGTCCTTGCCATCCTCGCAAAAGCAGCATTCAAAACCTGAACAAGCTGCTCCGAAACAGTTCTGACCCTGCGATTCCCGAGATGATCAACATCATCTATCCTCTCTTTCCCGCTCTGTAATTGAACAAGATACTTGATAATAGCAACAATATCATCCCTTGTCAAAGTGGTTTGATTAAGAGGAACATTAAGTTTAAGACGTGAATTTATTTTATATCTACCGACAACGCTCAAATCATATCTTTTCGGATTAAAGAACAATTTTTCAATTATGCCTCTTGCGGTTTCAGTATCCTGCGGTTCTCCGAGCCGTAATTGCTTGTAAATATGCTCAATCGCATCTCTTTCCGATTTTATCGCATCTTTATCCATCGTTTTCAATATAATCTCCTTTATATCGGAATCACCCTCTTTCCAGATGAGAAGTTTCTTAACATTTGCTGCTCTTAACCTCTCAAAAACATTAACATCAATCTCTGAATTTCTCGTCAAAATAATTTCCCCGGTCTTATAGTCAACTACATCACTTGCAACTATCTTACCTACCAAGCTTATTTTTGTTGATTCGTTAATCGGAACCTCCTCAACAAGATCAAAAACTTTTAGTATATCTTCATCTGACGAGAAACCGAGAGCCCTCAAAAGTGTCGTGACATAAAACTTTCTTTTTCTGTCAATATACACATACATCATATCTGTGACATCGGTGGTGAACTCAATCCATGAACCTTTGAGAGGTATTATCTGTGCTTGATATGTCTTTAAACCATTTGGATAGACGGTCTCGTCAAAGAAAACACCCGGTGATCTTTGAAGCTGATTTACTACGACTCTTTCAGCACCATTTATGATAAATGTCCCTCTTTCAGTCATATACGGAAGGTTTCCAAGAAAGACATCCTGTTCAATTGTTTCAACATAATCTGCATGACTTGGATCAAGCTTTGAAGAAAGGCGAAGCTTTGCCTTTAATGGCACAGCATATGTAAGCCCTCGCTCTTTGCACTCTTCAACTGTATATTTCGGTTTGTCGATGTAATATTCAATAAAATCAAGGACGAAAACTTCTTTTGAATCCGTAATCGGGAAATTTGCTTTGAAAACAGCTTGCAAACCTTTGTCCTCACGCTTATTCGGCGGGACATCCTCCTGGAGAAACTCTTTGAAAGATTTTAGCTGAATTTCAAGCAAATCCGGATATTCAATCACACTTTTAATCTTCCCGAAGGAAATTCTTCCAGACGCTGTGATTTCTCTTTTCTTTGCCAATTTTTATCACTCCTTAAAATTTTGATTTTAAATTCAAAAAAGCAACAAGCCGATAACCCTAAAAGTTCATCACTTTTAGGAGGTTACCGGCTCTATTAAAGTTTAGTAAAACATCATCCAGAGCAAAATGCCCTGAGATTTGCAAAATTTTGTTTTTCAAATTTTGGATTTTTAGGAGAAAATTTTATTTGATTTGAACTTGAGCTCCTGCTTCTTCAAGTTCTTTCTTGATCTTTTCAGCTTCTTCCTTTGAAACGCCTTCTTTTATCGGCTTTGGTGCGCTATCAACAAGATCCTTGGCTTCTTTCAAACCAAGCCCTGTGATTTGTCTGACGATCTTTATAACATTGAGTTTCTGAGCTCCCGGATTAACAAGGATAACATCAAATTCTGTTTTTTCTTCAGCTGCTGGTTGAGCTGCTGCTGGTGCTCCTGCACCCGGGACAGCTGCAACAACTGGAGCTGCAACCGCTGCTGCTGAAACACCAAATTTTTCCTCAAGGATTTTCTTCAATTCAACTGCTTCAAGAAGTGTAAGCTTCTCAATCCTTTCAACGATTTCTTCTACTATCTGTGACGGCATTTTTCTTCTCCTTTATAAATTTTGTTTTTAAAATTCCTTTACGAACCTTTTTCTTCAAGTTTTTTAGCAATTGCATCAATTACGAGAACAAGCTCCGATAAAACAGCATTCAATGTAAACACAATACCACTTGCCGGCGCAAATATACTTCCGATTATACCAGCCATAATATCCGACTTTGAAGGCAAATTTGCAATCTCATCAAGTTTTGAACCATCATAAACCTGCCCTTCAATGAAAATTGCCTTAACAGCCGGCTTATCAATTTTACTCTTCACTTTTTTAATCAACCTAACAGGCGTGATAGGATCATCATACCCGAAAGCAACCGCTGTCGGTCCTTCAAGATACTTAATTAAACCATCATATCCACCAACATTTTGCATCGCTATTCTCAAAAGCGTATTCTTCACAACCTTATAATCAACTCCGGCACTTTTTAATTCTTTTCTCAACTCGTTAACTTCTGCAACTGTCATCTTCGTAAAATCAGCAAGCACAAGTCCTTTCGCTCTTGAAATTTTCTCCGAAATTTCACCTATGACTTTGACTTTTTCCTCTCTTTTCATTTCAACCTCAGATTAAGTTAAAAAATAGCATTCTCACACGAAAATAAGAGTGCGTTCTTTCCCAGAGATGTTGGCTTAGAAGCAACCCTTTTTATGATAAATTCATAATTGAATTCTTATCAATCTTTATCCCTGGTCCCATCGTGCTTGAAATTGTCACATTCTTAATATATTGACCCTTTACTGATGGAGGTCTGAGTTTAATTATCGTTGAAAGTAGAGTTTTTATATTTTCAATTAACTTCTCATTTTCAAATGAAACCTTGCCAACAGATGCATGAATGTTACCTGCTTTATCAACTCTGAACTCAATTCTTCCAGCTTTTGCCTCCTTCACTGCCTTTGCAACATCATTTGTAACGGTTCCGCTCTTCGGATTCGGCATTAATCCACGGGGTCCCAAAATTTTACCAAGTTTTCCAACCTCACTCATAACCTCAGGCGTTGCGATTATCACATCAACATCAGTCCATCCTTCTTTTATCTTGTTTATGTATTCATCAAATCCAACATAATCAGCCCCAGCTTCAAGTGCTTCTTTTTCTTTATCGGGTTGCTTTGTCAAAACAAGAACACGAACCTTTTTTCCAGTCCCGTAAGGCAAAACAACCGTTCCACGAACCATTTGATCTGCATGTCTTGGGTCAACGCCAAGGCGAACCGCTATATCAACTGTTTCGTCAAACTTTGCCGTTGCCGTCTCTTTAACTTTTTGAACAGCTTCTTCAAGCGAATATGCTTTTGATTTATCAATTTTTTTCAGCGCCTCAAGATATCTTTTGCTATGTTTTGCCATTTTCTTTTCCAGATTAATTTTTAATCAACAACCTCAATTCCCATACTTTTGGCAGTTCCCTCAATCATTCGCATAGCTGCTTCAATATCATCGGTATTCAAATCGGGCATTTTCATCATTGCAATTTCTCTTATCTGCTGACGCGTTACCTTCCCAACTTTAACACGCTTTGGTTCAGAAGAACCCTTTTCAATTCCAGCTGCCTTTTTGAGCAGAACAGATGCAGGTGGGGTTTTTACGACAAATGTAAATGACTTGTCAGAATAAATAGTGACAATAACGGGCAAAATTAAACCCATTTTATCCTGAGTACGCGCGTTGAACTGCTTGCAAAATTCCATAATGTTAATCCCTCGTTGCCCGAGCGCTGGTCCAACCGGTGGAGCTGGTGTTGCTTGCCCACCCGGTATCTGAAGCTTTACATAACCTACAACTTTTTTAGCCATTTTCCAACAAAATTACTTTTTAATTTTACTTTTCAATTTCAACCTGCGTGAAATCAAGTTCAACCGGTGTCTTCCTCCCAAAAATGCTAATCATAACTTTTAATTTCATCTTCTCCGAATTAACCTCTTGAACGATTCCCTGAAAATCTGCAAACGGACCATCAATTACCTTAACAGAATCGCCAACTCTAAATGGAATATCAACTCTTTCAAGTTCTCCTTCTTCAACTCGCCCGATAAACCTTTCAACTTCATCTTCCCTTAACGGAACAGGATTTCCCTTCGGACCAACAAAGCTTACAACAGATGGGATACTACGAATAAAGTTTTTGACTTCGTCATCCATTTCGGCTTCAATGAGAATATAACCCGGGAAAAACGCCTTAACACGGGATTTCTTTTTTCCTTCCTTTACAACAGTTACTTTTTCTGTCGGGACGAAAACATTGAAGATTTTGTCTTTAAATTTACCCTCCGCAAGTTCATTCTCAATAAATTTCTTAACACGATTTTCATGTCCCGAATATGTCCTTATCGCATACCATCTTCTTGCCATAAATCAAACCTAAAATATAACTTTTAAAATTTCGGTGACAATTATATCAATAACCCACACTATGACTGTAAAAATCAAACACGCAACAAGAACGACCTTGGTTGACTCAATCAATTCATCTTGTTTTTGCCAGGTGACTTTCTGCATTTCTTTGTAAATATCACTGAAAAAATTGATGATTTTTTCTCTCATCGTGTCAGTTGATAAATTTTAAAAAATAAAATTAGCACGTCCGGAGGGACTCGAACCCCCAACCTGCGGTTTTGGAGACCGC
>CAZQJI010000082.1:0-7121 GCA_964593475.1 uncultured Bacteroidota bacterium | reverse complement strand
ATTAAAACTTCACAACCTTTACATCATAAATCCCATCAATTGAAGAGATCTCACGCAAAACATCTTGCGGTATCTCATTATCAACGCTCATAACCGTCAAAGCCCTCTGACCTATCCCATATCTTCCGAGTGAAAGCCCGGCGATATTGATATTTGAACGGGCAAGAATTGAACTTACAGAAGCAAGCATCCCCGGTCTGTCAATGTTTGAATAAATAAGCAAAATACCTTCGGGTTTAAACTCAAAATGAAACTCATCAACTCCAACAATTCTTACATCGCTGTTCCCGAAAACTGTCCCTGATACACTTCTTGTTTCTTTATCTGTTCTCACCTCAAACTTAACAAGCTGAATATAATTCCCTCTATCCTCGCTCACCCTTTCGCTCAAACTTAACCCCATCTCTTTAGCAATAACCGGAGCATTGATATAGTTAACCGGTTCACTCATCAAATAATTTAACATTCCCTTCAGAAACGCAGACATTAAAATCTGTGAAGAGTTTTTCAAAATCTCACCGACAAAAGTTCCTGTTATCTCAATTATCTTCCCTTTCAAAATCTGCGCCTGAAGTAATCCGATTTTTTCAGCAAGCAAAAGATATGGTTTTATGTCCTCGTTCATCGCAAGCTGCAAAATTTCTGCATTTACCGCCCCGACTATTGCACGCCCTTTAAGCGCATCTACTATTTGATGAGCGATTTGAATTGCAACTTTCTCCTGCGCCTCTTCAGTAGCTGCACCGAGGTGAGGTGTGACGATAACTTTTGGATGTTTTATCAGGGGATGATCTTTTGGTGGCGGTTCTTCACTGAAAACATCAAGCGCAGCTCCAGCCACATGCCCCGATTCAATTGCTTCAAGCAAAGCCATCTCATCAATTATTCCACCTCTTGCACAATTTATAATTCTCACACCTCGTTTGCACTTTGCAAGCTCATCTCTACCTATCATCCCCCGTGTCTCTTCGTTTAAAGGGACATGAACAGTTATAAAATCACTTCTTCTGTAAATTTCATCCGGATTTGAAACGAGCTCAACCCCCAGCTTTGACGCCACCTCAGAAGAAAGCACCGGGTCATAACCTATGACATTCATCCCAAAAGCTTTACATCTTATCGCAACCTCACGACCTATTCTACCAAGCCCGATTATCCCGATTGTCTTGCCGTAAAGTTCTACACCCATAAATTTTTTCCTGTTCCAATTACCTGCTTTAAGATCATTGCACGCCTGCGGGATATTCCTCGCAAGCGCAAGAATTAAACTCATCGTATGCTCAGCTGTTGACACGGTGTTCCCACCCGGAGTATTCATAACGATAATCCCACGCCTTGTTGCAGCTTCAACATCAATGTTATCAACCCCGGCGCCCGCTCTTCCAATTATTTTCAAATTTTTCGCCTCGTTGATTATGTCAGCACTTACCTTCGTCCCGCTTCTGACTATCAATGCAACATAGTCATTAATTATGCTTTTAATTTCATCTTTGGAAATCCCCGGCTTTAAATCAACTTCAAAACCCTCGCTTTTTAAGATATTAACACAACTCTCCTCAATCGGGTCGGTGATTAAAATTTTCATCTCACTTTAAAAAATTTATTTTCAATGACAGCAATTTAAAATCTCATCATCGTTATTTCTCTGAACTATTTTCTCTTCAAACTCTGCGAAAACCTTTTGAACAGCTCTCACACCGTCTCCGGGATTAAATTTATCAAACCCCGAATCAATCAATGCCATTTCAAGCGCCGAAATCACACCAACGATGTCAATCTCATCATAATACCCAAGATGTGAAATTCGGAAAATTTTATCTTTCAAATGTTCCTGTCCCCCGGCAACCGTTATCCCGTATTTATATTTCAAAATCTTCTGAAACTCTTTTTTATCAATCCCATCCGGGAAATAAACAGCTGTTACAGCGTGAGATGGTGGATGACCGAACAATTTCAAACCCAATGCTTTACACCCTTCACGAACAGCAAGTGAAAGTTTTTTGTGCCTTTTCCATATGTTCTCAAGACCTTCCTCTTTTATCATCTTCAATGCGACATCAAGCCCAACTATAAGAGCAATCGCAGGGGTCCACGGTGTATCTCCGCTTTCAAGAGCTTTCTTTGCTTTCTTCAAACTGAAATAAAACTTTGGAAGCTTTGACTCCTCAACCATTTTCCATGCTTTTTCGCTTAGCGCTATAAAAGATAAACCAGGTGGAATCATCAAACCTTTTTGCGAACCTGTGATGACAACATCAAGCTCCCACTCGTCCATAAACATCTCGTGTGCTCCAACGGAAGTTATACCATCAACAACTATAACCGCATCTGAATTTTCATGCACAACTTTTGCAATTTCCTTAACATCTGTGAAAACCCCCGTTGATGTCTCACTATGCGTAACAAAAACAGCTTTCGTGTCCGGATTCTTTTTAAGCTCGTTTTCAATCTCTTCAGGCGTTACAGCTCGCCCCCATTCAATTTTGATTTCAATTGCATTAACTCCATAAGCTTTACAAATTTCCCCCCATCTTTCACCAAATTTTCCGCCATTTACAAAAATTGCCTTATCACCCGGGGATAATAAATTGACAACCGCAGCTTCCATCGCGCCCGTCCCACTGCTCGTCAGAGTATAAACATCCTGCTTCGTCTGGAAAAGATATTTCAAATTTTCATTCACCCTTGAAAAAAGTTCAATGAACTCCGGATTTCTGTGGTGGATTATAGGCTGTGCTATTGCAAGCGCAACATTCTCAGGAACCGGCGTTGGTCCCGGCGTAAAAAGTCGCTTTTTCATTTTCACTGTTCAATTTTTTTAATTAAATATAAAACTTTCTCAATCACTGTCAAGACCCTGTAAAAGATTTTCAAGTCCAGATTTTTTAAGTTCTTCAATCATCCTGTAATTTGTTAAATCAAACTGAATTGGCGTAATTGAGATATAATTGTTCTGAACTGCGGTGTGGTCAGCGTTCAAATCATCTTGATCATAATTTATAAATTTCCCGGTAAGCCAGTAATAATCTCTTCCATTTGGATCTTTACGCAATTCAAACCAATCATCCCAGAAAGCATTGCCCTGTCTCGTGATGCGAATTCCCTTTATCTCATTCTCCGGAACGGGCGGAACATTAACATTCAAGAGTGTCCCCTTGGGCAATCCATTTTTCAAAACAAATTCAGCAAGTTTAACCGCAAACTTTGCAGGAAATGAGAAATCAGGATTTGGCGCATATGTTGCAAGTGAAATTGCAATTGATGGGATACCGAGAATTGTCCCCTCCGTCGCTGCCGAAACAGTGCCTGAATAAATTATGTTAATTGAAGTATTCGTCCCGTGATTTATTCCAGAAATCAGCAGATCAATTTTTTTATCTTTCAAAATTGCTTTAACTGCGAGCTTGACAGAATCTGCGGGCGTTCCATCAACAGCATAACCAAAGAATTCACCATTTTTATAGAAAGGATTAACTCGCAAAGGATATTGAACGGTTATCGCATGCCCGACAGCGCTCATTTGTTTTTCAGGTGCTACGACTGTTACATCAGCAATTTTCTTTAACTCATTAGCAAGTGCGTAAATACCTTCTGAATTTATACCATCATCATTTGAAACAAGTATATGCGCTTTCACTTCTTTCGCTCATTTTCTTTTTTAATTGATTCAGATTTTTTCAACTCTCCAATTTTTTTCAACTCCTCGTACGCCTCTTTTCTATCAGGATTTAACTCAGCTGCTTTTTTCAAAACACTTTCTGCCTCCGAAAATTTTTTCACATTTGAATAAACTATCCCGAGATAGATATATTGTTCATAATTTAGAGGATTATAACTTATCGCTTTCGTAAATGACTCAATCGCCTTATCGTAAAGTTTCAACTCATTATAGACCTGACCGAGCATAACTCTTATTATCCAGAAATCATTCCCGCTTGAAAGAGCCGATTCAAGAAGTGTCTTTGCATCATTCCAGTTTCCCTGGGCTTTGTAAATTTCAAAAAGTCGCTCATAAGCAAGGACAAAGTTTGAATCAAGCGAGATCGCTTTTGAAAAGTAAATTATCGCAGGATAATAGTCATTGTCTTTAAGATATATTTCCCCGATCGCATAATTTGCAAGAGGAAATCTCGGTTCAATCAAAACTGCTCTTCTGAGTGCATCAAGCCCGGCGTTTTTATCTCCAGCTGACAACTTCTTTATGCCTTCATTATACAATGAAATTGCCTCCTCAGACAAACCAAGCGTTTTAGCCAGGATTATGCTTTTCAAAATTTCAACTCTTCTCAAAAGTTCGTAATCTGTCAGTTTTTTCAACGCTTTCAGAATATAATTTCTGCTCTCTGAATAATTTTTCCTCAGATAATTATCAATTGCGAGAAAAATCTCGTAATAAGGTTGCGGTAGAGATTCTGAATTGCCGAGCAAATTAACAAGAAATTTTTCATCAAACAATGTCCCCCTTGCTTTCAAATTTGAGATGCAAACACGCTGAAATATGTTGTAATCCCTCTCAACGCCAAAGATTTTCAAATTCGCATAAATTGTGTCAGGTAAAACAAACTCAAATTTTGTCGTATCGGGATTGTTCCAAAAAGATTCGGATGTGAAGGCGTAAGCAAGGGCATCAATTATAAGACGATATTTGAAATTGATCGCTTTTTCAGTGTTAAGCCAGGATATACTTTTAACATCAAGCCGATATTTTTCTGCTTGTATTTCATTCTCAAGCTTCTCAAAATATCCATTTGCACGTGAAAGCATCGCAAAAACAAGCGTATCCGAAAGGACATTTAACTTTGGGGTCAGCATATCATTGACATAATTTTTAAATTGAACCTTCAAACTATCATACTCTTTGAGCTTCTCTTCCGGCTCCATTACTGCGGAGACAACAGAGTTAAACTTATCAACAAGCTCAATTAAGATGTTATCAAGCGATTTTATGCATTTTTCCCTTGCATCTTTGTAAAACGAAAACTTCTTCGCCTTCTCATTCGCAACAAGATTGAAAAGGATCTCGGCAGACCCCCGATAATTTTTCTCGTTGTAAAACTTAACACCCTCTTGATATGCTTTGAACGCCTCCGAATAACCCTCCCACAAATTCTCCGGGATATTCATCTCAGCAGAGCTCACAACTTTTTCGGAAATCGGATAATTAATTTTAAATGTTTTTTCAAGCTGAAACTTTTTCTCAAACCCAACTATTAAAGCAACTTTACCATCAACAGTCATTAAGTCATAAACCTCTGGATAAAAAACATTTCCATCTTGCTGGATCAAAACCTTGCCTGTAAATTCTTTTGCAAATTCTTCATCAATGTTCCAATCGCCTTCCGGGAGACATAAGAAGAAGTAATATGCACCTTTTGCAACATCAATATCTGTAAAGTTTTCCCTTGCATCTTTGACAGAAAATTTTACTGTTAAAAACCTCTCTCCTTTAAAAATCGTTTTTTCACGCACTTTTAAAGTCACACTTTGAGAAAAAAGTTCGGCGGTAAATAAAAGCAATAATGTTAATGTTGCGATGATTTTCCTCATTTTTACTAAAAATTTTAATTTTTGTTTCCTGCTTTGAAATTATTAAAATAGTTTTTCAAAATCAATTCACTCCCGAGACGGTGCCACCTTTCAAAACGCTTCAGCTGACAAATTAAACAGGTCTAAATCTTTTTTGATGAAATTATTGACTTTTTGTATTTTGTTTAATATACTCAAGATGAACAAAAAAATAACATGGAGGCACATCATGCGAAAAGTTACAATTCTTTTTGGTTTCCTTCTTCTTTTCACTTTAGCATTTTCACAGGAGCAACCGCAATGGACATCAAAGTGGTATTGTGTTTACGCAACTTATGATGATGAAACAAATGGCACTGGACACAACACCCCGAGCGTCGCTGTAATTAAAGAAAACACATTTATCGCATGTGTGACAACTTACAATGCAAGAAGTTTCCTTGTCCCCTATGTAAATGCTGACTCGGCAACAGGAAGGTTATATTCCTATGGCTACGGTTCAAGTGGAATTGGTAATTTTTATCTTCCGTGGACAAATCCAAATGATGTATTTGATGAAGTTTTAATGAGAAATGCATGGTTTATTCTTGCGACACCGCAGGATAGTTTGATTTATGTTGCAAATAACGATGAAATGCATAATATCCTCGTTTTCAAATTTACAGGTGATACCATACTTCCAACACCATACCGAATTGAAACAGGAGACAACATAATTTTTGCAATTGACCTTGACAAATATGGTAATGTTTTTGTGATCAACGATAGTTCGTTCGGTAAAACTGATGACATCAAAATTTTCCCATCTTTACAGAACAATAAAAACGCTTGGGAAACACACACAACCACGCCACTTTTGACCATTGACCTGCCAGACGGAGTTTATAAAGGGATTGAAGTTAACAATGACGGAACATGGCTCTTTGTTTCTTTCTCGGACACCACGCAGAGAAAAGTTGTTAAATATGTCGGTTCAATTCAATCGGGATATCAAATTGATCCAAAGTTTAATTTTCAACTTGGTGATGCCGACACCGGCGCAACATCCTTCTGGAAGGGTTCGCCAATCGGGCTTGAATATCTTGATGAGAATAATCTTCTGTTCGTCGCATGCGCTGTGTGGAGACCTTCGCCACTTTCACAAGGTTATCCATATGGAAGAATATATGTGTTAAGTGGAACCACAGGCGAACCAATTGACACAATTGATATAGCGAAATGGAATTTAATAATGACTGGTGGATATAATACCAGAACCGATGGAACAACACCGGGGAACGCATCCGGTTACACATCACCTTATGATGTCAAATTTGATGAGAATAAAAATCTTTACACACAATCTTACTACGGATGGACAGTTGATAAATGGGTCTATCAAGGAACTTTACCAGTGATACCATTGAAAGTTGAAAAACTGGACGATCAAATTCCACGGGGTTATGAACTTAAACAAAACTATCCAAATCCATTTAACCCGAGCACAACGATAGAATTTGCAATTCCGAAAAGGGAACATGTTAGCTTAAAAATTTACACTATACTCGGACAGGAAATAGCAACACTTGTTGATGATGTACTTGATGCGGGAACAT
>CAZQJI010000081.1:0-7347 GCA_964593475.1 uncultured Bacteroidota bacterium | reverse complement strand
AACCCCGGACCTGCTGATTACAAGTCAGCTGCTCTACCAACTGAGCTACGCCAGCTTATAAAAGAACTCCTTCCTCAAAGCAATCATAAATATAATCATTACCTTTAAAAAATGCAAGATTTTGCAACCGCAAACCTCATCCCCCAGAACTTGGTCCATATCTTAACATCCGGCGCTTTATCTCTTTTATTATCGTCTCATATTCGTTTAAATACTCTTTCGGCGGTTCAATTCTAACCCAATTCTCCTGCCCCATCTTAACCTGAAACTCAAATTGCAAAACCGTATTATAAACCTGATATCCCCTGAAATAAAAACTACTCCTGCCACGCGGAATTATATGTATTAAAACTCTATCTCTGAACAAAACCCACACTGTATCAGAACCAAACGCCATCTGCCCATCCCTCAATCGCCAAAATGTTTGAATAACATAATAATCTTTCGCCGGATCAAGAATTTCAATGTTATACTCATAAAGTTGCAGTACGAAACTCGCTTCATTGATTATATAATTCTTGTCCGTGTTAAAAGAAACCTCATAAGAAACAAACCCTCTCCCACCTGTTAAGTCCTTGCCACGACACGAAACAAATAAAAGAAAAAACAAAACTAAAATTAACCTGTGAAACATATTTAAAACCTCCATTTCAAATTTTATTGAGTTGTCGGTGGAACGCCCACTTCCTCACTTGCACCGCTACCGAGCTCCCAGATCAAAAAATAAGTCCCGAAAATAATTAAAGCAAAAACAAGTATGAAAAACACATTTGGCATTACCGAACCTTTCTTCGGCAAAACCTTGCTTATAAATTCCTTGTCTATCTTTTTCACCTCCTCATCTATGTTCTCATATCTCCATGTTATCTCAACTGTATGGAATCTCCCCTTTGGCCTGTCAAAACATTCAAAAGTCCCAACAAGCGTGACATTGTTTGTATCGGCGTTTTGATTTACAAAATTTCCAAAGAATAAATAATCAACACCAAGCGCATGAGACAAAAGCACAACTTCATTTTCACTGGGTAGAGATAAAACGCTGTTAATTTTTTCACGACCAACAATTGAAACAGCTTCTTCGGGAGAGACAATGTCAACCGATGGTTTTCCGGCGAGAAGATATAAAACACTGTTGGTTATATCTTTCTGCGCTACCTTACCAACACCTTCAAACTTAAACCCGATAAAACCAACCCTTACCTTATCCCGCTGTGCAAACGCAACACTTGGATAAAATTGATAAATTATAACCGAGACAACCACAAACCAGATCAAAAATCTTTTTCTGAATAATCTCATAGAGGGAAAATTTTTTATTTCGCAATTTCTCTCTCCGCCGAAATCTTAACAACTTCAAAAAATTTCTCAGCCGCATAATCAATATCTTCAACGCTATTTCCACGCCCAAAAGAAAACCTCACACTTGCAAGTGCGGTTCTCTCATCACGCCCTAAAGCCATAATAACATGCGATGGCTTTAAGCTCCCGGATGTGCAAGCAGAACCATTTGAAACAGCAACTCCTCTTAAATCAAGTCCGTAAATCAGAGCATCCGCATCTATTTCAATTTTAACAGAATCAACTGAAAAATTCAAGATATAAGGTATCGCCTTTGTAATCGGACTATTCAAAATCAAAAATTCTTTCAACTCACCAAAAATGCTCTCAATTTTATCAAGCATATAATCCCGCAATCTCTTCGCATGCTCATAGTCGCTGGACATCCTTTCGGAGCAAATTTCAACTGCTTTTCCGAATCCAGCTATCAAAGGCACGCTCTCTGTCCCAGCTCTTCTCCCCGCTTCTTGAGAACCACCGTGATGGAACTTCTCTATCTCAATCCCCTTTCTAACATAAAGAAATCCAATTCCCTTTGGACCATAAATTTTATGAGCGGACGCAGAAAGCAAATCAACATTTAATTTCTTAACATCAACATCAATCTTCCCGAACGATTGAACAGCATCAGTATGAAAAGGTATCTCATACTCCCTCGCTATCCTGCCAATCTCTTCAATCGGCTGAATTGTCCCAATTTCGTTATTAACATGCATAACACTTATCAAACATGTCTTCGGCGTTATGGATCTTCTCAAATCGTCCGGATCAACAACGCCGTCTGAATCAACTCTTAAAAATGTCACATCAAAACCATTCTTCTGTAAATAAATACAGGTATCAAGCACAGCATGATGTTCTATCTGCGTTGTAATTATGTGGTTCTTCCCTTTTTTAATCCCAGAGTATGCGATGCCGAAAATTGCGAAATTGTCTGACTCTGTTCCTCCACTTGTAAAAATTATTTCTGATGGCTCTGCATTTATGAAATTTGCTATCTTCTCACGGGCTTCCTCAATCGCAACTTTTGCCTCCCTTCCAAATTGATGAACTGACGATGGATTGCCAAAAATTTCGTTAAAATAAGGCATCATCGCTTCAACAACCAATGGATCAACAGGCGTTGTCGCGCTGTGATCAAGATAGACCCTTCGCATAGAAATTTCAAAAATTGTTTTTCATTAAAACTTAACACTTATCCCGAATGTTGGCAAGATAGGAAACATCGTTATCTCCCTTCTCTTTATCTGCCCATCTTTCACGCTGAAATCATAAGCGATCACATTTTTTCTGTTATAAACATTTACAACATCAATATAAAAACTGAAATTAGCACCCCAGATCTTCGTGTTGTAAGTTAATCTCACATCAAGACGATGATAAGGTGGTTTGCGCGCATTAAAGAAATTTTTCAAACTTCCATAATCAAGATCAAGAATCACTTTATCTTTAATTGTCGCTATGCTAACCGATGTATCCGTGACAAGAATTCTGGGCTTAACACCTATTGGCTCTGTGTAAGGATAATTTGAACCATACATCCACGTCAAACCAAAATCAAACCTTCTGCTTATGTTCCAGTTAAAAACTATATTAAATGTGTGCCTTTGATCATATATAAATGGAAGTTCAACATCGTAAATTTTCCTCCTTGCGATTGAAAAAGAATAAGACATCCAGCCGTGAATTTTGCTGTTTTTCGTCTTTCTTTTTTCAATAAAAATTTCAAACCCATACGCTTTCCCATCACCCATGTTAACCGGGATTGATGTCACGGAATCATTTATCGCAATCTGATACGGCTGACCCCATCCTCTTATATCAGTTGGTGGATAATTTGAAATTCTATCAGCGACCCATTTCGTTCCATTAACACGCTTTCTGACGATCAAATCATCAAAATCTTTATAATATGCCTCAACTCTTCCGAGAACATCCGGAGCAAGCCATCTCTCAAAGCCGATGACATAATGTGTTGATTTTTCGGCATTTAAATTTCCCGCCTGAGTAAAATCAAAGAATGTCTGTTGATCGTAAATTTTTTCATATCCCGGGGATTGATAATACCACCCATAAGCAAACCTCAAACCTGTAAGAGCATCAAGATTGTAAAGCAAATTAAACCTCGGCGATATATAACTTCTTTTTATGAGCCCATAACGATCTAATCTCAACCCCGGTTGAATTACAAGTTTTGAGTTTAATCTGATCCTATCCTGAATGTAAAGATATGAGCGATTATATCTTTCTGAATAATTAAAAAGTTCGGGAGCGGAGAAAAAGCCAAGCGATTTCAGAAATGCTTTCAGACCCTCATCCATTTTCAAAACATATTTTAACTCTGACCTGACAAAATTATTTCCAAGACCAAATTCAATTAAATGATTTTCAAGACTATAACTTATATCAAAAGAGGTTGCAATCTTCCGGATCAAATAATGCGACCATGTCTCAACTTTAAAAAATGTTGCGTCATCCGGGACAACCTTGCCCTCATAATAATAAGATGGGTCAAGTAGTTCGCCACCAAATTTGCTCTCACCTGAGTTCTCATACCACGATGCAAGAAACTTAACAATAAAATTTTTATTCGGAGAATAAGTCCATGAACCAGCAAATGTTTTATTAAACGACAGATCATTTACCGCAACGCTATCCGGTCTGTCAAGGTTTTTTCCAGTTATTATATTCATCGCATCGCTACTGTAAATGCCAAGAAAACTTACCCTGTGCTTATTGAACGGATAAAATGTTAATTTCGTCTGAAAGTCATAGAAATTCGGAAATGTCACATCACCACTTACAAGCCCCGTCTTCTCCGCAATCGGCTCAAGGATTAAATCATAATAAGTTCTGCGTGTTGAAAATATCCATGAGCCATTCAATGGAAGTTTTCCTTCAAAAATTAAATTCGCATTTGTCAGGTTGATATTCATCATACTTGAAAAAATTTTGTCAGAAGATCCATCACGGCTTGTGACATCAAGGACAGCGGATAATCTATCTCCGTATTTTGCCGGAAATCCACCGGCCATAAAATTGAAATCGCCAACTATATCTGGATTGAACATGCTGACAAAACCATAAAGACGATATGGATTGTAAACTTCAACCCCATCAATTATTATCAAATTTTCATCCGGAGACCCGCCCCTCACAACAAACTGAGTTGCAAAATCAGATGGAGCAAAAACCCCGGGAAGAGTTCTCAACATCCTGAAAACATCTTCGCCGAACCCGGCGCTTACCTTAACACTTTTAGGTTCAACTTCAATCACACTCGGTCTTACATCAACCGCTCTTCGGGATTTATAATCAGCAAGAACTTCAACTTCTCTCATCTCTATATAACTTTGCTTTAAACGAAACTCAACAAATATATTTCCATTTTTTATATCCAATCTTTTTCGCTCCGTTTCATAACCAATCACCCTGACCTCAACTTCATAAGAGCCGGGCTTGACTTTTATCTCAAATTCACCCTTGGAATTAGTTGAAGTCCCGAATGATGTCCCGACCAAAATCACATTTGCATTGGGTATCTCCTCACCGGTTTCAAAATCTATTACCTTGCCCTTTATTTTCAAATCCAATGATTGACCTTTTAGCGGTAGAAGAAATATCAAAAAGTTAACAATCAAAATCATTCCCAGTATCCTGGTATAACCGTTCCACATTTGAAGCACCTGCCCTCCTTGATTTTATTCTTCAAAACCCTGAAACCAAACCTTTCAACAAGCAACGCCCCACAATTATAACAGTATGTGTTCTCATATCTATCAACATAACCGGGAAGATTACCAGCATAAACAAATCTTAACCCTTCTTCATAACCTATTTCAACTGCCCTTATCAATTGTTCCGGTTTTGTATTTTCCGGGTCAGTCATTTTATAATCTTTGTGGAATGCGGTCACATGCCAGGGGATATTCGGGGAGACGCCTGCGAGAAACCTCGCAATATCTCTTAACTCAGATTCCGAATCGTTGAACCCCGGAACCACGAGAGTTACAACTTCAACCCAGAAACCCTTTTCAACAAGCATTTTAATTGTGTCAAGAACGACACTTAAACGACCGCCAAGTTTTCTGTAATTGCGATCGTTAAAACTCTTTAAATCAACTTTGTAAAAATCCACATAAGGTCGCAGATAGTCCAGAACTTCGGGAGTTGCATTTCCATTTGAAACATATGCACCACGAATGCCATATTGACTTGCAATTTTCAAAATCCCAATTGCCCATTCAGATGTTATCAAAGGTTCATTATAAGTGCTTGTTATTATTTTGCTTTCGTATTTTAAAGCAATCTCAACAATTTTCTCCGGCGTTACAAAGTCCGGCATAACACCTGCAATTGGATCACGAAGCGCTTGCGATGTAACCCAATTCTGACAATAATCACAGTGAAAATCGCATCCGAGCATCCCGAAACTTAAAGTGTAACTTCCGGGATAAACATGGAAAAATGGTTTTTTCTCAATAGGATCAAGGGCAAGTGATGTAACATAACCCCAGGGGACATAAAGTTTTCCATTAACATTAAATCTGACACGGCAAACACCGCTTCTTCCCTCTGAAATTTTGCATCTGTGACCGCAAGCATAACATTCAATTCTTTTTTCGTCAACTTTTCTGTAAAGTTCTCCTTCTCTTGAATTCCTCATCAAGACATCTTTCAGAGTTTGAACTTCGCTGAACATAACTCATCCTCGCTTTTTCTTTTAGGCTTATTTCAATAATTGCAACACACCTTGTATAATTTAGGTTTCAATCAGAAAGTGCAGAAATTATGGCTTTGCAAAACGCCGGAAGATCATCCGGATTTCTTGAACTTATCAAATTCCCATCAACAACGACTTCATTATCAACAAACTCAGCTCCTGCGTTAACAAGATCATCCTTTATTGAGAAAAATCCAGTGACCTTCTTTCCCTTCAAAATTCCAGCTGATATCGGAACCCATCCAGCGTGGCAGATAAAAGCAACAACTTTACCCAGCTCATAAAATTTCTTCGTAAGCTCAAGCGCTGTTTTATTTCTTCTAATTCTATCTGGCGCATAACCACCCGGGATAACAAGAGCGTCAAAATTTTCAACATTTACCTCATCAAAACTTAAATCCGACTTTATCGGATAACCATTTTTACCTTTGAAAACTTTTACCTCAGGTCCAGCAATTTTAACCTCGGCTCCTTCCTCAATTAAACGATATTTCGGATAAAGAAGCTCTACCTCTTCAACTAAATCTTCCACAAAAATTAAAATTCTTTTGCCTTTTAATTTCATCACCCGAACCAATTTTGTTTTTTCAAAAGATAAGATAAAAAATAAGTTTAAAGCAAAATCTGAATTTTCTTGAAATCCCCGGATCTCAAAAATTGAATATTATTTTCAGGAAGGATCTCAAAGGATTGAAAAATTAGATCTTCAGTTTGCTTTTTTAAATCATTCAGAACCCCCTCTCCATAAATAGAGAGGGGGAATTTTCACTTTATTTCACCAAAACCATCTCCTTCATATCAACGAACTCATTAACTCTCAAAACATAGAAATAAACACCGCTTGCAAGATTGCTCCCATCAAACTTAACCTTATGATACCCAGCACCAAGCTCTCCCCTGAATATCTCTCCAACCTTCTGACCAGAACTATTATAAACCTCCAGAACAACATACCCACCAACCGGAATCTCAAACTCTATCGTCGTCACAGGATTAAACGGATTTGGATAATTCTGATGCAAAACATACTTCTTCGGAGCTTCAACCTCTACTTCTATCACATCAACAACTTTACTCTCACCCCTTGAAACTGCCTCTATCCTGTAATAATACTTGCCCGATTCAGTAACTCCTTTATCAACAAATTCATATTCACCTCCAAATGCTTCTCTGCCTTTCGCCTTCAAACCCGCATCGCTCAAATATGAACCAGCAAGAACATAATTCACATTATCCCTGCTGCGATAAATGTTGAAACCAAGAAATTCCGAACTCTCAACCTGCGT
>CAZQJI010000080.1:0-7445 GCA_964593475.1 uncultured Bacteroidota bacterium | reverse complement strand
GGTTTTTGCCCGAAGTGAATTGCATCAGTTGAGAATCCCATTTTTAACCCCGGTATTTTTTAAAGAAAAAAGCGGGCGAAACATCGCCCGCTGATTTAATTTATGATTTTATTTTTTATTTCTCAATTCATCTGCTTTCTTAAAAGCAGCTTCAGCTTTATCAACTTCTCCAAGATTAGCATAAATTTTCCCGATCAATTCCCAGATGAAAATATCGTTTGGATCAATTTCGGTTAATCTTTCAAGATAAGGAAGCGCTTGTTTGAATTTTTCTTTTGATAGTTCTTCATATTTTGCCTGTTCTTCAAGATTTTGCTTTAAGGCGAGATCTTCAGCTTGCTGTTTCAACTTGACTCCCCAGTTGACATACGAAGCCCCGAGATTGTATAGCGCTTCTTTGTAATTTGGGTCAATTTCAATCGCTGCCTTAAATTCTCTTATTGCATCTTCAAATTGTTCCGCTTTCAAAAGCAGAACTCCGTAATTGTAATGGAAATACTTATTCCCGGGTTGAGCTTCAACAGAAGCACGGAATGCTTCAAGTGCTTCATCGCTTCTTCCAGCGTTTATATAGGCGTTTGAGAGAAATGCAAGTGTTTCTTCATCTGAGGGTTGAATATTTCTCACTTTGTTGAAGATATCAATCGCTTTATCATACCATTCTCTTGCTGCATAAAATTCGGTTGAATCAAGTGCAACAGTTACTCCACCTTCTTGATATTTCTCGCCTTTGAAATCAATCGTTTTGACAACATTGTTTTCAATTTCAAGAGTTAAACCATATTTTGGATAAGTCCATTTTTCGGTTTCCGGTTGAACCGGGGCTGGCTTTATGGGTTTTTTGCCTTTTTGTTGGGCTGGTTGTTGAGGTTGAGGTTTGCTTACAATCTCGGGTTCACCAAGTGCTTTTCTCACCTCATCGGTTGTCATTCCGACTCTAATATCACGCTTATTTGAAGGGTCTTCAAACTTTGCAGTATGGCGTGACGCATAATCATAGTAAATCTTGCCAAGCATCTTCATCGCATCAACATCTTTCTCATGTGAAAGTTCAACTGCCTTTTTAAGCGGTTCAACGGCGCTATCAATATCTTCCTTGACAAGATAGCTGTAAGCGAGATTTTTGTAAGCAGATGCGCTATCTGGAATTATCATCGTTGCGGTTTTAAACGATTCAATTGCTTTGTCAATATAATGAATTGAATCTCTGTTGTTTTGAAATCTTGAAAAGTAAGTTACACCGGCATTAAAGTTATCAACCCAGTATTTAAGTTTGAAATTGTTGATGTCTTTTTCATATTGATTTGATATTTCAAGTGATTTGTTGAAAGCTTCAAGCATGCCGGTGTAATTTTTTTGCTCACCCCTTACATACCCGAGTAGAAACCACGCCTCTGCATTTTTGGGATTGTTCTCAACCTCTTTCAAAAGTTGTTTTTCAGCATTTACCCAGTCCTGCCTTTGCATGTAAACCTTTGCTCCCGTAACCTCAGCACTTGCACATTGAAAACCGGTTACGGAGAGATAAACTAAAATTACTGCGAACGAAGTTAGAATTAGAGCTGACCTTATTTTTTTCATTTCTGGTTTTCAAAAATTAATTTTTAAAATTATCTTCGGTTCAAATATACCAAAAAATGCTTGATTTTTCAAGAAATGTTATTTAAGTGGGTAGCTTAAGCCCGAACCACTTGACTTTTGTTTTTAAATTTTGTATAATTGCAGTGAGGTAAAAAAATAAACAAAAACTTAAAAACAAAAGGAGGCAATAAAATGAGAGGGACTTTTTTATTTTTGGCGTTAGTAGTGCTTTTAAGCAGTGTAGCAGTATCAAGGGAACTCGGTGCTGGATTGACGCTTGGTTACCGTAGTGAGAAGCCGACGGTTGGATTCGGTGGCAATGTTTATTATCGTTATGATGTTCCGGAAAGTTTCCTCAAAGTTAAAGGATTGGCTGGTCAGCTTTCCGTTGGTTATGTGACATTCCCGAAGGAAGGGAATTCTGCTGAATATTCATTTGTTCCTGTGAAATATGGTTTGAGTTACACTGCTTATTCGCAGGACAAAGTTGAATTGGGCGTTGTTGGTGATCTTGGTCTTGCTTTTGTTAGCAAGCCAAAGAGTGAGACGAAGGTGACCGGCGGGTTTGGTGGGTTTGTCGCTTATGCAGCTGCCCCAAATGTTAAGGTCGGAGGTGTTGTTAAGTATTCAGCTGTTGTGAAAACGGTTCATTATCTTGGTCTTGAGGTCGGCGTCTTCTATACTTTGCCGACTAAATAATTAATCTGACCACAAGCCCGATCCGTTTTTCCCGGGTCGGGCTTTTTTATTTTTTAAAATTAAAACGGGAGTTTTAAACATGCGTCGGCATTATTTGATGGGTTTGTTCGTTTTAATGTTTGTTTTTTTACTTGCTTTAATCTCTGGATGTTCTCAACCAACAGGTCAACAAGGGGAAATTAATTTAGCACAGCAGGATAAGGGGTTAGCTCCAGTTGTTAAACCAACTGAAAATACCATCCCGGGTAAGTATATCGTTGTCCTTAAAGATAACATCTTGCCGAAGGGTGATATGAAAGGAGTTGCTGAAGCAGTTAATAAAATCGTTGGCGAGATCGCATCAACATATGCTCTGGATCTTGACTATGTATATCGCTATACAATTAAAGGTTTTTCTGCGGAAATCCCGGAAGACAAACTTCTTGCTTTGCGTGCTGATCCGAGAATTGCTTACATTGAGGAGGATGGAATTGTTTACGCATTTGCTCAAACTTTGCCCTGGGGCATTGATAGAATTGATGCAGATGTAAGTTCAACAAAAGCTGGTGATGGAGCGGGTAGTGTAAGTGGGGTGAGAGTTTATATAATTGATACAGGGATTCAATTGAATCATCCGGATTTAAATGTCGTCGGTGGGGTTGATTTTACAGGTAAAGGCACTGCTGATGATGGGAATGGACATGGAACGCATGTTGCCGGAATTGTTGGAGCGAAAGATGACAATAACTATGTCGTTGGGGTTGCGCCGGGAGTTGAACTTTTTGCGGTCAAAGTTCTTGGTGATGATGGTTCGGGTTCTTTTTCAAATGTAATTGCTGGTGTTGACTTCGTGACGCAACAAAAAGTTAACAATCCAAATCTCCCAATCGTTGCGAATATGAGTTTAGGGGCGAGAACCGGCTCAACTTACAATTCGCTTGATTATGCTGTTGTAAATTCAATTAACGCTGGCGTAGTTTATACAATAGCAGCTGGAAATGACGGCGCAGATGCAAAAAATTACAGCCCTGCACATGTCAAAGAAGCTATAACGGTTGGTGCTTATGACGAGACAAACAAATTTGCAACTTTTTCAAACTGGGGTTCGCTTCTTGATTTAAACGCCCCCGGAGTGAGAATTTTATCAACCTATATCGGAAGTTCAACCGCAACTTTGAGTGGAACATCAATGGCAGCTCCACATGTTGCTGGAACTGCTGCACTTTATCTTTCAAAGAATCCGGGCGCAACTCCACAACAAGTAAGGGATCGTTTAGTTGCTGATGCAAAAGCCTGGGTCAGTGTGAATAAACCAAAGACAACAAAGTTGTCAGTTTACGCAGGAAATTATTAATTTTATTTCCGGGTGTGCCATTAAAGTGGCACACCCTTTTGTTAATCAAAATTTTTCTCCACTATGTTTAAACTTCCATTCACAACCTTCATCGCCTGGAGATACCTTCGCTCAAAAAGAAAAATTGCTCTTGTTTCAATCATAAGTTTGATTTCGCTTATTGGCGTGACGATTGGGGTTTCTGCTTTGATAATAGTTTTATCTGTTTTCAATGGATTTAATGGTCTTGTGACAAAAATACTTGTTGAGTTTGACCCGCACATAAGAATAGAGAAAAAATTAAATTTAAGCACAGATGATTTCAATCTAATTGAAAACGCAATTTCAAACATTCCACAAATCAGGGGATATGCACCTTTCATCATCAGCAAGGCAATGCTGATCTCGGGCAGAAATAATCGTGTTGTATATGTAAAAGGAATTGACCCGGAAAAAGCATGGATTGTTTCTGGCTTGCCTCAAAAAATAGTTCTTGGGAGTTTTGATCTTAACAGTCAAACTGGTTTACCGAAAATAATTCTCGGACTCACGATTGCAGACAGATTGAACGCTCTTGTTGGCGATACCGTTACTTTGGTCAGCCCGAGTTTTGGAACTCTCTTCAGTTTGGTTCAGCCAAATGTTAAGAAGTTTGTCGTCTCTGGAATATTTGAATCAAATAACAAAGATTACGACGGATATTACGCTTTCGTCTCAGTTAAATCTGCACAGGAACTTTTTGATATGCGTGGAAAAGTTAACGGCGTTGAAATCCGCCTGCAAGATATAAATCAATCTGAAAATGTGAAGAAAATAATTCAATCACGGCTTGGCGAGAATTTTTGGGTGAAGACCTGGTATGACCTTCACAAAGATTTATATTCTGTTATGCAGATTGAAAGATGGACTGCGTATGTGATTTTAAGTTTGATAATTTTCGTTGCGACATTTAATATCCTTGGCTCGCTTACTATGTCTGTGATTGAAAAGACAAGAGATATCGGGATTTTAAAAGCAATGGGTGCTAAAAATTCAGATATAGTCAGAATTTTTATGTTTGAAGGTGTTATAATCGGAATTGTTGGCGCAGGTATCGGAAGCATAATTGGTTATCTTGTGTGCTATATTCAGGAGAAATATCAAATTTTCCCGCTTGATCCCACGGTTTATATAATCCCGTCTTTGCCTGTTGAAATGCACTTGACTGACTTTATCGTTGTTGGAATTTCTGCTATCATCCTTTGTTCACTTGCCTCATATTATCCCGCAAAAAGAGCAGCTAACATCATCCCATCTGAAGCAATAAGGTGGGAATAATCCTGAGAACTATATTTTTTTATGAGATGTTCAAAATTTTGAATTAGTTTTAAATTAAAAACGGAGGTGTTATGCATCGGGCATTGTTTTTTCTTCTTGGTTTTATTTTATTTTCCACAGATTTGAAATCCCAATCCGATACAACTTCAATAAGTTTGCTTCCAAATAAGTTAAGCATGCTTGAAAAAGGTCTCTGGGGCGAAAAAGGTTTGTTTAGAGCTATCGGGCTTGCGCCACTTACACCGCAGGCAAGGGAAAGGGAATTGAAATTAAGAAGGACGATGCTTTCACTTCATCAACTCGGTGGATTCACAACGCTTGGGTTGATGGCTGTTTCAGGTTATTATGGTAAAAAAGCTTTTGATGGGGATAATTCAGCTATAAATAAACATCGTTCGCTTGTGAGAGCTACAATTGCTTCATACACTTTGACAGCTTTACTTGCATTGACATCTCCGCCACCGCTTGTGAGAAGAGAAAAAGGTGAGGGAAGTTTATCTATTCACAAAACGCTTGCCTGGATACACAGCGCTGGAATGATTGCAACTGCAATTCTTGGAAGACAGGTCCGAGAAAGTAAAACAATTGATGATTATAACAGGTTAAAGAAAATTCATATGGGTGTTGCAATTACAACTTTCACAGCTCTTGCATCTGCGATGATTATTATAACAATTCGCTAAAACAAAAACGGGGTTAAAAGGTGAATTCTATTAAATTTGTCTTCGTCTGCGTTAGCATTGTTTTTCAATTTGCAATCGCTCAAAATCCTGTGATAGAGTCAGAAAACGGCTCTTATATTCAATATATAATTCGTCATCCGCTTCATACGGTTAAGGCAACGAATAATGAGCCAAAATTTTTGATAGAGTATGATGCAAAAGAGAAAAAAATTTTGAGGGCTGAAGGAGTCGCAGAAGTTGTGAAATTTAACAGCGGAAATTCAAACAGGGACTCACATGTAATGGAAGTGGTTGAAGCATTGAGGTATCCCAAGATTAGTTTCAAAAGCAACGATATAAAATTGAACGGTGAAGATTTGCTCGTTTCTGGATTTCTTACATTTCACGGCGAGACAAAGGAAATAACGATGAAAGGAAAGGCGAAATTTGAGGGAAATTTGCTTGTGGTTGATGGTGATTTTAAAATAAGTTTAACGGAGTTTAAAGTCAAACGTCCGACGCTTTTGTTTATCCCAACAGAGGATAGTTTAAAAATTATTATTCACGCAAAATTTAATCTGCCGAATTGATTTTTAACCTTGTTCAAGTTTTTCTTTTTTATCCGCAAGTTTTAAAGCTTCAATTATCGGATCAAGTTCTCCATCAAGAATTTCTTGTAGGTTATAAAGTGTGAGGTTAATTCTATGATCGGTGACCCTGTTTTGTGGAAAGTTATAGGTTCTAATTTTCTCGCTTCTATCACCAGTTTTGACCAAACTTCTTCTATGTGCTGTTATTTCAGCCTCTTTCTCCATGAGCATTCGGTCATATAATCTTGACCTCAAAATTTTCATCGCTTTTTCACGATTTTTAAATTGTGAGCGTTCATCCTGACACTGGACCACAATTCCCGTGGGTATATGCGTGATTCTGACAGCAGTTTCAACTTTGTTAACATTTTGACCGCCGTGACCGCCCGCACGATAAAACTCAATTTTTAAATCGTCCGGATTTATCTCAATTTCAACATCTTCAATTTCTGGCAAAACGACAACGCTTGCAGCTGAGGTGTGAATTCTACCGCTTGATTCAGTGATCGGAACCCTTTGAACTCTATGGACTCCGCTTTCATATTTAAGTGTTCCATAAACATTGTTTCCAGTCACATAAAAAATTATCTCTTTAAATCCACCGAGTCCAGTTTCGTTAAAATCCATCACTTCAACTTTCCATCCTTTTTTCTCAGCATATCTTGAATACATACGGAAAAGATCGGCTGCAAAAAGTGCTGCTTCCTCTCCGCCTGTTCCAGCTCTAATTTCAACAATTGCGTTTTTGCTGTCATTCGGATCTTTGGGTATGAGAGCATCTTTAAGTTGCTCTTCAAAATTTTTGAGTTTTTCTTGAAGTGAATTTATCTCTTCCTGCGCAAGTTCTTTGAGTTCGGGATCAGCGGTTGATTTGTAAAGCGATTTCGTCTCATTCAAAATCTTTTCTGTTTCAAGATATTTATCGTAAAGTTCCACGATTTCAGAGAGTTCGTGATGCTCTTTTGAAAGTGTTTTATACTTTTCAAAGTCAGAAATGATCTCCGGCTTGGACAGTAATTGTGTTAATTCTTCGTATCGTTTTTTTAATTTCTCAAGTTTATCAAACACAGGATTTCGTTTTTGGGTTTGTTTTTGTGGAAATAAATATACATCAACGCCGGGAAAATATCAAGAAAGATTCAAGTTTTATCGCATCTTGCGGTATGCGTTTTTGAGGAAAGTGGGCGGTAGAGGATTCGAACCTCTGACCTCCACCTTGTAAGGGTGGCGCTCTAAACCAACTGAGCTAACCGCCCGAATTCAAATTAAAAATAACAAAAATTT
>CAZQJI010000079.1:0-7714 GCA_964593475.1 uncultured Bacteroidota bacterium | reverse complement strand
TAAAACTGGCATTGAGAGAGTTAATCTTGAATTGTTGAAACACTTGCTTCAAGATAGCGATATAAAAGAAATTGATGTCGTCACATCTCGCTCAAGAGCCCAGATTCCGGAAGATTTTTTGAAAAATAAAAAGCTAAAAATTCATATTTTCCCTGATTCTTTTTTGAAAGCTCCGTTTTTCTTGCCAAAGTTTTTGCAAGTGGTCTTCAAAAATCCAATTTGCGTGATCGCAAACATTCGCCCTTGGGCAGTGTTAACTTATTTATTTTACCCCTTTTTTAAAAAAAGAGCGCAGATAATCCAGTTTGTCCCTGATATAATTGCTTGGCACTATCCTGAATTTTTCCCCAATGTAATCTCATTCGTCTTTAAAATCTATGGCTATTTCTTTGCGAATTGTCCATCACTTTACATTGTTCATTCAGAATTCACAAAACATGATATTGAGAAGTCCTGGCATGTGCCATCTGATAAAATAAAAGTCGTCAAACTCGGCTCGTTCATTGAACCGATGACTCCACGAGAAAATTTTCAGGGGCGAAAAATTTTATATGTTGGAACAATTGAACCGAGAAAGGGGGTTGATAAATTGCTTGATGCTTTTGAGATAGTCCAACAGCAAATCCCGGAATCCCAGTTAATTTTATGTGGGAAAGTTGGCTGGAAAGTTGATGCACTGGTTCAAAGAATTGAAAATTTGACCAAACAAAATAAAAACATTTATTATCTTGGTTATGTAAGCGATGAAGAATTGATTAACTTATTTCGTGAAGTTGATGTTTGTGTTTATCCATCGCTTTATGAAGGATTTGGCTTGCCACCGCTTGAGGCAATGGCTTGCGGTTGCCCAGTGATTGTTTCTAACACTTCTTCGCTTCCAGAAGTCGTTGGTGATGCTGGAATTTTAATTGATCCACGAAATGTAAACGAAATCGCTTATGCAATTATAAAAGTTTTAAAGGATAAGGATTTGAAATGTATCTTGAGCAAAAAAGGAGTTGAAAGAGCAAAGTTGCTAAACTTTGATCTCCAGCTAAGTAAAGTTATAAAAATAATAAAATCATTTGCAAATTGAAACCTAAAATTGCACTTGTAAGAGGAAATGGGTTGGCAAAATTTGAACTACAATATTATGAACCCTTAATTGAAAAATTTGATATAACCGCAGTTTGTTCACTTACAAATCCATTTGACCTTGACAATGTTAAACTCCCGATAAAACGATTGTTATCTGTTTATGATTTTGAGATATTATTTCCACGCTTTTTGAAAATGAGAAAAATTTACCAGAGAATTTTCTATTACGAACTTTTCCTTCAAAAGATATTCAATCTTGAAAAATTTCTCCGAGATTTTGATATAATCCATTCAAGTGATGTTGAATATTACTATACCTACCAATGTGCTAAGGTGAAGTTAAAATACAATAAAAAATTTGTCTTTACACAATGGCAAAATATACCATTTGCTTATGGATTTCAAAATTATAAATTTGTTAAAGCAAAAAGATTTAAATTGATAAAAGATGCGGTTGACATTGTTATTGCAAAATCAGAAAGAGCCAAATTAACCCTTATAATTGAAGGTTTTGATGAGAATAAAATCGTTGTGATAAAACCCGGTATAGATATTGAAAGATTTAAGCCAGCACCGAAAAATGAAAAATTGATGTCAAAGTTTAAAATATCAGAGTCGGATAAAGTCATACTGTTCTCCGGGAGATTGCAATGGCAAAAGGGGATAATTGTCCTTTTGAATGCTTTCAAACTTTTGATGAAAGATAAAGAAATTAACAGAGACAGGGTTAAACTTTTAATCGTTGGAACGGGACAACTTTATCATTGGCTAAATAGATATGTTCGCTTTCTTGAAATTAAAGATAATGTAATATTCGCAGGTGGCGTTAAATATGATGAGATGCCGGGGTATCATAACCTTGCAGATGTGTTCGTCTTGCCGAGCGTCCCGGATAAAAGATGGCAGGAACAATTTGGTATGGTTTTAATTGAAGCGATGGCGTGCGGTAAGCCAGTGATTACAACTTTGAGCGGTTCTATACCCGAGGTTGTTGGGGATAAAGCAATTCTTGTTCAACCATTTGATTTTTATGAACTTTATAAAGCACTTAAAAAAGTTTTAACAGATGAACATCTCGCCAGAGAACTTGGAGAAAAATCCCGTGAATTTGTCATACAAAACTACAATGCTAAAGATGTTGCAAAGAAAATTGAAAATGTATACAACTCTCTACTCTGATGAAATGGGAAAGGAAAAAAGCGTTAAGTGATATTGCGATCGCCCAGATTTCACAATATCTCACACAGTTTATCTTGTTCTTTCGCAATTTTATATTTGCTAAGTTTCTTGGACCGGTGGATTTCGGAATATACGCTTCCATCTTTTTATTTTTTTCCTACGGGAATTATTCAAATCTTGGAGTTGTTGATGGAATTTCACGAATTGTTCCATATCAACTCGGGGCTGGGGAAGATAGAAAAGCAAGGGATTTTCTCGGGGCGGGATTTTGGGGATTGAATTTTATAACATCTGTTTTTTCCGTTTCAATAATAGTATATTCTTTGCTTTCCCCATTTAAAACAATTCAAGAAAATAGATTTTCAGTTATTTTAACATCAATAGCAATCCTGCTGAATCAAAATTTCACATATGTTTTAACTTATCTCAGAATGAAGCATAATTTTAAAAAATCGTATTTGCTTCAGCTTTTCCAAGCAATTCTTGATTTAACTTTGTCAATAATTTTAATGTTAAAGTTCAAAGTCCTCGGTATTTTTCTGGGTGCAATGCTCAGTTTTTTGATTTTGACATTAACTTCAATTAAAGATTTGTTAAGTGAGGTTAAGCCGAGATTTGATTTAGGGATTTTAAAAGAAATTTTGAATGTTGGTTTTCAAATTTTAATCGTTGGATTTACTTATGGATTTTTGATGAGCGCAGATAAATTTTCAATTGCGAATCTATTTGAAAAGCAGAAAATGGGAATCTATTCTGTTGCTGTTGGGCTTGGCGTTTTACCTTACTTTGCTTCTGCAACGCTCGGGCAATTCATAGGTCAGCGAATGCTTGAAGAATATGGAAAAACAAAGTCAAAAGATACTTTGAAAATCTTTTTAGATGAATCACTTCTCGCAATCGCTTTTATAACACCGATAATTTCAATCCTAACCATAACATTTGCAGAGCCATTTATTCAAATTTTCCTCCCGAAATACATTGAAAGTTTACGTTATGTGGATAAACTTGCGATTGCTTACTACTTTCTATCGCTTGGAGCAATTCTTGGAACTTTTTTAATAACGATTAATCAACAAAAAATGATATTGCTCCTGAATTTGTTTCTTATTCCGATTGTTCTTCTTTTAAACTTTTTTGCGTTTAAAAATGGATTTGATTTGCTTGGAATTTCGTATGTGACTTTTTTGAACTTCTCTGGAAGAACTTTTTTCCTCTTTTTGTTAAGTTACAAGAATTATTACGATCTTTATAAAGCAATCAAAACATTTTTTAAGTTTTCAATACCTTCATTCCCGATTTTCCTTGTGTTTGCTGTAAAGTTTTTAAATTTGAATGTGTATCAAAGGATAGGTATAAGGTTTGCCTTTGCAATTTTATTTTTAATCGTTGCGATTATATTTCTTTCAAAGAAAACGCAAATTGTTTCATATATGATTGAACTTATGAAGGAGAGAATCGTTAATTATTTCGGAAAAATCACTGATTTGTTTATTTAAGTTTCGCTTTTTATTTTTTTAAAAAAAGCAAAAACAAAACAGGAATGAGCGATATCAAAGGACACATTTTGTGGATAGATGATGAGATTGAACTTTTAAGATCGCATATTTTATTTCTTGAAGAAAAGGGATATAAAGTTTCAATTTCAACAAATGGAGATGATGCGATTGAGTTTTTGAGGGAAAAGGGAAAGGAAATTGATCTGATCTTACTTGATGAGATTATGCCGGGTAAGGGTGGGTTACAAACTTTGCTTGAGATAAAAGAAATCTTACCCGGCGTGCCAGTTGTTATGGTGACAAAGAATGAAGAGGAAAGTTTGATGGAGGAAGCTATAGGTCTTAAAATAAGTGATTATTTGACGAAGCCAGTTAATCCGAGCCAGATTTTGATGGTCTGTAAAAAATTTATTGAGGCGAAGAAAATTGCAAGTGAAAAATTAACGATGGAATATTTGCAGGGATTCAGAACTATTTCAAACGCATTGATGACAGAGATTGACTTTCAGGATTGGATTGAAATTTATCTCCGTCTTACGAAGTGGGAAATTGAACTTGACGAACATCCAGAAATTGGATTAAAGGATTCGCTATTTGAACTGAAAAGACAATGCAATGTTGAATTTGGAAAATATATTGAAAGGGTTTATCCGGAATGGATTGAGTCCGAAGATAGACCTGTTTTGTCTGTTGATATTGTTGAAAAGTTTATAATACCTGAAATTGAAGAAGGTAAAAATGTTGTTTTGTTTGTGGTTGACTGTATGCGACTTGATCAATGGTATGTGATGGAGAGGGAGATACACGATTTTTATCTTGTTGAGCGTGAATTTTATTATTCAATTTTGCCAACAGCAACTCCATATTCAAGGAATGCAATTTTCAGCGGACTTTTTCCAATTGAGATTGAGAGAAGATTTCCCGAACTCTGGGAGGGAAGCGATGACGATGAGAGAAGTAGAAATAAATACGAAAAAGATTTTCTTGAGGATTTGTTGAAACGCAATAGGGTTAAAATGAAGTCAAAATTAAGATATTTTAAAATCATTGACCCTGATTTTGGCGTTGGAGTTGAGCAGAATATAAGCACATATGCGCAGGGTCAGTTAACAGCTATAGTTGTTAATTTTGTTGATATGCTCGCTCACGGTAGAAGCGATTCAACCGTTATAAAAGAATTGTCTTTTGATGAATCCGCTTATCGTGAGGTTACAAGAGCCTGGTTTATTCATTCTTCATTTTTTAGAATGCTGAAAACTTTATCAAAGATGAAAAATGTTGTTGTTTTCATAACAACCGATCACGGAAGCATAAGAGCTTTGAGAGGTTCAAAAGTTTTTGCAGATAGGGAAGCAGCTACTAACTTAAGATACAAATATGGAAGAAATTTAAAGTGTGATGAAAAGGAGGCGATATTTATTGAAAATCCAGAAACATACAAATTACCAAAGCGTGGGGTTGCGATAAATTATATAATTGCAAAAGAAGATTACTATTTCGTCTATCCAACTGATTATCATCATTATTTGAATTTATATAAAGATACCTTCCAGCACGGTGGTGTTTCACTTGAAGAGATGATTGTCCCATTGATAAAACTCACCCCTAAATTATGATGCTTGGAAAGTTTATTTCAAACAGTGAAAATGAGACAATACAAATTGGTGCAAAGTTTTCTGAATTGTTGAAACCTGGAGATGTGGTTGCGTTATATGGCGATCTTGGATCAGGGAAAACAAGATTTGTTCAGGGTGTATGTCAAGGTCTTGGTGTGAGAGAAACAGTTAACAGTCCAACTTTTATCATTATGAATAAGTATGAAGGGAAGTTAACGGTTTATCATTTTGATTTTTATAGGGTTAACAGTATTGATGAGATCATAGATCTTGGTTTCAATGAATTTGTTTACAACGATGCTGTGTCTTTGATAGAGTGGGCGGAGGTTGCGTATAAAATTTTACCGGAGAAGAGATATGAGGTTTTTTTAAGATTTACAGATGAAGAAAACAAAAGGGAAATTGAAATAGTTAAGTTATGATTCTGGCTATGGATACAAGCACTGATTTATGCTCAATAATCGTTATTGCAAATGAAAAAACAAAATCAAAAATAAAAACACACCTAAAACAAGTCCACGCAGAAAAAATTATATTTATGATTGAACAGGCACTTGGAAACATAAACAAAACCATAAATGATATTTCAAGCGTTGCAATTTCAATTGGACCCGGTTCATTTACAGGATTGAGAATTGGTTTGAGTGTTGCAAAGGGGTTATGTTATGCATTAGGAAAACCCTTAATAACCGTCCCGACACTTGATGCGATGGCTGAAAGTGTATTTAACATTTGCAGCTTGATTTCAAAGTATAATAAAACTGAAATTTATATCTGTCCGATGTTGAATGCGAAGCAAAATGATTTTTACTATAGCATTTACAGATTTAACGAAAATAAAATTGAGAGAATAGATGAGTATCAAATTGGGACAGCAGATGATCTAAAAAGGCAACTTAAAGGGAAAACAATTTTGCTTGGGGATGCTGTTGAATTTGTTGCTGAAAATTTTTATAATCAAGATGATATAATTTTGTTTGGAGAAGAGTTTAACTACCCCGATGCTTATTATGTTGCAAAAATTGCCAGAAAAAAATATGAGAATGGAGAATTTGCTGACTTGAATTCAACAGAGCCACTTTACATTAAAGAGTTTGTAGTAAAAACAAAGGAGATATAAAAATGTCCTGGTTTAAGAGATTAACACAAAATATATCTGGTGAAAAGCGAGAACTTCCTGAAGGGTTATGGACGAAATGTGAAAACTGCGGAGAAATAATTCATAAATCGCAATTAGAATTAAACCTGTGGACATGTCACAAATGCAATTATCACTTCAGGATAACAAGCTATGATTATATCAACATCTTAATTGACAGGGGAACATTTAAAGAGATGGATAAAAAAATTCGCTCAGTAGATGTTTTAAACTTCGTTGACACTAAACCTTATAAGGAAAGGTTGAAAGAAGCGATGAAAAAGACAGGTTTAAATGAAGCAATTGTTACGGGGACTGGAAAAATGAATGGAATTCCTGTTGTCATCGGGGTTATGGATTTTAGATTTATAGGTGGAAGTATGGGTTCCGTGGTTGGTGAAAAGGTAGCAAGAGCAATAGAAAAAGCATACAGGGTGAAATATCCGCTAATAATTGTTTCTGCAAGTGGTGGTGCGAGGATGATGGAAAGCACGCTTTCATTAATGCAAATGGCAAAAACATCAGCTATGCTGACAAAGTTAGCAAGTGCTGGAATCCCGTATATATCAGTTCTTACTGATCCAACAACAGGAGGAGTAACCGCAAGCTATGCGATGCTCGGGGATATAAACATTGCTGAACCCGGGGCTTTGATAGGTTTTGCAGGACCAAGAGTTATAAAACAAGCAACAGGGAAAGATTTACCTGAAGGATTTCAAAAAGCCGAATTTTTACTTGAACATGGATTTGTTGATTTGATAGTTCATAGAAAGGAATTAAAGAATAAAATCGTTCAAATTTTAAAATTATTGTTGGAGGGATAGTTTTAGTGGAGGTGCCGGGAGTCGAACCCGGGTCCGGAAGCCAGACACTTAAAACATCTACACGCTTAGCCTACCTATTTAAGATTCGCCACACTACTTGGGGGTAGGCGCCCTGTAGTGAGGCTATCTCAGGTCAAATACCTTACGATGTCCCCTGAGAACAGACATCGTAAGGGCCTGTCTTTATCCACACCCTTTATAGCCCGGACAGGCACGAGCTATAAAGGATGGGCTGCTTTTTTTTTAATTAAGCAGCCAATGCGTAGTTGTAGTTGGCACTTATTTTTCCGCCGTTTCTTTTACCCCGAACGGCGAAACGGGGGCGTGCAGTTTTAAGTGCCCGTGGCTCCCGTCGAAACCACATCACCCCCAAATTTCAAAGAA
>CAZQJI010000078.1:0-7741 GCA_964593475.1 uncultured Bacteroidota bacterium | reverse complement strand
GTCATTGTGATGAATCCATTTGATGGGACTATTGTGACAGTTTACAAAAATAAAAACGGTTTGAAAGATATAAAGCGGAAGATCAAGCGTTACGAGCGCTCTGAGGGAACAAGTCCGAGGAGAAATTACAAATTAAGTGAGGTGTTTTAAATGCAAGCAATATTCACTTTAACTGGAAATGCGTTTGTTGATGCGGGGTTATATGTTATGTCTGAATTGCTGAATAAAGAAATTGACAAAATTGAGAAAGAAGATTTGAGAAAGTTGGTTTCTCGGCTTGTTGATGTTTATTTTACAGATGGCTGGAGAAATATGATTTATTTGATTTTTACGACAAATCATCCCGCGGTTCATCCATCAAAGAAAAATGACAAAGGATATTACGAGAGATTTCTTTACGCTCTTGTTGATGATATTAATTTGCCATCGGATTCCGGTGTATGTGTTTCATGCGGGAGAAGAGACAAAAGTTCAGTTGAGAGAAAATTTGGCATAGGCAGGGAACTTGTCCCGTTGACAGGGTCAGCTGAATTGGTTAATTTTTTCCCTCGTGCGATGCTTGGTCTTGAAATGTGTTCAGCATGTCTTCTTGCAATTCAATTTATGCCTATTTTCTTACATTATTGTAGTGGGAGATTTTTGCTGATGCATTCCGCTTCGGATAAAGTTATGAGATACTGGGCTAAAAATTGTGTTAATCATCTACACAAGCAAATTGCAACAGGCAATTTTACCGGTTGTTTTACAAGTGATTTGGCAAATCCTGTTAATTCGCTTTTCAGAAGCATTGAAAATTTAATAAGAGAATACGACGAAAGGTGGGTTGATGAGGATATCGCTATTAGATTTTATTACTTCGCAAATCCAGGTCAAACGCCGTCGGTTGAGATTTTTGATGTCCCATCTCCTGTGTTCAGGTTTCTTGCCTATGTTAAGCAAATTGATTCTTACAGCGCATGGGTTAAAATCCTGGAAAAGGGTGAGATGACACGAGGTGTAAATCGGGTTTATTATGGACTTTTAAATGAGGAAAGTATTGTAAGATATTTTTTCGGCAATGAAAGGGAAGTTTACGGAAATTGGAATCTTTTAAAATTTTACTTAAAGGAGGTGAGAGAAATGGACGAAAAAAGAATCAACGCAATTAAAGAATTTGCTGACAGGATATCTGAATTAATCCGTCGGCTTGGCGATGACAGACGTCTTTCTCAACTTGAAAGAGTTGAGGACTACGCTGGGTTCAGAAATGTGTTAAGATTCCTTGAAAAAGATGGGATAAAGATTGGATTTGAAGTGCCAATTGTGAAATTTGATGAATATGTCAATTTAATTCTCCCCAATGGAGCGATCGGATGGAATGAAGTCAGGGATTTATTGCTTTTCAGGATTTATGAGGTCTTGCACGATTGGCTTGTATCCCGGAAGTTTGGAGTTGAGGAGCAGGGTGAGTGAAAAATTTTTTCAAAACTAAATATATCGGGAGGGAAAAATACCATGCTTATGGCAACTGGCTATATTTTGGTTGAGGCGCCTCATTCGGCGCTTAACAACGCAGGCACAGATGTAAGCGAGAGAACTGAAAACATCGTCCGCGTTAAAGCTATAAGAAAAGGTAGAGAAATTTATCCTTATGTCTCAGCTCAGGCGTGGAGATACTGGTGGAGGATGACTTTAAAAGAAAAATTCGGCTGGGAACTTTCGCCGGTGATAAGAGAAGAGAAAATAGCTTTTACAGAAGCGAATCCTTTTAAGTATCCAGATGATGATATCTTCGGCTACATGAGGGCGGTGAAGGAAGGAAAGAAAGACAGAACGGTTACACGTGTTTCGCCTTTGAAGTGTTCCCCGCTCGTTTCTGTGTTAAGTTTTGAGCCGGTTCAGGATTTCGGAGTAATGGCAAGACATGGTGACCCTGTCCCGTATGAGCATGAATTTTATTCAACTGTGCTTCAAGGAATTTTCTCGCTTGACATTTCAAGAGCTGGTGTGTTTTATACACTAAGTCAAGCAGGGTTCAGAAATATTGATGAGGAATTGCTCAGGGAAAGTATCGCTGAGTCCGGGGCGAAAAAAATTAACGATGTTTTTATCCTTCCGCCGGATGTGAGGGCGAAGAGATGTTATGAGACAATTCTTGCGCTTGCTTACATTTATGGCGGTGCCAAGCAAACCCAGCATCTTACCGATGTCGTCCCGAGATTTGTATTGCTTGCAATTGTAAAGGGTGGAAATCACATATTTATGAACCTTGCTTATGAAGAAGATGGAGCGATTAAGTTCAATTTTGACGCTTTTGAGAAAACTTTGATTGATTACGCCGATATAATCGCATCAGATGTTTATGTTGGGATTCACCCCGGATTTCTTGGTGACTTTGATAAAGAATTTGAGCGAAGATTTAAGAACTTTAAAATTGGAGAAAATGGCGTCAGGATATCAACTCCGAAGCAGGCGATAGAAAAATTTGCTGAACTTGTCAGAGATGTTGTCGCTTCAATGTGAAAAATTAAAATCAATGGCTGGGCTTTCAAGCCCGGCTTTTTAAAATAAAATTTGGTTTGTTCAACAATGAAAGTTTTAAGGGTGAAAATAACAAGCATAGTTTCATCTTTCAGACATCACCTTTTCATTGCCGGTGTTCAACCAACGCTTGAGGTTCCGCCACCGAGCACAGTTCTTGGCGTCATTTCATCGGTGGCTGGAAGGATCGTCAAACCAGGTGAGATATGTTTTGGCTATGTTTTCTTGTACAGGGATAAAAGCGAAGATCTGGAGTTGATTTATGAGCTAAGTTTGAAAAAGAAATTTGAGGCGAAGTCAAATGTAATAAAAAGGGAATTTCTGACATTTCCGGAACTGTATCTTTATACGACAAATTTTGAACTTGAACGATTTTTTAAATCGCCCGAATTTCCGGTTTTGCTGGGCAGGACGCAGGAACTTGCTAAAATTGATGAGATTAAAACTATTGAACTTGTAAAGTCATCGCCAGTTAGATTCGGGCATACTGTTGTGCCGTTTGATTTTAAAGGTGTCGCAGGTCCACTTGTCTCAATGCCGTTGTATTTTGATTATAGCCCTTATGAGCCGAGAAAGGGGAGAAAAATTCAGCCGTTTATAATTGTAAAAAGATTTATAAATTACACGCTTCAACCTCTCTGGTTTGATGAGGAAAAAAATTGGGGGATATATTTCTATGGCGAAGGTTAAAATTATTTTCATTTTGATTTTCGCACTTCATTTTAAAACATTGGCACAAATTCCAGTTGAAGTTGTTGACTTTGCAGAAGAAAGGTCAAGGAAAAATTTAACAACTCAACTATGTTCAGATTGACATTTTCTGATGAGGCAAAATTTCAGGTTATAATTTTGACGATGGACAGAAATAAAGGAAATAATTTTTTAGAAGGCAGTTCAACTATTTATGCCGTCATCTGGGTTGTTAAGAATAAAGATCTTGTTTTTCCGATTTATCTTGAAAGCACGCTTGCAAAACTACTTCAAGAAAATTGACAATGTGGCGTATACTTGCTAAGACATCGCCCGAGAAAACACTTTACGAACATATCGTTGATGTCCTTGAGGTTTTATCTCAGGTTAAAAAAATTTTTCCGCAGGCGACCGAAATAACCGGGCTTGAGGATTTCTGGGATTATGTTTTTTATGCGCTTTATTTTCACGATTTCGGCAAAGGCGCAAGTGGTTTCCAGAAAAGTTTGACCGAAGGAATAAGATGGAATTACAGACACGAAATTTTATCAGCAGGTTTCGTTTCGCTTCTTGACTACGATGATGAGATAAAAATTTTAATTTCACTTGGAATTGCCACGCATCATCTTGAACTTGACGAGTTGAAAGAGAAGTATTCAACGCTTGTCCCGGGAACCCCGGGGGTTGAAAGATATAAAAATGCCATTGTTCAAATTGAAGATAATTTCACAGAGCTTGTTGAACTTATGAAGCTTATTCCTGAACTAAGTCAGAAATTCATCGGGAAGAGATTGACAAATTTTAAATTGCCCAGCTCTGTTGCTGTTCTTGAAGATGTTTTTAAATTTGCTGTCAGGCGATTTATGGAATTGATCGGAGAAAATGAATTTGATGAGAAAAAGCGTCTTGCTTTTACTTTGATGCGTGGCTTCGTCTTGAATTGCGATCACATTGCATCTTCGGGTAATAGAGAAATACCATCGCTTGGGAAGAAAATTTCTGAAATTCTAAATCTTCCATCTCTCAGAGATATTCAAATTGAAGCTGGAAAGAAAAAAGGAAGTTTGGTGATAATTGCTCCAACGGGTTATGGTAAGACCGAAGCTTCGCTTTTCTGGGTTGAAAGGAATCAAGACGAGAATTTAGCAAGGAGAGTATTTTACATTTTGCCGTATACAGCAAGTATAAATGCGATGTTTAAAAGATTCACGGGTTATTTTGGTGAAGATCTTGTCGGGATGAGACATCACAGAGCTGGATATTTTATTTATCAAAGTTTCAGGGAAAGGGGGTATACACCGGAGGAAGCGAAAAAGTTTGCCTACGCTTTCGTTGATCTCAACAAAAAAATTTATTCTCAATTCAAGATAATGACACATCTACAGCTTATAAAGGAAATGTTCGGGGTTCCGGGATTTGAGATGAGGGTCTCTGAGCTTGTTGGGGGACTTTTGATAATTGATGAAGTTCATTCTTATGATGCACGGACGATAGCACTTATTGTTGAGACGCTGAAAATTTTAAAAGAAGAATTTAATGTTGATGTGTTGATTATGTCTGCGACATTTCCGGGTTTTTTGAGAAAGATTTTTGAACCAATTGTAAATTCGGTTGCTGTGCCTGACGAAAAAATTTTAAAGTCAATATCAAGACACAGGATGAATTTGATTGATGATATTATGAAGAATCAGCTTGAACTTATGAAAAAGATGCTTGAGGATGGTAAGAAAGTTCTTGTCGTATGCAATACGGTCAGAAGGGCGCAGGAAATTTACACTGAATTAAAAAATTTTGCATATACGGGCGCTAAACTCATTCATTCAAGATTTTCCCTTGTTGATAGAGAAAAAGCTGAAAGAGATATTGAAAGTGTCCAGCTTCTTGTTGGGACTCAGGCAATTGAGGTCTCGCTTGACATTGATTTTGATGTTTTGTTCACGGATATAGCTCCGGTTGATAGATTGATGCAAAGGGCGGGGCGTGTGAATAGAAAAGGAAGATTTGAAAGTGCGGATGTTTTCGTCTTCGGCGAGTATCAAGATGAAGATAAAAAAATTTACGACATTGAATTAATTGAGAAGACGAAATCGGAACTCAAAAGAATTGTTAAATTGAGCGAATTTGATGTTGTTGAACTTGTTGAAAGGGTTTACAGCGATGGATTTAATCAAAATCAGAAGAAAATTTTTAATGAGACAATTGAGAGTTTCAGAAGGTTAAGAAACGAGGTCCTTCCGATGATGAAGAACAGGGCAAATGAAGAAGATTTTTATCGTCTTGTTAGATCGGTTGATGTTGTTCCGTCTTTTTATGAAGATGAATATGTTAAGTTGATAGATGAAGGGCGATATTTTGAGGCGATGAGATATTCCCTACCAATTGCGGATGCCCAATTTTTCAAACTTTTCAAAAAAGGACAAATTTATAGACATTCTGACACGATTTTCTGTAAAGCGAAATATGACCCTGAAATTGGTCTTTCTACAGATGAATTTGAAACAAACATTCTTGAGTAAATGCTACATGAAAATCCGAGGATAACAGGGGTTATGGTAAATTATTATTTTCATTGCAAAAGACAACTCTGGCTTTTTGCGAATAATGTTGAAATGGAGCAAACTTCCGAACTTGTGTTAATTGGCAAAGTTCTATCAGAATTTTTCTATAAAGAGAAAGATAAAAATTTGCAGATAGACAATACGATTGCGATTGATTGGTTTGATTACAGGGATGGAATTATCCATGAGGTCAAAAAGTCAGATTCATTTGAAGAAGGTCATATATGGCAGGTGAAGTATTACATTTTTTATTTGAGGAAAAAGGGTGTTGAAGCCAGGGGAAAGATAAATTATCCAAAGTTAAGAAAAACGCTTGATGTTGTGCTTTCAGATGATGATCTTGAGAAAATGGGCGATATTTTAAATGATATAGCAAGGATAATTCGTCAGGATAAACCACCGGAGAAAATTGAGAGAAGCAAATGCAAGGGTTGTAGTTATTTTCAACTCTGTTGGGTTTCAGAATAAATTTTGAAGGGGGGAAATCATATGCCAAAAGCGTATTACATTTTTTCGTCTGGAATTTTAAGGCGAAAAGATAACACTATATATTTTGAACCGCTTAATGAGGATGGCTTTGACGATGAAACTTTATGTTTTATCGGTTATCCTGAAATTGAGGAGGAAAGCAATGTAAGTGTTAAAGCCGGTCGGAAACCAGTTCCCGTTGAAGACATTGATTCAATTTATATTTTTGGTGAACTCACTTTTAACACAAGATTTTTTAATTTTCTCTCTCAAAATAACATCATACTTCATGTTTTTAATCGCTACGGGTTTTATTCTGGAAGTTTTTATCCACGTGAATTTTTAAACTCTGGAAAATTGCTCGTGAGTCAGGTTGAGCATTACCTTGATCCGGATATGAGGTTAAAAATAGCAAAAAGTTTTGTTGATGGGGCATCATTCAATATGTTGAAGAATTTAAAAAGTTATGTTGATGAGCGTAAAGAGATAGAAATTTTTATTGAGATGATTGAGCAAGAGAGAATAAAGATGGACAGGATTGATGATGTAGCTGATTTGATGACATGTGAGGCAAGGATTAGAAATGCTTATTATAAAGGGTGGGATTATATAATTGATTATGAATTTTTTGAATTCATCAGAAGAACGAAAAGACCACCTGAGAATGCAATTAATGCTTTAATATCGTTTGGAAACTCAATGCTTTACACTTTAGTTCTGGGAGAGATATACAAGACGCAATTAAATCCAACGATAAGTTATCTTCACGAGCCGAGGGAGAGAAGATTCTCGCTTGCTCTTGATATTTCTGAAGTTTTTAAACCTGTAATTGTTGATAGGTTGATTTTTAAAATCGTAAATCGTGGTCAGATAAAGGAAGAGCATTTTGTCAGCGAGTTAGGTTATTGTTATTTAAATGAAGATGGGAGAAAGATATTTGTCAGGGAATTTAACGATTTCATTGAAAGCACTGTTAAGCACAAATCGCTTGGCAGGAATATCTCTTACAGAGGTTTGATTCGGCTTGAATGCTATAAGTTGATAAAACATTTACTTGGCGATGAAATTTATAAGCCGTTTAAAGTTTGGTGGATTTGAAAACAAATTCCGGTGTTTGTGGGATGTATTACATTGTCGTTTATGATGTTGATGAAAAAAGGGTTGGTAAAGTTTGCAAGTTTCTAAGGCGATATCTACATTGGGTTCAGAATTCCGTTTTTGAGGGCGAGTTAAGTGAGGGGAAATTTATAGAAATGAAGTTAAAACTTATGAATTTGATTGATCCTGAGGTTGATTCTGTGGTTATTTACACTCTTGATTTCAGATGGAGAGGGCGTGAGATAATAGGGGTTGACAAAAACAAACTTGATGTTTTCATTTGAGCTGTTCTTAAAATTCGTTATTACACTTTCCGATCCCGAAGGGAGGGCTTATCCCCAGCTTTATTCCCTCTCTTTATAGATTGTCTGGAGGCAAGTCCCCCTTTCTAATCTTTAGAGAGTGAC
>CAZQJI010000077.1:0-8236 GCA_964593475.1 uncultured Bacteroidota bacterium | reverse complement strand
TAAAACCGGTGCAAATAATTGAAATTCAGATTGAGGGGAAGAAAAAACTTACTGCGGATGAATTTCTAAGGGGATACAAACTCAAACCTGAAGATCGTTTTGAAGTTTTGAATGAGGAGGATCTCAAATCATTTTTAAAAAATAAATCATCCGCCTGAAACATGTGGTCAACCGCTGGAATAATATTTATTTTTATCCTGTCAGCCCTTTTGATGTTTTTGCGAGTTCTTCCAGCGTTACTCGCACTTCCAATTATGGCGTTTTTAATTGCACTGGCTGGGGGAATACCTTTAAATGATATTTTTATCTATGTGATCGGAGATGGTGCTTTCAGGTTACATCAAGCGTATACAATTACTCTGTTTGGTGGGATGTTAAGCATTTTTTTACAAAGATCTGGAATTGCTGAAAATTTTGTGAGAAAAGGCGCAGAACTTGCAGGAGATAATCCATTTAATGTGAGTTTGATAGTTTTAATTTTAACCGCTTTGCTTTTTACAACTCTTGGAGGTCTTGGAGCAATAATTATGGTGGCAACCATAATCCTGCCGATAATGAGTTCTGTTGGAATAAGCCCGCTGACAATAGCCGGTGTGTTTTTGATCGGTTTAAGTGTTGGCGGGATTTTGAATCCACAAAACTGGATTTTGTATATAAATGTTTTAAAAGTTGATTTCAGCACCGTCAAGACATTTGCTTTAATTTTGTTTGCCATTTCATTAATTGTTGGAATTGTCTTTATTGCGGTTGAATTAAGAAGAGAAAAGTTGTTAAAAATTTCTCCATCAACATTTTTAAAATATCTTCTGGCTTTGCTTATTTTTATCACCGCAGTTGTATCTCTAACCTTCGTCAACTTTGAATCTGGAATCTTTAAAGTTCTTTTGAGTTATCTTAAATCACTTTTGCTCACCTTATTTGTGATATTTTTGATTTACATTTTGATTGAGTTTGTGAAAAAATTAGTTTCACCGTCAAGAGCTGGAAGATTGAAATGGTATGCGTTTTTGACGCCGATTGTTCCACTTATTATAATTTTTGCATTTGGCAGTCAGTATTTCATTGTTGCCTTTATTGCAGGTTTGCTTTATGGTTTCATTACATCATATAGAAAAGGTGGATTGAACCTTTTGATGCAGGCAATAATTGATGGCGGAAGTAGTGTTATACCAGCGGTTGCTTTGATGCTCGGAATTGGGATGCTTTTAAATGCCATCCTTGGACCTGCAAACTGGAATGGCGAATGGAAAGTTTATGCTCAACTAAGACCGTTATTCAACGCAATTGTTCCAACTTCACCAGTTTTATATGTTGTTCTGTTCTCAATTTTAAGTCCGTTTGCTTTATATCGTGGTCCTTTAAATGTTTGGGGATTGGGTTACGGGATTGCAACTTTGATCTCAGCACCCGTTGGGACTTTGCCACCGGCATCGGTTATGGGTTTGCTTCTCTCAGTTGGGCAAATTCAGGGTGTTTGTGACCCGACAAATACATACAATGTCTGGATAGCAAATGAGTTAAGAATTGATGTGAATCAAATACTCAGGAAAACTTTCCCTTATATATGGGTTCTTGCGACGCTTGGTCTTGTGGTTTCAGCAGTTATGTTTTTATAAATTATTTTTGACCACAGTTATGATTTGTCCAATTTGTGGAACTAAGAATTCAAAATTCGCCATCAAATGTGATTACTGTAAATCGTTTTTGCAAAATCAAATTCATGTTTTAAATCTTTTTGAAACTTTGAATGAAATAATCTTAACGCCAACAAGAGCAATACACAAAATCATAATCTCAGAAAGGAAAAATTATTCAATTCTTCTTGCATCTCTATTCGGGGTAGCATTAACCTTTGATGCATTCTATCTGTCAAATCTGGGTGAAAGAGTAGATAATCTGGCATTTTTAATTTTTTATGGAGTTGTTTTTGGAGTTGTCGCTGGTGTTTTAGTTTTACTTCTGATTTCTGCCATTGTCAGAATTTTACTAATTTTTGGGGACGAACAAATTAAATTTAAATCAATCTTTGCTCTGCTTTCCTACTTAACTTTTCCAATTTCTCTTTCAATTTTCTTTCTTCTTCCAGCGATATTTGCCGTGTTTGGAATTTATTACTTTACTGAATCGCCAAAACCACAAAATTTTAAACCGCTTCAATTTTATCTCTTTACGGGGATTAACTTGCTTTTGAGATTGTATTCGCTTGTCTTGATCACCCTTGCTTTAAAATATATAACTGGAAGTTTTATCAAGGGTTTAATTTTTGCGCTTTTTACTTCAATTTGTGTGGTCGTTTTATTAAATTTATTAACAGAGTTATTCAAATTTATTCTCTGACAAAATGGAGAGGAAGGTAAAAATAGGAATTGATGTTGGTGGAACTTTCACGCATGCGGTTGCAATTGATGTGAATACGCTTGATATTATCTCAAAAAGTTGTGTCCCAACAACCCACCACGCCAGGGAAGGGGTTGCTCTTGGTGTGATTCAGGCAATGAAAGAAGTTTTGAAAAATGGGGGGATTAAACCTGAACAGGTTGTTCTTATAGCACACAGCACAACGCAAGCAACGAACGCACTTCTTGAGGGAGATGTCGCAAAAGTTGGGATCATTGGCATGGGGACAGGGATTGATTCAATAAGAGCAAAAAGCGAAACAAACATTGGTAAAGTCCCGCTCGGGAATGGAAAGTTTATTGAAACGGAACATATTTTCGTTGATTCAGAAATTTTTGAACATGAAAATTTTATTGACGAGTTAAGAGAAAAAATTCAAAGTTTGATTTCCAAAGGTGTTGAAGTTTTTGTCGTAAGTGAAGCATTCGGAGTTGATGACCCGAGCAAGGAAGAAAAAGCATTTGAGATTATACGAAGTATGGGTTTTATTGGGACGATGGCATCTTCAATCTCTCAGTTGTATGGCTTAAGGGTCAGGACGAGGACTGCGGTTGTAAATGCAAGTATGTTGCCGAAGATGCTTGAGACGGCGGAGATGACCAAGCGAAGTGTAAGTGAATCAGGGATCAACGCACCACTTATGATTATGCGAAGTGATGGAGGTATAATGAGCATTGAAGAAATGTCCAGAAGACCGATTTTGACAATTCTCTCCGGACCATCTGCTGGCGTTGCAGCAGCACTTATGTATGTCAAAGTTGTTGATGGAATTTTCATTGAAGTTGGTGGGACAAGCACAGATATATCTGTGATAAGAAATGGAAGACCAATTGTTAAAACGGCTGAAATCGGGGGGAACAGGTTATATTTGAAAACTCTTGATGTCAGAACAGTTGGGATTGCAGGTGGCTCTATGGTTCGCATATCTGAGAATTTCAAAAACATAATTGATGTCGGTCCAAGAAGCGCACATATTGCCGGTTTAAAGTATGTTGCTTTTTCTGAGCCAGAGAATTTTGATGAAATTGAATTTGTGTTAATTCAGCCCAAACCGGGTGATCCTTCAAATTATCTTGCTTTGAAGAGAAAAAATTCTGACAAACCGGAATTTGCCTTAACAACAACTGACTCAGCCAACTTTCTGAAACTTGTAAGTGAGAAAGCATATAGCAGAGGTAATTTTGAGTCGGTTGAAAAAGTATTCACAAAGCTTTCAAAGTTGATGAACAAACCCCCGGAGGAGATTGCGAAAAATATACTTGACATCGGTATTAAAAAAGTTAAAGATGTTGTTGAAGGTTTAATTAAAGAATATAAGCTCAATCCATCTTTTATCACTTTGATCGGTGGCGGTGGTGGCGCAGAGGTAATAGTTCCTTATCTTGCGAAAAAATTAAATATGGAATATAAGATCGCGGAAAATTCTGAAGTCATCTCCGCAATAGGAGTTGCGCTTGGAATTATAAGGGAAAGCATTGAAAAAGTTATACCAAACCCAACGGAACAGGATATTTTAAAGCTTAGAAATGATGTGATTTCTTCGGTTATAAAAATGGGTGCGAAACCTGATTCAATTCAGGTTGCGATTGAAATTGACAGACAGACAAAAAGAGTTACTGCTGTTGCAACGGGTGTGCCTGATCTGAAGGAGGGTGATTTGAAAAAGCGAATCGTTTCCGAGACGGAATTAAACGAGATCGCACAAAAAGCATTTAAAGCATTGATAGATAAGTTTGCGTCAGTGAATTCAACGGAAGTCAGAGTTAAAGTTGTCGCAGAAAATAAATTTTACAAAGTTTTCGGTGCTGAGATTGAACAGCAAAAATTTTTCTTATTCAAGAAAAAAATAAGACCGATAAAGGTCTTTGATCTTGAAGGAAATATCAAACTTCAACTTCAAGACGCAGAAATTGTTGAAACTGACTTTGAAAAATTTGAAAAAGAGCTGGAAAATGTGATTGATTTGCTGACAACATATGGAGACGCCGGAGCAATTGCTCCGGATGTGTTTTTAATCCATGGGCATAAAGTTGTTGATCTAACCGGTGTTATGTTCAAGGAGCAGATGCTTTCTGTTGCAAGAGCGGAGATAAAAAGTTCCGATTTGACGGATGAAAAAATTATAATAATCGCAGAGGCAAGGAAATGAAAAGAGTTATAAAGGCACATAAAAAAGTTAGCACTATTGAGAAGGATGTCGTTATCGTTGGGGGTGGATTAAGTGGAATTGTTACGGCTTTAACTTGCGCAAACAATGGACTTAAAACCTTGCTCGTTGAAAAATATGGATTCACCGGCGGACTTATAGCAACATCGTTTGGTTATCCGTTGAGAGTTTTTAATTTTCAGAGAAATTTTTCCGAGTTATTCACTCCGGATGAACAGGGCGAACACCCAGAAGTTATCAAATTTCCGATTTCTTCAACATTAATCAAATATCTTCTGAAAAATCAAGCAATACCTCAAAATTTAATCCCTGACCCGCTCAAAATTTCCGGGGCTATTATCCCGTTTGACTTTGAAAAATTTAAATTCACATTGCTTGAACTTTTGATGGATCTCAAGGTTGATTGTTTGTTCCATACTTATTTTGTCAGAGCGAATTTAAAAGGTAATAGGGTCAAATCAATTTTTGTGCTTGGTAAAGAAGGGTTGGTTGAAATAAAAGCGAGATATTTCGTTGATGCAACCGGTAATTGCACGGTTTTTAAGTCAATTGATGAAGGTTTGACGATTAAAGTTAACTCATTCGCAACTTACAACTTTGTTTTAAACAATTGCGATTTTTCCGCAAAAGATGAGAAAGTTTTTAGCGAGGTTGTGCCAGCTGAAACTTATAATTTTTACCATGCGTGTGCGATCAAGGATGACGGTTTAAATTTTGCTGTTTATGAACTTCCTTTAAAAAATCATGCTCTTGTCTTCGGAGGCGAAAGAATTCAAATTGAACCAGATGATATTGTCTCGCTTAGCAAGGCTGAAGAACATTTACAGTTGAAAGTTTATTCACTTTTTGAAAGATTGAAGAAGTTTAAGCCGTTTGAGAGAGCGAGAATTTCAATGTTTCCAGCTCAGATTTATTTCACGGAAAGTCACCGGTTAAACGCTTTGCATATCCTTACATCAAGTGATGTTTTTGAAGATAGAAATTTTCTTGATGAAGTTTGTACGATTAAAGTTTCTGTTATCGGGGAGAGAATATTTCCTTGTTTTGTAAGTCCGGATAAAAAATTTGACGGTATGATCGTTCGTGTGCCTTTTTCATCTTTTATCACAAAAATTAAAAATCTTGTTGTTGTTGGAAGAGGTGCTGGTTTAAGTGAGGATTTGAAATTTGTTCTGTATTCATTCCCATTTGTTATGAAAACATCTGAAAACATCGGGAGGATAATTGTTTTTGCTTTTAGAAATGCCCTTGATTTAACAGAGTTTAAACCAAAGGCGAAGTTTAAATGGGATTAAAAGAGAAAATCTTGAGGCAATTGAAAAATGGATTGATTGTTTCCTGTCAACCTGATGAAAATGGACTTTTTTCTGATGTTAATTTTATAGTTGAGTTTGCCAGAGCATCAGAGCAAGGTGGCGCTGTCGGGATAAGGACTGAGGGATATGAAAATATCAAAGCGGTAAAAGAAAAAGTTAACATCCCTGTTATAGGTTTGATAAAAGCGAAATATCCGAATGGGGATGTTTTAATCACGCCGGATTTTAATGCGGTTGAAAAGATAATTGAAGCGGGTGCGGATATAGTTGCTATTGATGTGACGGGAAGGGAAGGAAGATATGAATTTTTTAAAATGGTTAGAAACGAATTTAAAGATGTGATTTTTCTTGCGGATATATCAACTTTTGAAGAAGGCGTTAAAGCTTTTGAACTTGGGGCTGATATGATTGCGACAACTCTTTCAGGTTATACTTCACACACGAAAAATTCATTCAAAAAATATGAGCCGGATTTTGGGCTTGTTGAACAGCTTGTTAAGAATTTAAGCATACCCGTTATAGCCGAAGGTCGCATCTGGACTGTTGAGCAAGCGAAGAAAATGTTTGAGATCGGGGCGTATGCTGTCGTGGTTGGCTCTGCAATAACCAGACCGAGGTTGATCGTTCAAAGGTTTGTTGAAGCGATATCAAATAAAGAATTGCAATGCGAGGAATTTTAAAAAATTTGAAAAATCTTGGCGAATTTGATGTTGTTGTAGCTGGTGCTGGGATCGCCGGAGTTTGCTCTGCAATTGCTTCGGCTCGGGAAGGTGCGAGAACTGTTTTAATTGACCGATACGGTTTTATGGGTGGAATGTCAACCGCAGGAATGGTTTCTCCGTTTATGAGATACTGGATTACGGATGAATTTGACGGAAGGGTTAAACCTCTTGTCGGTGGAGTTTTTGAAGAGATAACAAGAAAGATGGACGAGATCGGTGGAACGATTGATAATGGATTTAATGCATGGGCTTTTAGAAAAGTTGTGAATGAGATGCTTTTTGAAGCCGGGGTTGAAACTATAAGACATGTCGTTGTATACGGGGTTGAGTTTGAAAGTGTGTCAAGAAAAAAGAAGTTGACAGCTCTAATTTTGAATTCAGGCCCGAATTTTTATCGTGTCGGTGGAAAAGTTTTTATTGATACGACTGGCGATGCAGATATTGTTTATCTTGCAAATGCCGGATGGATGAAAGGAGATGAAAAAACTGGTTTGACGCAAGCAATGACTTTGTTTTTCAGAATTGGTGGAATAGATGTTAAAAAGGTTATTGATTTAGTGAGGCAAAATCCGGAACAATTTTTCCCCTGGTCGTCACAAGAATATGTACCGGGGCGAATTGTATCTATTGGTGGTTTTTTTGCTCTTGTTGAGGAGGCAAAGGCGATGGCTTTACTTCCTGAGGAAATTGAATATATTTTCTTTACATCACTTCCTGATGAAGGTGAAGGTTCTTTTAACACAACAAATATACTTGGTTTTGATGGGACAAGTTCATTTGACTTAACAGGTGCTGAGATAATCGGAAGAGTTCAGATGTGGCGTGTTTTCAATTTCTTGAAAGATAAAGTGCCGGGGTTTGAAAATTCTTATTTGATTGAATCTGGAGTCCAGGTTGGCGTCAGGGAAACGAGAAGAGCAATCGGTGAATATATTGTAACAGGTGAGGATGTTATGAGCGGTAAGAAATTTGACGATGCTATAGCTCGTGCGTGCTATGGAATTGATATACACGGTCAAAAAGGTGAAAGTTCAAGGTTAGAGCATCTGTCAGAAGGTCAATATTACCAAATTCCTTTAAGAGCTCTAATTGTTAAAAAAGCACATAATCTTCTGGTTGCAGGTAAATGTATATCTTCAACAAGGGAAGGACATTCTGCCTTGAGGATTCAAGCGACATCAGCAGCTACAGGTGAAGCAGCTGGAGTTGTTGCGAGTTTATCTCTGGCTTACGATGGGGATGTGAGAAAAGTTCCGTATCAAATTATAAAGGAAAAGTTAAAAGCACGTGGGAACATTTAAAACAAAAAGGGTAGGTAAAAATGAAGCGAAAAATCAATGCTGTTCAATTTGGTCTCGGTCCAATAGGTCAATTATGTGCCAGAACGATCATTCAAAAACATAATGACAGAATCAATTTAGTTGGTGCGGTTGATATTCATCCTGCGAAAGTTGGCAAAGATTTAGGTGAGTTGATTGGAATTGAAACAACAGGTATAACCGTCGTTGAAGACATAAGAAGTATTTTGAGAAAATCCAGAGTTGATGTTGTCTTTCATACAACGACATCGTTTATGACTGATGTTAGAGAACAACTTATTGAGCTTATTAAATTGAAACTTAACATAGTTTCAT
>CAZQJI010000076.1:0-8837 GCA_964593475.1 uncultured Bacteroidota bacterium | reverse complement strand
GCTATGCGAGAGGAGATAAGTAAAGAATTTTCGGAGAAAATGCTGGCTATGCGTGAAGAGTTAAGGCAAGATATGAAATTAATGCGTGAAGAATTTCAAAGAGATATGAAGGTGTTAAGTGAGAGTTTTGAAGTGAGGTTTAATGAGATAAGGAAATTCCTTGAATTTAGATTAGCCATAATCGGCAATAGATGGGGTGAGAGGGCTGAGGAAGCATTTAGGGAAGGAATGAAATCAATAATTGAGAAAGAGTTTGGTTGGAAAGTGACAAAGTGGAGATATGAAGGTGTGATACCAGAAATACATCCGAAGAGAGATAAATATGAAGTTGATCTTGTTTTAAGTGATGGCGAAGTTATACTTGTTGAGATAAAGGGGAGCGCAAACGAAGCAGATGTTTTGAAGTTTTATGACAATATAAGGGCTTATGAGCATATGAACAATGTCAAGGCTAAAAGAAGAGTTATGATTGTTGCCTTTGCATTTCAAGATGGAATTGAAGAAGCAAAAAGACATGACATAGAGATAATCACATCTCAAACTTTGCCAGATATACCATCTGAATTTTTAATTTAAGGGTTAACCGAGATGACGAATTCAAATTCAAGAAAAATTCGCATTGCTGTTGACGCAATGGGTGGTGATTATGCACCTGCTAATGTTATTGAAGGTGTGTTGATGGCTCTTCGGGAATCGGGCAATAGGTTTGAGATTGTTCTCGTTGGGGATGAGAAAAAAATAAAAGAAGAGTTGAAAAAGCATTACACCACGGGGCTTGACTTTTCAATCGTTGATGCGCCACAGGTGATTGAAATGGATGATATACCGACAATTGCGCTGAGAAAAAAGAAAAATTCCTCAATAGTTGTTGGAATGAAACTGCATAGCGATGGTGAAGTTGATGCCTTTGCAAGTGCCGGGAACACAGGAGCTGTTTTAACAGCTGCAACTCTCATTCTCGGTCGTATAGATGGAATTTCAAGACCAACTATAGGCACTGTCTTTCCAACTGAATCTGGAGGGAAAAGCATTATGCTTGATGTTGGGGCAAATGTTGATTGTAAACCCCATCATTTGTTTGAGTTCGCTGTTATGGGAAGCATTTATTCAAATGTGATCCTTGAGCAGAAAAACCCAAAAGTTGCGCTTTTAAATATCGGTGAAGAAAGCACAAAAGGCGGTGATGTCGTTTTGCAGACATATCAGCTTCTCTCTGAAAGTAAATTAAACTTTATCGGAAATGTTGAAGGTCGTGATATTCTTCTGGGTAAAGCTGATGTCATCGTATGCGATGGTTTTGTCGGAAACATAGTTTTGAAATTTGCTGAAAGCGTTCTTGGAGTTTTAAAGAGAAGATTAAGGAATTACGCCCTTAAAAATATATTCCGTAAGTTGACATTTGGTTTTCTCGCACGCAGTTTGAGAAAAGCTCTTAAAGAGTTTGATTATCAGGAATATGGCGGGGTTCCTTTTCTGGGTGTTAACGGTGTTGCGATAATTGGACATGGAAGTTCAAGCGCAATTGCAATCAAAAATATGATTTACAGAGCTGAAGAGACGGTGCAGAAAAAGATCAATCAAAAAATAAGAGAAGCTTTAAAATTTTATAAAATTAAAACGGAGGTGTAAAGTTGAGTCAAATAAGGGCAACTATCACTGCTGTTGGTCATTATGTCCCGGAAAAAGTTCTCTCAAATTTTGATCTTGAAAAAATGGTTGAGACAAGCGACGAATGGATAAGGACAAGAACCGGAATTCGTGAGAGAAGAATTCTTGAAAAAGGTGCAACTTCTGATCTTGCGGTTGGAGCGATAAAGAGATTATTTGAAAATAGTGGAGTTTCGCCCGATGAGATAGAAGTGTTAATTGTTGCAACTGTTACTCCGGATATGTTTTTCCCGTCAACAGCTGCTGTGATTCAGGAGAAGCTCGGATTGAAAAGAGCCTGGGGATTTGATCTTTCAGCTGCGTGTTCTGGATTTATTTATGCTCTGGTTACAGGAGCTCAGTTTATTGAGTCAGGGAAATATAAAAAAGTTCTCGTTGTCGGTGCCGATAAAATGAGCTCAATTGTTGATTATACCGATAGAAACACTTGCGTTTTATTTGGAGATGGAGCTGGTGCTGTTTTGCTTGAACCAAGCGATGATCCAAATTATGGAATCCTTGATCATATAATGTATATGGATGGTTCAGGCGGGAAATATCTTTATATGCCCGGTGGTGGGAGTTTGAATCCACCAACTTATGAAACGGTTGATAAGAAAATGCATTACATTTATCAGGATGGAAGAGCTGTTTTCAAAGTTGCTGTTGTCGGCATGGCTGATGTTTCTGAGGAAATTGTCAAGAGAAATGGTTTGAATGGAAAAGACATTGATTGGCTTGTTCCACATCAGGCAAATTTGAGGATAATTACTGCCACAGCAGAGAGAATGGGGCTTGACCTTTCAAAGGTTATGATAAACATAGACAGATACGGCAACACAACAGCAGCCACTATCCCGCTTTGTTTGTCTGAATACTGGGAGTGTGGGAAACTCAAACCCGGTCACATGCTTGTTATGTCTGCTTTTGGAGCTGGTTATACCTGGGGGGCTGTTTTGATGAGATGGTCATTGCCAAACCCACCCAAGCCAAGACCTGATGTCGCAAAATATTGTGAAGAGATGGATTCAAGAAGATTTGAGATACCAGAGGAATTGAAAATAAAGAACGAAGTCGCTAAATGAAAGTTGCTTTCGTCTTCCCGGGTCAAGCATCTCAATATGTGGGTATGGGAAAAGATTTGTATGAAAATAATCAATTCGCAAGAGAAATTTTTGATAGAGCAGAGGAAATACTCGGGTTTGAGTTGAAAAAAGTTTGTTTTGAGGGTCCGGAAGATGAATTAAAGCAGACGAAAATAACTCAACCTGCAATTTTCGTCCATAGTTATATCGTTTCCAAACTTCTTGATAGCAAATTAAAAGCGGATATGACAGCCGGACATTCGCTTGGCGAATATACAGCGCTTGTTTATGCAGGCGTGTTAAGTTTTGAAGATGGATTGAGGGTCGTCAAACTTCGTGGTGAACTTATGCAAAGAGCCGGCGAAGAAAGACCGGGAACGATGTCTGCTATAATTGGACTTGATGATGAGAGCGTGAGAAAAATTTGCGAAGAAGTTAAAGATGGAGTTGTTCAGCCGGCAAATTTTAACGCCCCCGGTCAGGTTGTCATCTCGGGTGAAGTTGAAGCAGTTAAAAAAGCAATGGAACTTGCGCAAAAAGCCGGTGCAAAGATGGTCAAAGAGCTTGTTGTAAGTGGCGCTTTTCATTCCCCGCTTATGGAGAGTGCAAAAGAAGAACTTAAAAAAGCCCTTGATGAAGTTGAATTTAAAAAGCCATTAATCCCTGTTTATTTAAATGTCACAGCAAAACCAACCTTTGATGTTGAAGAGATAAAAAATCTTCTTTATCATCAAATCACAAGCCCTGTCTTATGGTCAAAGATAATTTTAAATATGGCAAACGATGGAGCGAAAAAGTTTTACGAAATAGGTCCGGGCAAAGTTTTACAAGGTTTGATAAAAAGAATCGTTCAGGATGTTGAAATATCTGGTTTTGATAAACTTGAAGATATTCAAAAATTTTCGGGAATTAGTGGCTATGGAAAGTGAAATCACATTGAATGAAATTCAAAATAGAGAAATAGTTACAGTTAAAAATTTCAAAATTGATACAATTGTTTTCACGGCTGGATTTGTCCCGTTTTGCAATGTCCCTGTATGTCATGGAAATTGTTGTTACTGGGGAGTTTATGTTGATGTTAAGGAGAGAGACAAAATTCTTGAACATAAGGACTTGATTTTGAAATATATGGATGAGACACAGCCGAAGGATGTTGAACTCTGGTTTGAGAAAGAAGAATATGATGACCCGGATTTTCCCTCAGGTAGATGTGTTGGGACAAATGTTTATAACGATAAATGTGCTTTCTTGACAAAAGAAGGATACTGTGTTTTACAGACGGTTGCTGTTGAAAATGGAATGCATAAATGGGCTTTGAAGCCATTTTATTGTTGCATTTATCCTTTAACTTTTTGGGAAGGTATTTTAACCTATGATGACAGTCATGCTGAAGATTTGCCATACTGTGGTTTAAACGCAAAGCATAATCACGCTGGTCCTGTGATTGAGGTATGTAAAGATGAATTTATCTATGTTCTCGGAGAAGATGGTTATGCAGAACTTTTAAAAATTTATGATGACTGGAAGCGGGGAAACTCAAATAAATAATGGAAAACTCAACATGTCAGATTTAAAAGGCAAAATTGCGATTGTCACAGGTGGTTCAAGAGGAATCGGGAGGGCGATAGCTAAAGTTCTCGCTTCATCTGGATGTTCAGTTGTGATAACTTATAAAAGCTCATTTCAACAGGCGCAGGAGGTCGTTGATGAGATTTCAAAGTTTAATTCAAAAGCGATGGCTATTCAAGCTGATTCGGCAAAATTTGAGGATGCACAAAGGGTCGTTGATGAAGTTTTGAAAAATTTTGGCAAAATTGATATACTTATTAATAACGCTGGAATCACAAGAGATAATCTCCTTTTGAGGATGAGCGAAAGCGAATGGGATGATGTGATTGAAACAAATTTAAAAGGAGTTTTCAACTTCACGAAGGCAGTAATAAAACATATGATAAGTCAGCGATCTGGTAAAATAATTAACATTGCATCTGTTGTCGGATTGATTGGGAATCCGGGTCAGGCGAATTATGCAGCCTCAAAAGCAGGGATAATTGGCTTTACGAAAGCGCTTGCAAAGGAAGTTGCTTCAAGAAACATACAGGTAAATGTCGTCGCACCAGGCTATGTTGAGACGGAGATGACGGAAAAATTAAACGAAGAGCAAAAAAAGCGACTTTTTGAGATGATTCCGGCAAAAAGAATTGCAAAGCCGGAGGAAATCGCTTATGTCGTAAAGTTTCTCGCTTCGTCTGAGTCCGATTATATCACAGGTCAGGTTATCGTCGTTGATGGTGGCTTAACAGCATAAAACAAAAATCAAAACCAAAAAGGAGGATAAAAAATGGACATTGAAGCAAAGGTCAAGCAGATAATCGTCAACAAGCTTAATGTTAGCGAGGACAAGGTCGTTCCAGAGGCGTCGTTCATCAACGATCTCGGAGCTGATTCACTTGACACGGTTGAGCTTGTTATGGAATTTGAAAAAGAATTCGGTATTCAGGTTCCGGATGAAGATGCTGAGAAAATTAGAACTGTTGGAGATGCAATCAACTATTTAAAGCAAAAGCTCGGACAGGCGTAAAAAAATTCGTTTATCCGGGAGAGCCCCGTCTCTCCCTTTTTAATTTTTGTAAAAACAAAAAATTCAGCATAAATCATGCAAAACCGTAAAAGGGTTGTCATCACAGGAATGGGTGTAATATCACCCATTGGATTAACTATTGATGAATTCTGGAAAAATCTTCTTAGAGGGAAAAGCGGAGTTGGATATATAACGAAATTTGACACAACAAATTTTGCCACGAAATTCGCAGCTGAGGTTAAAAATTTTGACCCCACCAATTACATGGACAGAAAACTTGCTCAAAGAATGGACATATTCACTCAGTTTGCAATGGCAGCAACAGAGATGGCACTTCAAGACGCTGGAATCAATTCAGATTCAAAAATAGATAAAGAGAGAGTTGCGGTTGTCTATGCTTCGGGTATAGGAGGAATGTGGACATACCATACTCAACATGAACTTCTTTTTAAAACAGGAACACCAAGACATATAAGCCCATTTACAGTCCCGATGATGATAATTGACATAGCGGCTGGATATATTTCAATAAGGTATGGTTTTAAAGGACCAAATTATGCAACTGTTTCTGCATGTGCAAGCAGTGCAAACGCCATAACTGATGCGGTTATGTTAATTGAGCGTGGGCTTGCTGATGTTGTTATAACAGGTGGAACTGAATCGGCTATATGTCCTATGGGGATTGGCTCATTTAACGCAATGAGAGCTCTTTCAACAAGGAATGATGCGCCCGAGAAGGCAAGCCGACCTTTTGACGCACAGCGTGACGGTTTCGTAATGGGTGAAGGAGCTGGAACTTTGATACTTGAATCGCTTGAACATGCTTTAAATCGTGGTGCAAAAATTTATGCTGAAGTTGCTGGCTTCGGTCTCACTGCTGATGCTTATCATATAACCGCTCCAGCACCCTGTGGTGAAGGTGCAGCAAGGTCAATGGCTCTTGCAATCAAAGATGCTGGACTTCAACCCGAAGATATTGACTATATAAACGCACACGGGACCTCAACAAAGGAAAACGACAAAAACGAAACCCAGGCAATTAAAACCGTCTTTGGAGACCACGCTTATAAACTTGCAGTTAATTCAACCAAGTCAATGATCGGACATTTGCTTGGTGCTGCTGGTGCAGTTGAAGCAATTGCGACGATTCTTTCAATAACAACTGGAAAAATCCATCCGACCATAAATTACGAATATCCAGATCCGGAGTGCGATCTCTTTTATGTTCCAAATCAAGCGATAGAACGCGAAGTAAAAGCAGCAATTTCAAATTCCTTTGGTTTCGGCGGACATAATGTCTCAATAGTCTTCAAAAAGTTTGAAGAATAATTTTGATTAAAATTTTCAAAAAGCTCAGAACGCTTTTAAATCGTCAGGATTCAAATTTTATAAGCAAGGAAAAATTTAAAGAGCTTGAAAAAGTTCTCGGTATTAAAATTCATAACAGGGAAATTTTTGTCCAGGCGTTGACACACAGGTCATTCGTCGCAGTCGCAAAGCAAAAATATAAAGTAAAGATTGAGTCAAACGAACGTCTTGAATTTCTCGGCGATTCAATCTTGAATCTCATCGCAGGAGAACTTTTATACAAAGCATATCCCTTCGCAAGCGAAGGAAGATTGACACGTTTGAGGTCAAGGATTATAAACAGAGGTATCCTGATCAAATATGCTTATCTTCTGAAGCTTGATGAATTTCTGCTTATGAGTCATTCTGCGCGTCGGGCTCTGGAACAGGGTTATAATTCTATGCTTGCGGATGCTTTTGAGGCGATTGTTGGTGCGATTTATCTTGATCAGGGATATGAAACAACAAAAAAATTTTTACAGCGTGTTTTTAAAGAACAAGTCGGTGAATTTGACTCTAAATTTTACGAATCCACGAGGGAACATTACAAAAGCATCCTCGTTGAGTATTCCCACAGAGCAAATGTTGAGATAACTTACAGAGTTGCGAAAGTTGAGGGTCCCGAACATAATAGAACTTTCACTGTTGAAGTTCTGATTGGAAATGAAGTTGTTGGCATCGGTCGGGGCAGAAACAAAAAAGAGGCAGAAAAAGCAGCTGCCTATGACGCTCTCCTCAAACTCGGGCTGATTGAAAAACCCACCTCTTGAATTTGTTTCAAATTTTTTCAAATTTATTTCAGACGAAAAATAAAAGCAGGTTTAAAATGTCAGTGAAATCATCGCTTCAAAAAGTGTTTAAAGTTTTTATTTTTTCATTGATTTTAATTGTTTTCGGAGTTTCAAACTTAACAGCGCAAAACATCTGGTTTTCAGATAACTTCAATAACCAGAGATTGAACAGTGCCTGGATTGAATTGTCGGGGGCATGGGAAATTGAAAATGGTAGATTAAAATTAAATGCCTCGGATAAGCCATCTCTCGTCGGTTTAAATGTTTTGATCCCGCCGAACTCAAAATATAATATCAAGTTCTCTTTTTCGGGCGATAATTGTTTTGTGATGTTTAATGTTTATGACATCTACTCAATCAGGGTTGGAAATTATGTCAAGTTTTTCGGCAACGCACTTTACACGGGCGTGATTGAAATTAACGGCGATGAAAAAATTGAAAGATTTATCTCACTCCCATCTTCACGAAATCGGCAAAAGGAAATCCTTATTGAAGTTTCACCCGATAGATATGTGGTTTATTTTAACAATAAAAAAGCCGTTGAAGGTAAAACTTATTTCAAATCCGGTTATCTAATCCTTGGCGCAAATAAAGGTGAAGTTGAATTTGACTATTTCATAATCTCTTCAAAAGAAAAATACAGAACCATTGAGGATTTGAAAAAGGTTAAAGAGCCGTTGATAGACCACATAAATTCAATCGCAATTATTGATAACTCAACCCTTGCAATTTCAAGCGATGCCTATTCGCAGGTTCAGGTTCTTGACACCTCTGGAAGTGTGATAAATAGATTGACATATCTGAGATGGGCTGGTGGAGTGATGTATTTTAATAATCGTTTGTTCATATGTGACGCCGGAAAGATAACCATAATATTGCCCGATAGAACAACGAGTGTTGCTCAATTTATGGTGAAATATCCGAATTATATTTGCACGGATGGGGAAAAATTTTACATAATTGACAATGGGGCAATAAAAATTTTTAACCCGAATTTCAAACTGATTTATTCATTTACCGATCCAGAAAATCTTAAATTTCCGACATCAATCGCAGTTGATAAATACAACATTTATTGCGCCGATCCAGAACTTGGTTATATAGCAGTTTATCCGAAAAGAGACACGATTAAACTTTTAAGGAAAGTTAAGGGAGAACTTATTGCGCCTGTTGATGTCAAATATGATTCCATCTCAAACTCTCTTTTCGTTGCAGACCTCGGGTTGAAGGCAATTGTTAAGATTACGGGCGATAAAATTGAGAAAATTTTCAAGGGCGAGAAGATTGGTGGTTTGAAATTTCCGAGAAGTTTTGATTTGAAATCGGGTGTAATTTTTATCGCCGACGCCGATAAAATTGTCTCCGTTGATACGACGCTTTCTGAAG
>CAZQJI010000075.1:0-9057 GCA_964593475.1 uncultured Bacteroidota bacterium | reverse complement strand
TTTGACCCAGCTCACTTGACTTTTATTTGGAATTGTATTAACTTTAAACTGACAAAAATAAAGCTTTGAACGATTTATGAAAAAAGCACTTTTTCTGGGAATTGTCCTCGCATTTATGATGGCGATGGCAGGAAGCGTCGTTGAATACTTCACAGCACAGAGCCAGAACGACAACATCATCATAAGATGGAAAACATCTGATGAAACCGGGGTTCAAAAATTTATACTTGAGCGAAGCGCCAATCAATCATCCGAATTCCTGAAACTTGCCGAGATAAATCCAAAGGGGAATAACTCAATCTACGAATATGTTGACGCATCTGCGTTCAAGCAAACCGATAACATTTATTTTTACAGGTTGCAAGTTGTGACGAATAACGGTTCATTTTATGTCGGTCCGATATCGGTCTTGCACAGAGTATCAAGCGTCAAGAGAACCTGGGGAAGTATAAAGGCGATGTTTAGATGAACACGGACTTTTTAATTGAATTTCAAAGTTTGATTTTTTAATTTTAATCCCGACCCTGTGTCGGGATTTTTTATTTCTAAAAAAGAGATTGCGAAACTAATCAAAGAAAGAAAAATGCTCAAGATAAATAAATCTGTAGTTCTTGCTTCCGCATCGCCGAGAAGACAGCATCTTTTGAAACAAATCGGTCTAAACTTCATCGTCCACCCGAGTGGAATTGATGAGGATTCACATTTTTACCCGACACCGGAAGAACATGTTTTAAATCTCTCAAAGGAAAAAGCACAGAAAGTTGCAAAAAATTACAACGATGCTCTGATAATCTCCGCGGATACAATTGTCGTCCTTGATGGTGAAATAATTAACAAACCGAAAAATCCGGATGAAGCGAAACAAATGTTAAGGAAATTATCGGGTAAGACGCATAAAGTTTATACCGGCTTTACAATTCTTGACACAAAGACGAAAAAGATGATTTCAGATTTTGAGGTCACAGATGTAAAATTCAGAGAATTAACAGATGAAGAAATTGAAGAATATGTCGCAACTGGCTCTCCACTTGATAAAGCGGGGGCTTACGGGATTCAGGATGATTACGGAGCTGTTTTCGTTGAAAGGATAAACGGATGTTTTTATAATGTAGTTGGATTTCCACTGACAAAATTTTATCTTGCGATAAAAAAATTTCTATCCGATGATTGAAAACCTCCATAAAAGAATTCTCTTTTCAATTCTAATTGGAACTTTAATTCTTGCGTTTTTGACGATTTACGCCGATCTTGACAATTTGCTTCTCGCTTTAAAAAGTTTTAAATGGACCTTTCTAATTCCCGTTCTTTTGCTTTCATTTCTAAATTATATCGTTCGCTTCCTGCGGTGGGAATTTTACCTTAGAAAACTTAACATAAGAATTTCAACATTAAAAAGTTTTCTCATCTTTATAAGTGGTTTGACGATGTCAATCACACCTGCAAAATTTGGCGAAGCCCTCAAATCGTATCTTCTGAAAATTACGGATAACATTCGGATCTCGCACTCAGCGCCGATTGTCGTTGTGGAAAGATTAACTGATTTCATCGCACTTGTAATCCTTGCAATTTACGGCTCTTTTCATTTTAATTATGGTGTTGAAATCGTTGCAGGCGTTGGACTTGTTCTTGTTGGAAGTGTTTTGCTTATAAGCAAGAAAGAACTTTTTTATCAAATTTTAAATCAAGCGAAAAAATTTACCGGTGAAAAAATTTCCAGAAAAATTAACACCGCATACGATAGCATAGCTGAACTTGCAAATGTGAAGGTTCTGATACCATCGGTTTTAATCTCAACTATCTCCTGGTTTTTTGAATGTATCGGATTTTACATTGTGATAAAAGCTTATTCAAACGATTTCACGCTTGATCTTGCAACTTTTATTTATTCATTTTCAACCATCGCCGGCGCTGTCTCAATGTTGCCCGGTGGTCTCGGGATAACGGAAGGAAGTTTGACAAGTTTGTTAATTCTAAATAAAATTAAAAAGGACTCCGCTGTTGCGATAACTATAATCATAAGATTTGCAACGCTATGGTTTGCGGTTGCGCTTGGAATTTTATCACTTTACACATTTCAAAAAATGATCCACAAATTTAAAAATGATGGACAAAGTTAAAGAGAGCTTAAATTACATTTTGAAAAAGGTCGGAAATTTTTCAAACCCGGAAGTGGCTATAATTCTTGGCTCCGGACTCGGGGAACTTGCTGAGGAGTTTGAAGATAAGATAAAAATTAACACTTCTGAAATTCCCAATTATCCTCGTCCGACGGTTGAAGGTCACGCCGGAAATCTTGTTTTCGGAAGATTAAATGATGTAAATGTCCTCGGCTTTCAAGGCAGAATTCATTTTTACGAGTCGGGCAAAATTGAAAATGTTGTTTATCCCGTCCTCATTGCTTATGAACTCGGTGCGAAAATTTTAATTGTGACGAATGCAGCTGGTGGAGTTAACAAAAATTTCAAACCGGGTGATTTGATGGTTATCGCAGACCATATAAATTTTATGTTCCTGAACCCGCTTAAAATTTTCCCGGCAAATTTAAATAGATTCAATCACCCGGCTTATGATGAGAACTTGCGAAAAATCGCAATTGAAACAGGGATAGAACTTGGAATTCCGATACGGGAGGGTGTATATTGTGGCGTGCGAGGTCCAAACTATGAAACACCGGCAGAAGTTGAAATGCTTAAAAAAATCGGCTCAGACGCAGTCGGTATGTCAACAGTCCCGGAAGTCGTCACAGCAAATTATCTCGGGATGAAAGTCCTCGGGATCTCGTGCATAACAAACTACGCAGCTGGAATAAGCCCGAAAAAACTTTCACACAATGAAGTCACGGAGGTTGCCCAAAAAGTTAAAAATGAGTTTTCGCTCCTGATAAAAGAGATCGTTAAGAAATTAAAACAAAATTTGAAATCATGATGAAATTCTCTGCTTTGCTTCTGATAATGTTTTTAATTTTATCCGGTTGTGGTGGGAACACATCTAAACAAGGTATGGACTTACATCAATCGGAGAAAATAGAAATTTCAGGAAAGTGGCTCTTCAGAATCGGGGATGACCCGAAGTGGAAAGAAGCAAAAATTGATGAGTTCGGCTGGGTTGAAATTCAAGTTCCATCGCAATGGGAAAAACAGGGCTATAACTTTGACGGCATTGCGTGGTATAGAAAGCATGTCAAGATCCCATCAAGTTTCAAAACTAAAAAAATTTATCTTTACCTTGGCAAAATTGACGACAACGACCGCGTTTATTTCAACGGTGAACTAATCGGCGTGACAAATGGATGGACGCAGGAGAGAATTTATTTCATTCCGAATGATCTCATAAATTATGACGATGACAATGTGATTGCGGTAAGAGTTGAGGACAAAGGTTTAGGGGGTGGAATTTATGAAGGACCGATTTTGATCGTTTCAAGAGATGAATTATGGTTTATGAAAAACGAGAAGAAGAAATTTGCTGATGAAAACGAATTCAACGCTGTTTATTTCACGGTTAAAATCATGGACACGCTTTTGACGACGGGAAGATTGTCATCATATCTTGGTTTTTTAAGCCCACGCTTCAGGGAAAATGAAAAAACTTACACGATGTGGAAAAGGGATTTAAATCAGATAAGCGAGTTCCTCACGGACAACAGATACTCAATTGATTATGTTGATTTCAAAGTTTATCATTCACCAGAAAACGACAGCATTCTAATAGCTGACTATGTGAGGATTGTTAAGGACTCAACTGGCGTTATGAAATTCAGCGATGAGCAGATAAGATATTTCAAATTTGAAAATGGCTCTCTTCTTGAAATCGGGAACAGGAGCAGATTTTTCAGAACGAGGTTATTTTCAAGATGGCTTCAGGAAGAAAGATATTTCTATGTTTATCTCCCGCCAAGTTATGATATTGACATCGGGAAACGTTATCCCGTGCTTTATCTTCTTCACGGCTATGGTGGAAGCGAAGAATCGTGGAAATATGACAGCATAAATGTGGTGATTGACAGTTTGATTAAAATCGGTAAAATCGTTGAGATGATCGTTATTATGCCTGATGCGGACACTTCTTTTTGTGTTAATTCAAAAGATAGAAAAAGAATGTATGAGCAATACATCGTTGATGATTTGATAAACTATGTTGATGGGACATTCAGGACAATACCATATCGTGAGACCCGTGGAATTGATGGCGTCTCAATGGGTGGATTTGCTTCTATGCTTCTCGGGATGAAATATTTTGATAAGTTCATCTCAATCGGAAGTATGATGGGGGCATTTGAAGTTCCATTTGAAAGGGTAAAACACAGAAAAGATATCCACGGCGGTGATTCACTCTACTGGAAATCTGTTCAGCCCATTTCAGTTGCACAGGAATTAACACCGCAACATTTTGATAGTTTAAACATATTTTTCTATGTCGGAGATAAGGACCGGTTGAAGGATTCAAATCTAAAAATGCACGAAATTTTAAAAAGCAAAGGCGTTGAACATACATTCAAAATTTATCCGGGCGAACATAATCGTGATTTCTGGTTTTCTCATTTTACAGAAAATTTGATCTTCCATTCAAATGTTTTCTACAGAAGCAAATATGTTAGAATAAAAGAAAAATTGGGTGCTAAATGAAAAAACTTTCTCTTTTGCTCCTGTTTCTCACCTCAACTCTTCTCTGTCAATTCAAATTGAAATTAAATCTTGCAGGTGAATGGCTTTTTAAAATTGGAGATGACACAAGATGGGTTTCACCTGAACTTGACGATTCAAACTGGTTAAAAGTCAAAGTCCCAGCAACATTTGAGAGTCAGGGTTTCGCAAATTACGATGGCTTCGTCTGGTATAGATTACATTTTGATGTTCCGGCGAATTTGCTCAAAGAAGATTTAATCCTTTTACTTGGCAATATAGACGACGCCGATGAAACATATTTGAATGGTGTTAAAATTGGTGAGACAGGGAAATTTCCACCTGAGAGGAGAACAGAATGGACAACGCTCCGTGCCTATCAAATTCCAAAAGGACTGCTTAAAAAGACAAATAATGTCCTCGCTGTGAGAGTTTGCGATTTTGGTTTTGATGGTGGAATTTTCAGAGGTCCGATCGGGATAATTTTAAAAAAGGATTTTGATTTTAAAATGAGAGAAAACAACAAGCCACATCGCTCCGCAAACGCTCTTGTCTCAAGCAACGGCTTTACGGCAATTGTTTATAATACAGAGAAACATCAAATCGTTGGAATGTATGAGCATATTTACAAAATTATCTCGCCCGAAAATTACACGAAAAATTTCATTAACGACGCAAACTTCATCCTTGAACTTGACGATAAAAAATATGACTTGTCAAAAATTCCAGAAGATGAAATTGGCTACATCAACGGGACAAACATAATCTACGCAAATTATAAAAAACTTGGCGTTCAAGTTTACTATTTTGCTTCGTTTCAAATTGACGCCCCGGTTATGGTTGCAATTTGCAAAGTGAATAAAAAATACAAACGGAGCAAAATTTATTTCAGAGCGAGCACAATTCAGGGTGAAATAACTTCGGAAGATAATCTTGAAGATGTAGTTCAAATTCAACAGACACAGATTAAAAAACTTGTTAAGACGAAGTCGGTCCAGCGAAGCGATGGCACAGGTGGTGAAATTGAAAAGAGAGTTTTTCTCGCAATAGCGGGTTCAAGAAAAGAAGATGAAATTGAAAAATTCAAAAAGTTAACAGAAAACGATGAAATTTTAAACGATGAGATAAAATTCTGGAATAATTTCAGAAACAAAGCAAAAAGAAATATAAAGTTATCAAAAGGAGAGATTGAACTTTTCAATCAATCAATTGCAATTTTAAAAATGGCTCAATGCCCTGAGGAAGGTTCTCCTTTCGGACAGATTCTTGCTTCACTTCCACCCGGGGAATGGACTTACACCTGGGTCAGGGATGGTGTCTATGCGATAAATGCGTTGATTGAACTTGGTTATTTTGATGAAGCAAAATCAGCGCTTGAATTTATGTTGAAGGCGAAAACCGGTTTTTACAAAAAATTTATCCACAAAGACGGGAAAGATTACGGTGTCAAAAGAGATTACAAAATAACGGTATGCAAATACTATGGCTCCGGGATTGAGGAGTCGGACCATAATGAGAATGGACCAAACATTGAACTTGACGGCTTTGGTTTGTTTCTCTGGGCTTTTGGAAATTATGTTGAGAAAACTGGGGATATTGACTTTGCAGTTATGTATTGGGATACATTGACGAGGAAAATTGCAGATGTGTTAATTTCTTCAATTGATAATTACGGCGTGATCCGTGCCGAGTCAGGTCCGTGGGAGAGACATCTTCCGGGGAAACATTATGCATACACGACGATATCAGCAATTAAAGGATTAAGGTCAATTGCAAAGGTTGCCGGCTTGCTTAAGGATAAAACCGCTGAAAAATTTTATAATTTTTATGCCGATTCAATTCAAAAAAATTTTCTCAAAAATTTCGTTGATAAAAACGGAATTATAAAAGGAACTCTTGAGGCAAAAGATGAGAGGGACTTTGAGTATTTTGACGCAGGCGTTGTTGAGGCGATAAATTTTGACATTATCCCGGCGAAAAGCGAAATCGCAAAAAACACAATTGAAGCGATAAAAAAGAATTTGAAAATCAGAAATAGATTTGGGTTCTTCAGAGTTAACAATGGCGATTGGTATGACAGGCAGGAGTGGATTTTCATTGATTTAAGAGTTGCTGTTGCACTGAACAAAGCTGGTTTTAAAAAAGATGCAGAGCAAATTTTGAAGTGGATAACTTCACAATCAAATTTGAATTTTAACTTGATTGCTGAACTATACGACGAGTGGAATTCGGATTATCAGGGACAGTATCCGATGGTTGGCTTCGGAGCGGGGGCATATATATTGACCCTTTTTGAAATTAAAAAATGAGTCCCATGCAACCGGATCAGGACACAATAAGACAGATTCCTCTTTTCTCGGAGTTGACAGCAGATGAACTCCGGAAATTCACACAAATATCACAGTTGAAAAAGTTTTCAAAAAAGGAGATTATATTTTCTGAAGGTTCGCCGTATCTCGGGTTTTACATTTTGTTAAAAGGTGCTGTTAGAATTTTTAAAATAACTCCAGACGGCAGGGATATAACTTTACAAATCGTTGAGCCGTTCAATCTCGTTGCTGAGATACCACTTTTTGAGGGCAGAACTTACGATTCAAGCTGTGAAGCAATTGATGAATCCGTTCTTCTCTTCATACCGAAAGAAAAATTCCTTGAAATTTTCGTCAAAAACCCGAAGATATCGCTTAAAATTCTACAGGGTTTCGCAAAGAGGTTAAAGGAATTAACACAGCAAATTGAGACGCTGACATCAAAAGATGTCCCACAGCGACTTGCCACTTATCTTGTTGAGGAATATGAAAAACAGCAAAGCATAAGAAAAACAAATGAGATCGTTTTAAACATTTCAAGGTCAATGCTTGCGTCTTATCTCGGGACGGTGATTGAGACGCTTTCAAGGGCTTTGAGAAAACTTCAAGACGACGGATTAATTGAAGTAAAAGGCAGAAAAATTTTGATTTTGAACCTTGAAAAACTTAAAAATCTCGCTCAAACATCAAAATAAAGCATAAATTCATAAGGATGCGGGCGCATTCTCATTGGGTTAACCTCTCTTTCCCATTTATATTTTATCCACGCTTCTATCACATCTTCTGTGAAGACATCGCCCCTTAACAGGAAATCGTGATCTTTTTCAAGTGCTCTTAATGCTTCTTCAAGCGAGCCGGGTGTTGACGGTATATTTTTCAATTCTTCGGGAGGCAATGAATAAATGTCTTTGTCAAGAGGTTCGCCGGGGTCAATCTTGTTTATAATTCCATCAATTCCAGCCATAAGCATAGCAGAAAAAGCAAGATATGGATTACAGGAGCCATCGGGAAATCTAACTTCAATTCTTTTTGCTTTTGGACTTGATGAGTAAACAGGGATGCGAATTGCGGCACTCCTATTTCGCTGTGAATAAGCAAGGTTAACAGGGGCTTCAAATCCCGGGACAAGGCGTTTATATGAGTTCGTCGTTGGATTTGTGAATGCACAAAGAGCCGGGGCATGCTTTAAAATCCCGCCGATGTAATACAGGGCAATTTCGCTCAAATTCGCATAACCATTGCCATAAAAAAGCGGTTGTCCATTTTTCCATAAGCTTTGATGACAGTGCATACCCGAGCCGTTATCACCAAATAAAGGTTTTGGCATAAATGTCGCCGTCTTTCCGTGTTTACGTGCAACATTCTTAACAATGTATTTGAATATCAAAAGATTGTCTGCACACCTCACAAGTGGAGCAAATCTAAAATCAATCTCACACTGCCCACCTGTTGCGACCTCGTGATGCTGTGCTTCAATTTGAAGACCACACCGTTCCATTATGAGAACCATTTCATTTCTTATATCATTTAAAGAATCAGTCGGCGGAACCGGGAAATAACCCTCTTTATATCTTGGCTTGTAAGCGAGGTTTGGTTTTTCATCTCGCCCGGAGTTCCATTGCCCCTCAATTGAATCAATGTAATAATATCCTTCGTGCGAATTTTGATCAAAACGAACATCGTCAAATATAAAAAACTCTGCCTCTGGACCAAAATAAGCTGTGTCTGCTATGCCAGTTGATTTCAGATATGCCTCGGCTTTTTGAGCAATGTAACGAGGACATCTTTCATATCTTTCCTTCGTCACCGGGTCATAAACATCGCATATTAAACTTATAGTCGGAACTTCTATAAACGGGTCAATAAAAGCAGTTGTCGGGTCCGGTATGACAAGCATATCACTTTCATTTATGCTCTTCCAGCCTCGTATGCTTGAGCCATCAAATCCAAATCCCTCTTCAAAAGAATCTTCTGTTAACTCATGAACTGGAACGCTGAAATGTTGCCATTGTCCCGGAAAATCCATAAACTTTAAATCAACCATTTTAATTTTGTTCTCCTTGATGATCCTGAAAACATTTTCAATTGCTTCGTTTTTCATATATGTTTCTTAAGATTTTGTTTTT
>CAZQJI010000074.1:0-9217 GCA_964593475.1 uncultured Bacteroidota bacterium | reverse complement strand
GCGATGTAAAATCATTCCAATTTACATTTGGCATAACCTCAAAATTTTTAGTAAATTATTAACGCTCAAAAATAAAATCCCCTGTGAAATATGCCAGCACCAAAAGAAATTAAAAGAATATCGGAAGTAATCTGGGAAATTCCTGAAACATATAAAAAAGGAATGCGTGTTCCAGCGAGAATTTACGCCACAAAACAACTTCTTGATTCAATGGATGAAGGCGTATTTGAGCAGGTGACAAATGTCGCCTGCCTTCCGGGAATCCAGAAATATGCGCTTTGCATGCCCGACGGACACTGGGGATATGGATTTCCAATTGGTGGAGTTGCTGCTTTTGACTTTGAAGATGGTGTCATCTCTCCGGGTGGAATCGGTTTTGACATCAACTGCGGAATGCGTCTTGTCAGGACAAATCTCACAATAGAGGAAGCTAAACCAAAGTTGAGAGAGCTCGTTGATTTGCTTTTTCAAACAGTTCCAACTGGAGTGGGTGCAACTGGATTTGTTAAGTTATCAAATTCACAATTTGACGAAGTTATGGTAAAGGGCGCACGCTGGTGCGTTGAACACGGTTACGGATGGGAGGAGGACCTTGAAAGAATTGAAGAACACGGTGCAATTAAAGGAGCAGACCCATCAAAAGTTAGCAAAAAAGCAAGGGAAAGAGGAATTGATCAACTTGGAACCCTTGGCTCAGGAAATCACTACCTTGAAATTCAAGTTGTTGATAGAATTTTTGATCAAAATGTCGCAAATGCTTTCGGAATTGAGCAGGAAGGTCAAATTGTTGTGATGATACACTGCGGTTCACGGGGTTTTGGACATCAAATTGCAACCGATTATTTGAAAGTTTTTCTTGACGCTATGAGAAGATATGGGATACCTTTGCTTGATAAAGAGCTCGCATGCGCTCCGATTGATTCGCCTGAGGGAAGAGATTATTATTCTGCGATGTTATGTGCCGCAAATATGGCTTTTGCCAATAGACAGGTAATACTTCACAGAGTAAGAGAGGCGTTTGAAAAGATTTTCAAAAAGTCAGCTGAAGATCTCGGGATGCACCTTGTTTACGATGTCGCTCACAATATAGCAAAAGCTGAAGAATATGAGATTGATGGAAAAATAAAAAAAGTTCTCGTCCATAGAAAAGGTTCAACCCGTTCATTTGGTCCGGGACATAGCGAACTTGCCGAAATCTACCGTGACATAGGTCAGCCAGTTATAATTGGTGGTTCAATGGAAACCGGGTCTTATCTTCTCGTTGGAACGAAAAGAGCAATGGAGGAAACATTTGGCTCAACCTGTCACGGCAGTGGTAGAACTATGAGCAGGCATAAAGCAAAGAAGGAGATAAACTATAATCAACTTGTAAAACAGATGGAAGAGAGAGGAATTTATGTAAGAGCTGCTTCAAAATCCGGACTCGTTGAAGAAGCTGGAGCTGCTTATAAAAACATTTCCGATGTCGTTGAGGCAGTTGATAGAGCGGGAATTTCAAGAAAAGTTGCTGCTTTAAGACCAATTGGAAATATCAAAGGTTAAAATAAAAAGGGCGTGGTTGAAACCACGCCCTTAATCTTTATGGTATCCTCAAACCAACATACCTATTATTTCCATCGCGTGCTTTAATTCTTAACAGAATCACATCCCCAGATTTATGGCTCTGAACAATTTTCTTCAAATCATCAACACTCCTTACCGGCTTTCTATCAGCCTCAATTATTATGTCATTTTCTCTTATATCTTTGTCATAAGCTTCTGAAAACGCTTCAACTTTCGTGATTATAACACCGTTTTTAACTTTATATTTGCTTCTTGCTTCCTCATCAAGATTTGCAACCGTGATCCCGAGCTTGTCAAAGCTTACAACTCCTGGTTCAATCTCCTTTGCTGGTGGTTCACTATCCTCGGCTTTTGCTACTTCTTCATCCTCTTTTCTCGGTTTCAAAGTCGCGGTCAATTGAAGCGTTTTTCCATCCCGATAAATTTTCAAACTTACTTTATCACCCGGTCTTTTCCTTGCGATTATCTCCTGCAACTCTCCCGGTCTGTTAACTTCCTTACCATCACATTCAAGTATCACATCTCCAGCTTTTATTCCAGCCTCTTCGGCTGCACTTCCAGAGATGACATCCTGAACAAGGATTCCCTTTGGCTTATCAAGCCCGAGACCTTTTGCCGTTGCCTCATCAAGCTGTGAAATCTGAACACCGAGAACACCCCTGCGAACCTTACCATATTTGATTATATCCTCTGCAACTTTCCTCGCAAGATTTATCGGAATTGCAAATCCATAACCCTGATAATATCCGGTTCTTGAAGCTATAGCAGTGTTTATACCGACGACTTCCCCGTTCAAATTCACAAGCGGACCTCCACTATTCCCCGGATTTATCGCCGCATCTGTTTGAATGAAATTTTCAACTCCATAAGAATCCCTGATTATCCCGATGTTTCTGCTCAAAGCACTTACGATCCCTGCTGTCACAGTCAGGTTCAATCCAAGCGGATTTCCAACAGCAAGAACCCATTGTCCAACCTGCAATTCATCTGAATTTCCAAAGCGAGCAACTGGTAAATCATTTGCATCAATTTTTACAACTGCAAGGTCAGTAAGCTTATCTCTTCCGACAAGTTTTGCTTTAAATTCCCGTCCATCCCAGAGCGTAACAGTTATGCTTCCTTTTTCTCCGCCCTCAACAACATGGTTATTTGTGAGGATATAACCATCTTTTGTTATGATAACCCCTGAACCCATCCCCTCCTGCGGGCTTGGCTCAGGAATTTTAAATTCAAAATCTGGTCCAAAGAAATGGAAGAAATCAAAAGGACGTTCCCGACCCTCACTTTTTGTAACCACTTTAATTGAAACAACAGTTGGAACAACCTCTTTTGCAACTTGAACGAAAGCATTTTGAGTTGAAAGTATGTCAAATTTTGTGTTCGTCGGCTTGTCCTGCGAACCAATGACTGGAATATCAACCGCTATTGTCGGTTTTACAGCATTTAATCCTGATACAAGAATAATCCCAAATAACATCCCGGCAAGAACAAGTGCAATTGCTCCAACTAACTGCTTTTTCGTCATGGTTAGTCTTCCTCCGCTGAAATTTGTTTTTTAATTTTCAATCGGTTCAATAAAATATAACAGGTTTTGACCTGACTTTGTTTCATTTTAATTTATGATAAATTTCAAGCGATTTCAAATCAATTTCATCTTCAATGTGCGCCTTAATATAACCAAACAGCAAATTTTGAATTTCAAAATTTACATTACGGGGTATTTTCAAGTTTGTTACATTATCAAGTTTTGCCCGTTCAATCCAGAACAAACTTTTGAAGGTTGCAATTGAATATGTTTCAAAACCCGTTGTTTCCTTCTGACACTTTGAACACAAAAATCCACCCTTGTCATTTAAAAAGGCAATTTTTTGAGGCAAATTTTTATCTGTAAATTTCTCTCCACATGAAACACAACTGACAAAATTTATTCTGAAACCAATTTCTTCAAGCAGATGAACTGTAAAAAACCATAGCAAATTGATTTCGTTTCTCTTTGCTTCGTTTAACTTATCAAGCACGCCAACAAGAAGATTGAAAATTTTTTGATTTTCCTCCTCAAACTTTATCAACTTATAAATCGTTTCACAAATTGAAAGCCCGATGGTCATCTTGGTATAATCGGAATAAATCTGAAGAAATGGCTTAACAATATCTGCCTGCGAAAGAAATTGAAGTTCCCGCGTCTCCTTCTTATAAAGCACCGCAAGGATGTAGGACATCGGCTCAAGTGAAGCACCGAATTTACTTGTCGTAAGCATCGCACCTTTTGCGATTACATTTAACTTGCCGAATTTCTTTGTGTAAAGCGTAACTATCTTACTTGTTTCTCTATATTTCATCGCTTTTAAAACAACCGCTTCGGTTTTGGTGAGCATTTAATCGCGCAATTTTACGCTTTCTTTGATTTTTTTGAGGTTTTCATAAAATGGTGGATAAACAACCCCGACCTCGGTAACAATCGCCGTTATCAATTCATTCGGTGTCACATCAAAAGCAGGTGAGAATGTCTTAACACCTTCAGGCGCTATTCTTCTTCCCATTATCTCAACTATTTCATTTGAACCCCTCTCCTCAATCGGTATTTCATCACCTGTTTTTATGTTAAAATCAATTGAAGATGTTGGGGCAGCGACATAAAATGGTATATTGTGAAATTTTGAAATTATAGCAAGATTGTAAGTTCCAATTTTATTTGCGGTATCGCCATTTGATGCAATTCTATCCGCACCAACTATCACACAATCAATTTTCCCAAGTTTCATAAGATATGCAGCCATATTATCAGTTATCAAAATCGTTTCAATTCCCCTTTGCATCAATTCCCATGTGGTCAGACGAGCACCTTGAAGAAGGGGTCTTGTCTCATCAACATAAACTCTGATTTTTTTGCCCTGCTCAAAAGCGGTGTAGATTATTCCAAGAGCGGTTCCATAATCACCGGTGGCAAGCCATCCCGTGTTGCAGTGCGTTAAGATGTTTGCTTCATCTGGAATTAATTTTGAACCATGTAATCCAATTGACCTACACATTTGTATATCGTCATTCTGAATAGCAAGCGCTTCCCCAAGCAATCTTCTTTTCAAATCTTCTATCCCGAGGTTGATGTTAGCGTAAAATACTTTTTTCATTCTGTCAATCGCCCAGAAAAGATTAACTGCCGTCGGACGAGTTTGAGCGAAAACTTTGCACACATCCTCAAAAAGATTTTTAAATTTTTCTTTGTCATCACCTTCAAAATTTTTCACCCCGAGATAAATCCCGAATCCAGCTGCAATCCCAATCGCAGGTGCACCACGAACTTTTAATTTTTTTATCGCATCCGCAACAACCAGAAAATCATCCGTTTCAATAAATTCAAGCTCAAGTGGCAATTTCGTCTGGTCAATCATTTTAACCCTGTTCCCCGTCCACTCAATTGAACGCAGTTTCTGGTTCATCTATTTTCTTGACTTTTTTGTTCCCGTTTTTTAAATTTATAGTGAATTCGGGCCCTTAGCTCAGTTGGTCAGAGCAGCTGACTCATAATCAGCGGGTCGGAGGTTCGAGTCCTCCAGGGCCCACAACTCCTTTTTATATCCTCTCCATAATTCTCCTTATCGTGTTGTAATAAACATCGGCGATTTTTTCAATGTCAACCTCAATTAAATCATTGATTTTAAATTTTTTCTCCGATGTTACAACGCCTATAACCGAGAAAGGAATTTGATTTTTCCTGCAAATTTTTTCAAACTCACCTAAATCCTTTTCCCCAACTGTGACAATTATTCTTGATTGACCTTCACCGAAAAGTAAAAAATCAGGGCGAATTTTATCTTTAAGCTCAACTTCGCAACCAAGTAAATTTTCTTTATCAATTATACAGCATTCTGCAAGCGCAACGGCAATCCCTCCGTCTGAGACATCGTGAGCGGATTTTATCAAACCTTGTTTAATTCCATCAAGACAAGTTTTTTGAACGGCTTTTTCAAGCTCAAGATCAATTTCCGGGGCATCCCCTTTGATTTCACCGTAAATCCAAGCGAGATATTCACTCCCACCAATTTCATCAGTATTTTTTCCAAGAAGAATTATCAAATCACCCGGTGATTTAAAATTTGCGCTTGTAATATACCTCAAATCTTCAATCAGTCCAAGCATTCCAATAACCGGCGTCGGATAAACAGCTCCTTCTGGACTTTCATTATAAAAGCTGACATTTCCACCGGTCACGGGAGTATTAAAAAATCTACACGCATCCCCCATACCACGAACTGCCTCTTTAAACTGCCAGAATATCTCGGGTTTATACGGATTTCCAAAGTTAAGACAATTTGTAATTGCAACAGGTTCAGCACCGGTGCAAACAACATTTCTTGCGGATTCAGCAACCGCTATCATAGTCCCACGGTATGGATTCAGATAAACATATCTTGCGTTGCAATCTGTCTTAACTGAAATTGCTTTATTTGTCCCCTTTATCCTTATAACAGAAGCATCACCACCGGGCAAAACGACTGTGTTCGTCCCAACCATCATATCGTATTGCTGATAAACCCACTCCTTACTTGCAATGTTTGGCGAAGAAATTAACTTTAAAAAGATCTCGCTTAAATTTTCCGGTTCAGGCAAATCATAAGGGTTAAAATTTCTGGCTTCTTTCAAATACTCCGGCTCTTTTGCTTCTCTATAATAAACAGGAGCACCTCCGCCAACAACAAGCGAATCAGCGGGTATATTTACAACTATCTTCCCATCTTTTTTAATTTTCAAAATCCCATCATCAGTGACATAACCTATAACAACTGCGTTCAAATCCCATTTTTTGAAAATTTCAATTATCTCATCTTCAAATCCTTTCTCAACGACCATCAACATTCTCTCCTGAGATTCCGAAAGCAAAATTTCATACGCTGTCATCCCCCTTTCACGCACCGGCACAAGATCAAGGTCAATTTCCATTCCACTTTTACCCCGCGCGCTCATTTCACTTGTTGAGCAAGTTATACCAGCTGCTCCCATATCCTGAATCCCGACTATATGCCCCGTCTTTATAGCTTCAAGCGTCGCTTCAAGAAGTAATTTTTCCGTAAATGGATCGCCAACCTGAACTGAAGGTCTTTTTGATTCAGATTCCTCGTTTATTTCTTCGGAAGCAAATGTTGCACCATGAATCCCATCTCTTCCGGTGCTTGAACCGACAATTAAAACGGGATTCCCGGCTCCTTTAGCAACAGCACGAACTATTTCATTATGTTTTACAATTCCAACCGCCATTGCATTTACAAGTGGATTCTGATTATAACTTTTATCAAAATAAACTTCACCAGCAACGGTCGGGCATCCGAAGCTATTTCCGTAATCTGCAATTCCGCGAACAACGCCGTTGAAAATATACTTAACACGGGGGTTTGAAAGATCACCAAATCTTAATGAATCAAGAATCGCAATTGGTCTTGCACCCATGGTAAATATATCACGCAAAATTCCACCAACCCCGGTAGCTGCACCTTGATATGGCTCAATCGCCGACGGATGATTATGTGATTCAATCTTAAACGCAACCGCGAGTCCATCACCAATGTCAACAAGCCCGGCGTTTTCTTCACCAGCTGAAACAAGCAATCTCCCGCCACTTCTCGGCAAAGTTTTCAAAACAGCGATTGAATTTTTATAACTACAATGCTCACTCCACATAACGCTGAACATCCCGAGTTCCTCAAAGGTGGGTTCTCTGCCGATGAGTTCAATTATCCTATCATACTCCTCGGATGTCAAACCGAGTTCAATTGCAAGTTCTCTTTTTGACTTAACAAAATTAACATTTAATGTTTCGCTCATAATTTACCTTTGCAAAATTTCTTTCACAATTGGCGCAAGCGTTGTCCCGATTTTTTCAAAATAACGATATGACAAAAACACAAGGGCAAGGATAATTAAAACAAAAGTATAAATTTTCCATTTTGCTACTTTTCTCCTCGCTTTCGGCTCACTTCCGAACAACTTTTCTGTCCACCCGATGTATCTAAATCCTCTCCATCCGCATTCACTGCATCTGTAAATTTTATACGGCAAAAAGAACTTAACAGCTCGTTCATAGAAAGTTCGTGATCTTGATCTGTGCAATGTTCCAAATTTACCGCAATGTGGACATGGTTCAAGTCGCATTTAATTTTCGCCCCTGTTTATTTTTAAAAATTTCGCTGTTTCCTCCGGTAAAGCAGTTGTTATATAAACTCCCGAACCAAGTTCAAAGCCGGCTGGAATTGTAAGACGTGGCAAAATTTGAATATACCAGTGATAAAATTCCTCATTTGCATCTTTAAAAGGCGATGAATGAATCACATAGTTATAGTCAGGATTGTTAAGTTTATCATAAAGTTGCTTCAAAATGAGACGGACAACAATTGCAATTTTACACGCCTCATCTTCTGCTATATTTCCAAAACAAGCGTTATGTTTTTTTGGCATAACCCACGTTTCAAACGGAGAAATAGAAGCAAACGGCTCAATAACTATAAAATCATCATCTTCATAAACAACCCTTTCACCTGAATAGGACTCAATTTTTATCATATCGCAGAAAACACAGCTACCGTGATCATCATAGTATCTTGTTGCTTCTTCAAGCAAATGTCTGATGTGAGTCGGGACGATTGGACTTGCTATTAATTGTGAGTGTGGATGTTCAAGCGAAGTTCCAGCTCTTTTACCGTTGTTTCTGAAAATTATTACGGTGTTAAGATTTCGTTCGGACATGAATTTTTTGTAAAGTTTCAAATATGTCTTGAAAATTTCACATACCTCTTCAGGTTCCATCGTTGCAATGGTTAAATTATGCTTTGGCGATTCAATTATAACATAATGAAAACCATAACCCGTGATCTTTCTGAAAAATTGAAATTTTGTTTCCCTCTTCAAATCAACATCCGGAACAAGTGCGGAATACTTATTTGGCACAACCCTTATATACCAGCTTCCATCCTTTTCAACCCTTAAGACCTCCGGTGGTGTCATATGTTCATTACTTGGACAGAAAGGACACCTTGGATCAAATTCGGGAAGTTGCTTTATTTCTTCCTCGGTGATGAAATCATGCGGTCTTTTTGACCTTTCAGTTGCAACAATAACCCAATTTTTTGTTGCTCTGTTTTGCCTGAATTCAGGCATTGATACAATACCCTTGATTTTAAGAATTTCACCAAGATAGAATTTAAAAATAATTTCATTCTCTTGCAAAGGAAGGGAATACAAATTTTTCCCCCATTTTCGCGGGATTTGATTTGTTAAGTTTCCAAATTTTGTTTCAATCCCTCACAGGTTCGATTCACACAATTTGTATGATTTGATTTTAAACTCGCAAGATTACGTTTCAATCCCTCACAGGTTCGATTCACACTTTGGGGGAGAGGTGCTAGGGTATAAGTTACATCCAAGTTTCAATCCCTCACAGGTTCGATTCACACCAAACTAAACGAAGGAGATATATTTGTTGTTGTTCAGTTTCAATCCCTCACAGGTTCGATTCACACAAGTGGCAATGGAAATAAAGGAGAATGATTTGCTTCATTGTTTCAATCCCTCACAGGTTCGATTCACACAAGAGTTCAAAGAAAAAGCAAAAACCGAAAGGTATATGTTTCAATCCCTCACAGGTTCGATTCACACTAGTTGTTGA
>CAZQJI010000073.1:0-9822 GCA_964593475.1 uncultured Bacteroidota bacterium | reverse complement strand
GTTGTTACAACACTTGTTGCGGTTTCAATTGTTTGGAGATATCTATATCACCCCAGATTTGGACCGATTAATCAATTTCTTAATTTAATTGGTATAAACCCGGTAAACTGGCTTGGCGATCCGAAATTTGCCATGCCTGCGATTATAATTCTGGCTATATGGAAAAATTTCGGTTATAATATGCTCATTTTCCTCGCCGGGCTGCAAAATATACCTGAGGAACTATACGAAGCTGCTAAAATTGATGGCGCATCTGCTTTTCAACAATTCAAAAATATAACTTTGCCAATGCTTGCGCCAACAACATTATTTGTGAGCTTGACAACTATGATCGGCTATTTCCAATTGTTTGCCGAGCCATATGTGATGACTCAAGGTGGTCCTTTAAATTCAACACTTAGCATTGTCTTGCTCATGTATCAACATGGGTTCAAATGGTGGAACATGGGATACTCAACAACAATAGCCTTTTCACTCTTTTTCATCATCCTTGTATTCTCCATTATCCAGCTTAGGCTGCAAAAAAGAGGTTATACTTACATATGAAATTTTTTACAAAAATAATTTTGAATTTGTTTCTACTTTTAACTGGAATTGTAACTCTTTTCCCGTTGATTTGGATGTTATCAGCATCTTTTATGAGCCCGGGTGAAGCAAGCTCAATCCCAATAAAATTAATCCCGGAAAATTTCACGCTTGACAATTACTCTGAAGTTTTTTCACGTCTGAATCTTGCACGCTATTTCGCCAACAGCTTGATAATCTCCGTATGTGCAACTTTTGTATCTCTTTTATTTAACTCCCTTGCTGGTTATGCTTTTGCTAAATTTCGCTTTAAAGGGCGGGATAAATTATTTAACTTCTTGCTTTCACTTATGGTTATCCCGGGTCAAGTTACAATGCTTCCGCTTTTCCTTATGCTGAAAAACCTCGGACTTGTGAATACCTATCTTGGTGTGATAATCCCGGGGATGACATCTGTGTTTGGAATTTTTATGATAAGGCAATTTGCCCTTACCATCCCTGATAGCTTGATAGAATCGGCAAGGATGGATGGGGCAGGCGAGTTTCAAATTTATCTTAAAATTATATTGCCACTTTGCAAACCTGCGCTTGTCACACTTGGTCTTTTCACCTTTATCGGTGTATGGAATGACTTCCTTTGGCCACTTATCATCATGACCGATAACTCTATGTATACACTCCCGGTTGCAATTGCAAATTTAATGGGTGAACATTCTCAAGATGTGGAATTGATGATGGCTGGCTCTGTTGTAACTGTTCTTCCGACATTAATTGTCTTCTCAATCGCTCAAAAATACTATATTCAAGGCATAATGGCGGGAAGTTTAAAAGAGTAAAAACAAAAACTCAAATGAAGATGTATAAAAGATGTTTTCCATTTTTGTTCTTGCTTTTGTTTTTAACAAAGGAAACTTTTTCACAGCTTCCAGCTCCACAAAATTTGAGAGTAAAACCCCTTGATGGTAAGGTCTTTCTCCAATGGGATAAAATAAACTCAAGCAATGTCAAAGGATATAGAGTTTATCGCTCAAAAGATCGTGTTAATTTCGTAGCGGTTAACATGAATTTGCTTACAAAAACCGAATTCATTGACCAAAGAGCAACGAATGATTCCCTTTTCTTTTATTTTGTCGCTGGCGTTGATTATCAAAACTTGGAAGGTTATCACTCTGACACTGTTTCAGCTAAACCTTATAAAATGAGCGATGAAGAATTTCTTGATATGGTTCAGGAATTTACATTCAGATATTTTCTCCACGCTACAAATCCTGAAAATGGGATGGTTTCAGATCGTATAACTCCATCGGGTCCATCCAGACATTGTAGCATTGCAGCTATTGGTTTTGGATTAACAGCTTATGCAGTCGGCATTGAAAGGGGATGGATCCATAGAGATAGTGCGAAGATTCGTGTCTTAAAAACATTGCGATGGCTCTGGAATGGACCTCAGGGTAAAGGCATTTATGGGACTACCGGTTATAAGGGCTGGTTCTATCATTTCCTTGACTTTTATTCCGGATTAAGATATGATGCAAATGTTGAACTTTCAACGGTTGATACTCAATTATTGCTCCACGGAATTTTGTTTTGCAGGGAATATTTTGATAGAGACGATTCTGTTGAAACCGAGATAAGAGCACTTGCTGATTCTATTTATTTCCGGGTTGATTTCGCCTGGGCAACAACTTCTGAAGGTGGAATATCAACTTATTGGAAACCTGAACTTGGCGATAGACCCAAAGATGAATCATGGCACGGGTATAATGAAATGATGGGTTTATACATACTTGCACTTGGCTCCCCAACGAAACCGACAACGAATCCAAACGCCTGGGATGTTTTTACAAAAGATTATCCGTTGCAATGGAGACCTTTTATGGGTTATCTCTTTCTTAACTTTCCCCCATTATTCGGTCACCAATACACGCACGTCTGGATTGATTTCAGAGGCATACAGGATGAGTTTATGCGCTCAAAGGGTATTGATTACTTTGAAAATTCAAAGCGGGCTACTTATGCAAACAGGGCATATTGCATAGTTAATCCAAATAAATTTAAAGGGTATCATGCTCTCTCGTGGGGATTAACAGCAAGCGATGACCCGTGGGGTTACAGAGCTCATGGTGCTTCTGGTGGACCCTGGGACGATAACGGAACAATTGCGCCAACAGCTCCGGGCGGTTCTGTGCCTTTTGCACCGGAGATTTGTATACCAACGCTTAGATTTATGTATGATTCAATTTTCGTCGGTGATAATTTCCTCTGGGGTGAATACGGTTTTAAAGATGCTTACAATCTTTCAAACAACTGGATCGCTTCGGATTATATCGGCATTGATCAGGGACCGATTCTTTTGATGATTGAAAATTATAGAACGGGATTGATTTGGAAATATACGAGAAAAAATCCATATATAATTGAAGGTTTGAGAAAAGCGGGCTTCTCCGGTGGATGGCTTGATTCAACTCTAAACGATGTAAACGATGAAAACGAAAATTTAGAGTTTGAACTCGGTCAAAATTTCCCTAACCCGTTTAATTCAAATACACTGATCCCTTTCACTATCCCGGAAGATGGATATGTCTACATTAACCTTTTTAATATCACAAGCCAAAAGATTGACACAATTTTAAAATCAGAATTGCCAAAAGGTAAATATGTCGTTCCCCTGAACTCAATCGCTTTATCAAGCGGCGTTTATATCTATCAGCTGTTTTATGTGAGCAAAAAAGATAATCATATTTTTTCAGCAACAAGAAAAATGATAGTTCTAAAATAAAGTGAGGGTGCTTGCTGATGAAGATTGAACTTAAAAACAACCTGATTTACATCAATGGAGAACCAATCTTTATATATTCAGGTGAAATTCACTATTTCAGAATCCCGTTTGAGCAATGGGAAGACAGAATCGTAAAAGCAAAAGAAGCTGGATTGAACTGTATAAGTTCATATATACCCTGGATCTGGCACGAACCAGAGGAAAATAAATTTGATTTTACGGGTGAAACTTTGAGAGAAAGAAACATTGTCAAATTTATTGAGCTTGTAAAAAAGCACGATTTATTTTTCATCGCGAGAATTGGACCTTATTTCAACGCTGAACTTATCTTTGACGGCTTGCCAGTTTGGCTTGTTGAAAAGAAGAACATAAAACATCTTTCGCCACGAATACCGCACTTAATCCAGTATGATGACCCGGTATTTCTAAACTATGTTAAGGGATGGTATGAAAATTTGATCAACTCAATAAAAAATTTTCAATTAACGAAAAACGGAAACATAATACTTTTCCAGCTTTGCAACGAAATCGGTGTTCTGAATTGGCTTGAAAAACAACCTTTAAATTTCAATCAACCTGATTTATCATGTAAGGTTGATGGGATTAACGAAAACTTTGAGATGCTCATTTCTTTTGAAAAAATGCATTCAAAAGCTTTTGCTGATTATTTCAATACTTTGAAAAGTTTTGCCCTTGAATTTGGAGTTGAAGTCCCATTTGTTGTAAATGTTGCACAGTTTGAAGATTATCACGATAGAGGAAGAGCATTTGACGCAATTTTGACCGCGGTAAAATTTGAACATTTTTCAAGCCCAGATACAATACTATCTGGCGATTTTTATCCGAAAAGAATTGATTATGATAACTTTCACGATGTTATAACGGCAATTGAAATACTCAAAACATTTTCAAACGATGGCAACCCCGTTATCTCTATGGAACTTCAAGCTGGTTTCATTTATGATAGACCCAAAATTTATCCCTCAGATGTTGAACTTTTAACAAATACTTGCTTTGCACATGGCCTTGCTGGGGTTAATTTCTATATGTTTGCCGGTGGACTCAATTACGAAAATGTCGGAGTTTATGGCATGTGGCACGACTGGCAGTCCCCGATATCATGGAACGGAGATATAAAACAAAGTTTCCGAACAATCAAGGAGATCGCAAACAACCTTCCGTTTAATTTCAGGAAAAAAGATGAACGGACAAAATCAGGTGAATTTACGAAAGTTTACGATATATGCGTCGGAATTTATAAACCTTATTTCTCAACAATGTTTCTCAAAGGCGAGTTCATAGATGAGATTGAGACAGTAAGAAATCTTTATTTCCATGATGGGATTTTACGACTTTTAACGATCGCAAATGTTAATTTCAAATTTATTGACATTGAAAAAGATGACATAAGCTCTGTTGACAATTTGTTTCTTTTTGCCTTTGATTGGATGGACGAGGAAACACAAAATAAGCTTGTAAATTTCATTACGACATCCGGCTTGAGCAAAAAGAGTTTGATCCTCTTTTATGATATTCCGGATAAAAATCTGAAGGGAATTAAAACAGATATATTTCAAACTACGCTTGGCATTGAGCGGATTGAAAAATTTTACCCACAAACCGATGATTATTATAAGTTCATTGATATGGGCAATATCATGGATGATGAGTTGTTTAACGATATCCCGGTTTTCAGCAGGATAGCAACAGTTAAATTCAAAAATCTTGAAAATAACGGGGTCAAAATCATCGCAAAATTTAAAAACGAGATCGCCGGCTTTGTTAAAAAAATTAGGGGAAACAACTTCGTTTTTCTCGGTTTCGGAATAAACCAGCGGTATGATTACCAGATAAAAATCATCAGAAAAATTCTTAACATAGCGGGGATCAAACCCAAAATAATTTGCGCGCCGGACGATATCCACGCCTCATTGTTTAAGCTATATGATGAACATTATCTTTTTGTCGCGAATTATCACGAAACTGAAAGGGAAGCCGAAATAACTGTCAGAATTGATAAGGACGAAGAGAAAAAACTAAAAATTTATATTGAGCCGAGAAAATCAAAAGTAATAAAGTTATGACGCAAATATTTTTAACCTTGCTTTTACTTTTAAATATAACATTAGGGCAAACACCGATAAATTCATATCGTTCAATTTTAGTTGATAACTTTGAAAATATCTCAGGTTGGGAGAAAGTAGAAAGCGAAGGAACAAGCATCAATGTTTATCAAGACAATGGTATAAAAAATAAATGCATTCGCATTGATTTTGAATTTAAACTTGGTTCAGGATACTGCGGGATAAGGAAAAAGGTTAATTTACATCTTCCGGATAATTATCAGTTTGTTCTATACTTAAAAGGCGAATCTTCGCCCAATAATTTTGAGTTTAAATTAATTGATTCTACAGGTGAAAATGTTTGGTGGTTAAATCAAAGAAACTTCAATTTCCCGCAAAACTGGACGCAAATTAAAATTAAAAAAAGACATATCACTTTTGCTTGGGGTCCCAAAGGAGGAGGGCAAATTGATGAGGTTGGCTACATTGAGATAATAATATCTTCATCAACGGGTGGTAAGGGCTCAATCTGGATTGATGAACTTACAATTGATGAACTTGAACCTGACTCAATAAGACAGGAGGTTTCAACCTTTGATTTTTCTGCTTCATCCGGGAACTCAAAATTTTCTTTTGATAAAAATCCAGAAACATTTTGGGAAGCAAAAGAGAGTTCACCATATATTTTAATTGATTTTAAATCCGAGAAGGAACTTGGTGGCTTTGTTATTGACTTTGATAGAGAAAATTACGCCAGAAAATATGAAATTTTGATATCAAATGATGGGAAGGTGTGGACAAGCGTTTACAAGATTGAAAATGGCATTGGTGGAAGAAATTACATTTACCTTAATAATTGCGAAGCAAGATTTTTTAAAATTCAGCTTTTAAATTCACCAACCGGAAAATTCCAGATACATGAAATCGCTCCTCAAAATGTTCAGTTTTCAGCATCAATAAACGACTTCTTTAAAAATATCGCTTCTGATTATCCGTATGGTTATTTCCCGAAACACTTCCGAAATAAACAAGTTTACTGGACAGTAATCGGATTACCCGATGATAAAAAAGAAGTACTTGTTTCAGAAACAGGAGCAATTGAGGTTGATAAACTTGGCTTTACACTTGAACCTTTTGTTTTCGTAAATAACAATCTTTTCACATGGGCTGATGTGAAAATTTATCATCAACTTGAAAAAGGTTATTTGCCAATACCATCTGTCATCTGGCTGTCCAATCTGTTTGAACTTGAAATAAAAAGTTTCGTCTCCGGCTATCCAGATTCATCATTTATAATCGTGCGCTATAAGATAAAAAATTTTTTGAAATCAAATTTAAAAGGAAAACTTTTTATAGCCATCAGACCATTCCAGGTCCTACCGCCCTGGCAACAACTTAATATCACAGGTGGTGTATCACAGATAAAAAATATTTTCAGTGATGACAGTGAAATTATTATAAATGATGATAAAAGAATTATCCCTCTATCTAAACCTGACGACTTTGGTTTCTCAGAGTTTGATCACGGCGAGATAGTTAACTTTATTTGCAGGGGTGTTCTCCCGGAATATAGAAATGTTAAAGATCACTTCGGCTACGCATCCGGCGCAATTGAATATCAATTTAATTTGAAGGGAAACGAAGAAAAGGATTTCTGCCTCATAATACCCCTGCACAACGCTCGGAATTTTAATTATACCAGATTTAAAGGGATAAAATTTGAAAATGAACTTGAAAAAGTGGTTAACCTGTGGGAGAATTTACTTAACAGAGTGAAAATTGATATACCGGATGAAAAACTTCTCAACACGCTGAAAAGTAATCTCGCATATATACTCATAAATGCTGATAGCCCGGCTCTACAACCTGGCTCAAGAACATATGAAAGGTCATGGATCAGGGATGGGACAATTATCGCTAATTCTCTTCTTTACTTCGGTCTTCCGGATTATGTTAAGAGATTTCTTGATTGGTATTCAAAATATCAATATGACAATGGTAAAGTCCCATGCGTTGTTGATTATCGTGGTCCTGATCCGGTTCCGGAACATGATAGCAACGGTGAATTTTTATATTCAATTTCTCAGTACTATAAGTTTACACACGATAGCATTTTTATACTGGAAAAATTTAACAACATAAAAGATGCGGTTAAATATATAGAATTCCTGACTTCCCTTAGAAAAACACCCGAATATCAAACCGGGGATAAAAAAGCATATTATGGACTTCTGACGGAATCAATAAGCCATGAGGGATACTCAGCTAAGCCCATGCATTCATACTGGGATAATTTCTGGGCTTTGTGCGGACTTGAATCAGCCGAATTTGTAGTTGGGGAACTGTTGAATAAAGGTTTTTTGAAAGAAAATGAATACTTGCGTTATTTGAAAGAAATGGAATTTGAATTCAGAAAAAATCTTTACAGATCAATTGAACTTGCGATAAAAAACAAAGGGATTGATTTCATACCCGGATGTGTTGAACTTGGTGATTTTGACCCAACATCAACATCCATAGCCTTAATCCCTACATTTGCCCTTGCAAACCCGGAAACCCCTGACACTTTGAAACTCTTTCTCTTGAATACATTTTGGAAGTATTACGAATTCTTCACATCTCGTAAAAATTCCTTCCAGTCAAATCAATTGTCAAATTATACACCTTATGAGTTGCGGATAATCAACACTTTTATTTACTTGGAGCGTAAAGATATTGCCCATGAGATGCTTGATTTCTTCATCAAGCATCAGAGACCTTTTAACTGGAATATGTGGGCTGAGGTCGTATGGAGCTACCCTGAATATCCGGGTTTTATTGGCGATATGCCACATTCATGGGTTGGGGCTGAATTTATAAATTCTTTCAGAAATATGTTTGTGTTTGAAAATTTTGATTCATCACTTGTCGTTGGTGCAGGGATCAATAAAAGATGGATTTTGTCAGGTCATAAAATCGCGGTTGAGGATATGCCAACTTATTTTGGAAAGATAAATTTTACAATGCAACTTTATAAGCAAGAGAAAGTAAAGGAAGTTTTCGTCAATTTGAGTGGGGATGAAACTTTAACACAATATGTTAATTCAGGGCGTATCCCGGGACTTGTTATCAAAAACCCGCTAAGTGAGAAACCATCTTATGTTATTGTAAATGGTTCTAAATTAAGCACAGAAGATGTTCGGGTAAAAACTTTGCCTGCAGAAGTTGAATTTGTGTATTAGAAAATATTATCTACATATAGATTTTCAATTCTGCTAAGTGCTCCTTATTGATAGCCAATTTTGTCAAAATTAGGAAAGTGGTCCTGAGGAAATAATTAATATCGCCAAGCCCTCCCTTCTCAGCTCCCCTCTAATTTTAGAGAGGGGGGAACCCACCCCTGGACCCTCTCTATACTCACCCCCTAACCCCCTCTCTATAAATAGAGAGGGGGATTTGGGAATATTTATGAATGGGTTAATGGATAAAATTTGAATTTTCTGATTTTTTAACAATTTTGTTTAAAAATAGAGAAAATATAACTATGCTTGATGAGAGGTTTTTAGGCGAAATGTCGGCGAGGCTTAAAGTTGACAGGGAAAGGCTGGCGAGGGAATTCTGGGAAATTTTAATTTTAAATGAGATCTCAAAAAGAAGGTGGAGTGAAAATTTGATTTTTAAGGGAGGGACTGCTCTGAGGCTTGCCTATGGAAGTCCGAGGTTTTCAGATGATCTTGATTTTTCTATCTCAGGGAAATTAAAAACAGACGATGTTTTTAAATTTGCACGTGATGTCTCTGATGAATTTGGAATTGAAATACTGGATGCATGGGAGAAAAGGGAAACGATAATATGTGAATTCAGAATTAATGAGTCAGTGCTTGCTCTCGGCGAAGCGATCCCTTCGGGACAGGATGATAAAGAGGGATTTGTTTTTTGATTATGTTAAGCTTGATAATGGTTTGTTTATTGCAACTTCTGAGAAGGCGTTGTTTGATATGATTTATATCAGTTTGTTTGGCAAGGTATATTTTGATTTTAACCGGGTTGATGTTCGTGGTCTTGATTTTGATAGATTCAGGTGGATTTTGAGGAGAAGCGGGCTTAGTAGAAGGTATGTTGAAAGGATTAAAAGGATGATAGGAGAGATGGGGGTAAGGTTTGGGAGTGTTTTAGTTGAAGTTTAAAAGTTTGATGGCTCAAGAAGTCGGATGATGTGTGGATAAGATTTTCTCCGCCTGTTTAGTTTTAAAAAAATTAACAAAGAATGCGAATGTTAGCAGGTTTATTTTCGTTTCCCGAATGGATTGCTTCGCCGAAATGGATTTTTGGTTTAAAATGCTTGAATTGTGCTGTTGAGATGGAAAATAAAGGTGTTTTAAGATGATGAAGTTTAAAGATGTCTTTGATATTGGGGGATCAAGAAGTGAGGAAGCCGGGGATTTTCAAAATTTGCTTGACTTTTTGATTTTATTT